>DATBBB010000201.1:0-13267 GCA_036271215.1 Kofleriaceae bacterium | reverse complement strand
CCTGACGGCGGGGATCACGTCCGCCCTGGCGGGACAAATCGTTGCTGCCCGTCGATCCGGATCATTCCCGGAGAGCTCCGGGCCAGGCTAGCTCAGCGCCAGATCGGCCGCTGCGGCGCGTACGCCGGCGCGGCGAGCTTGCCGACGCTGACCTTGGCCGGTCGCAGCAGCCGGCCGGCGAACCGGTAGCCCGGCTCGGCCTGGTGGACCACGACGCCATGGCGCGCCGGATCGCCGACCTGGGTCAGGCCGATCGCTTCATGCAGGCTCGGATCGAAGCGCTGGCCCACGGCCTCGACGCGCTCGACGCCGTAGCCCCGGAGTACGCCCTCGAGTTGCTGGCGCACCATCCGGACGCCTTCGAGCATCGCCGGGTCGCCGCGGTGGTCCGGCGCCGCGCCGGCCGCGATCGTCCGGTCGAGGTTGTCGAGCACCGGCAACAGCTCCTGGACCAGCTTGCCGCGCGCCTCGTCGGCTTCCCGCGCGGCGTTGCGGGCGAGCCGCGCCTCGGTGGCCTCGAGGCTGCGCAGCGCGCGCAGGGCGGCCTCCCGCTCGGTGACGCCGTCGTTGATTCCGGAGGCTCCGGTGACGCTGTTGACGCTGGGAGCTCCGGTGACGCCTCCACTGACGCCATCGTGGATGGCGGCCGGCGCGTCGGGCGCGCCTGGCGGAACAGCAGGCTCGGTGCCGATCGCAGACTCCTCTGTGCGCGGGCGCGCGGTGGCCGGCCAGGCACCGCCGGCAGGCCACGATCCTCGTCGATCATCAGCGCCGGCATTGGCGCCGGGGCCGGGGAACGGCTGGGTCGCGTACAGGTTACTTGTCGGCATGGTCTCCTCCGTAACTCCGAGGCAGTTCAAGTCAAGTGCCAGTCCGGGCAGGTCGGTTGCTGCGACGTTCTCCGAGGGCGCGGGCGTCCTACCCGATCGCGCGGGACCGCGGTGCGGTAGCGTGCGCCATGGCTGATGTGACTTTTCGCGACTTCGCGGCGGCGATCATGAAGGGCGACGTCGACGCTGCCGGCACGGTGCTGCAGACGCTGCTCGGACTCGACGGTCCCGGCGCGCACGCGGCGGCGCAGCACTTCCAGACCCAGGCGGCCGCGGCAGGGCCGGCGTTCATGGGTAAGGCGATGGGGCTGCGCACGGCGGTCGCCGGCGGCTCCGAGCCCGAGATCGCGGCGCTACTGCGCGACTGCTTCGGGCTCGCCGACGCGCCGCTCGCGACCGCGGTGGCGACGCTGGTCAAGAAACCGAGCTGACCGGCGGCTTGACCGGCGAACGACCGGCAGTCTGGCCGGCGAACGACCGGCGCCCGACCGGCGCGCGGTTCACGCTGGTTCACGCTTCGGCTCCCGCTCCCGCTCGTGCCGCACCGCAGGTGATGCGAGAGTTCGGTCATGACCGACCAGATCGACATCACGACCGACGACGGGGTATGTCCGGCGCACCGGTTTCGCCCGCCGGGGCAGGGGCCATGGCCCGCGGTGCTGTTCTACATGGACGGCCTCGGCATCCGCCCGGCGCTGTTCGAGATGGCCGAGCGCATGGCCGCGCACGGGTTCTACGTGCTGCTGCCCGACCTGTACTACCGCAGCGGCCCCTACGAGCCGATGGACCCGGTCCAGATCTTCAGCGATCCCGCGGCGCGCCAGCACCTGGCGCAGCGCTTCGGATCCAAGTTCGGCCAGGCCCCCGCGATGCGCGACACCCGCGCGATCCTCGCGTTCCTCGCCGGCGAGCCTGATGTCCGGCCGGGCAAGGTCGGCGCGACCGGCTACTGCATGGGCGGCGGCCTCGCGATCGCCGCCGCCGGCCACTTCCCCGACCGGATCGCGGCCGCCGCGGCCTACCACCCGGGGGGCCTCGCGACCGACGCGCCCGACAGCGTGCACTTGCTCGCGCCGAAGATCCGGGCGCCGCTGTACATCGGCCGCGCGTCCGGCGACGCGCACTTCGACGACGCGATGCGGGATCGGCTCGAGGCGGCGCTGCGCGCGGCGGACGTGGCGTTCACGCTCGAGACCTACCCGGCGAAGCACGGCTGGGTACCGCGCGACACCCCGGTGCACGATGCCGCCGCGGCCGAGCGCCACTGGCAGACGCTGTTCGCGCTGCTCGATGGCGTGTTGCCTCACTGACGGCTCGCTAGGGAGCGCTGATTCACTGCCGCCCGGCGCCGGAAGCTGGTTAGATCAGGCGATGCAGGTTCGCGAAGTCAGCCGGCTCCCCAACCGGCTCCCCGCCGATGACGATCATCCGTATCGCACCGGCGCATGGCGGCCGATGTTCGTCGAGTACGACGCCGACGAGCTCGACGTCGTGGAAGGCGCGATCCCCGAAGGGCTCGACGGCGTGTACCTGCGCAACACCGAGAACCCGGTGATGCCGTCGATCGGCCGCTACCACCCGTTCGACGGCGACGGCATGATGCATGCGATCCGGTTCGCGGGCGGGCGCGCGAGCTACCGCAACCGGTTCGTGCGCACCGCGGGGCTGGCGGCGGAGCTCGCGGCGGGCGAGCCGCTGTGGGCCGGGATCATCGAGCCGCCGGCGAAGTCGCGGCGCGACGGCTGGTGCGCGCGGGGCAAGCTCAAGGACGCGTCGTCGACCGACGTCGTCGTGCACGCCGGGCGCGCGATCTCGACCCATTACCAGTGCGGCGAGGCCTACGCGATGGATCCGGTGAGCCTTTTGCAGCACGGCCCGGCGAGCTGGGCGCCGCCGGCCGGCGTCTCGGCGCACGCCAAGCTCGATCCGGCGACCGGCGAGCTGTTGTTCTTCAGCTACGGCACCGCGGCGCCTTATCTGCAGTACGGCGTGCTCGATGCGACCGGCGCGCGGACCTTGCTCCAGCCGATCCCGCTGCCCGGGCCGCGGCTGCCGCACGACATGGCGTTCACCGAGCACTACGCGATCCTCAACGATCTGCCGCTGTTCTGGGATCCCGCGCAGCTGGCGCTGGGCAACTATCGCCCGCGCTGGCGGCCCGATCTGCCGTCGCGGTTCGCGGTGGTGCCGCGCCACGGCGGCGAGGTCCGCTGGTTCGAGGCCGCGCCGACCTACGTGCTGCACTGGATCAACGCCTACGAGGACGGCGACACGATCGTCCTCGACGGCTACTTCCAGACCGATCCGGTGTCGCGGCCGGATCCCGCCGACGGCGAGTACGGGCCGCTCAAGCGCATGGTCGACGCCCACGCGATGGGCGCGCGGCCGCATCGCTGGCGGTTCGATCTGCGCACCGGGGCGTGCCGCGAGGAGCGGCTGTACGAGGCGATCAGCGAATTTCCGTCGATCCACTACGCGCGGCCCGGCCGGCGCCACCGCTATGTGTGGTCGATGACCCTGCCGCGCGGCTGGTTCCTGTTCGACGGCCTGGTGCGCTACGACCTCGAGACCGGCGCCGAGCAGCGCTGGCGCTATCCGGACGGCGTGTTCGCCAGTGAATCGCCGATGGCGCCGCGGCCGGGCGCGACCGCCGAGGACGACGGCTGGCTGGTGACGTTCGTGACCGACGTCGAGCGCGACCGCTCCGAGTGCCACGTGTTCGATGCGGCGCGGATCGCCGATGGTCCGATCGCGCGGATCGCCTTGCCGGCGCGGATCTCGAGCGGCACCCACGCGTGCTGGGCGCCCGGGACCGCGCTGGTGCCAGTCACTTCTATAGGCTGACGTACGCGATCATCGCACTCGGCGGCTGTGTAACGGTACATCGCCTCACCTGTCTTCCGTTTTGTGATCCGATCCAATGAGACGGTTCGTTGCTGTGCCGTCGTTCGCGTGCGAGCATTCGATGCGGTCGGGGTCGTAGTCATGAGCTGGCGCGGTAGCGCGGGCTCACGTCTGCGGTCGCGGCGCGAACCCCCGCATCGCGGGTAGCCGTCTTCGCCCGGTCGCCGGGTCATTGCGAGGTCCTCCATGCGCTCTATCTTGCCTTTCGCCCTACTCGGTGCCGCCCTGTTCATTGGCTGCGGCGATAACTCCTCTGCCAAGTCGGGTGACGACGACAGCGGCGAGGACTGCGCGACACCCGGCGACGAGGATGGCAACGGCCTCGCCGACTGCGCCGATCCGGCGTGCGTTGCCACCCCGCAGTGCCGGACCCCCGAGGGCCTGTGCGGCAACGGCGTGCTCGACAAGGGCGAGGTGTGCGACGACGGTAACACGGTCGACGGCGATGGCTGCGACAGCAACTGCACGGTGACCGCGTGCGGCAACGGCATCGTCACCGACGGCGAGAAGTGCGACGACGGCAACACCACCGACGGCGACGGCTGCGACAGCAACTGCACGGTGACCGCGTGCGGCAACGGCATCATCACCGGCTCGGAGACCTGCGACGACGGCAACACCACCGACGGCGACGGCTGCGATAGCACGTGCGTGCCGTCCGGCTGCGGCAACGGCGTGGTCTCGACCGGCGAGCAGTGCGACGACGGCAACCACACCGACGGCGATGGCTGTGACAGCAACTGTACGCGGACCGCGTGCGGCAACGGCATCATGACCGCGGGCGAGGCGTGCGACGACGGCAACACCATCAACTGGGACGGCTGCAGCGCCACCTGCAACCCGAACGTGTTCACCTACGTCAAGGCGTCGAACACCGACGCGGGCGACACCGCGGGCGGGGCGGTCGTGCTGTCGGCGGATGGCTCGACGATGGCGGTCGGCGCCGAGCAGGAAGCGAGCAAGGCGACCGGGGTCGGCGGCAACGCGGCCGACAACTCCGCGAAGGGCGCCGGCGCGGTCTACATCTACGCGCGCAGCGGCAACACCTGGATCCAGCAGGCGTACGTCAAGGCGTCGAACACCGACGCCAACGATCACTTCGGGTTCGCGCTGGCGCTGTCGGCCGATGGCTCGACGCTCGCGGTCGGTGCGTTCGGTGAGGACAGCGCGAGCGCCACGGACCAGACCGACAACTCGGCGATGGACGCCGGCGCGGCCTACGTGTTCACCCGCAGCGGCACGACGTGGACCCAGCAGGCTTACATCAAGGCGTCGAACCGCAACGCCGGCGACAGCTTCGGCAAAGCGGTCGCGCTGTCGGGCGATGGCGCCACCCTGGCCGTGGGCGCGATCAGCGAGGACAGCTCGGCGACCGGGGTCAACGGCAACCAGGCCGACGGCACCGCGCTCGACTCCGGCGCGGCCTACGTGTTCACGCGCACCGGCACGGCGTGGACCCAGCAGGCGTACGTCAAGGCGTCCAACACGGGCGCCGGCGACAACTTCGGTGCGAGCGTCGGGCTGTCGACCGACGGCGCGACCCTGGCGGTCGGTGCGATCAACGAGGCCGGCAACGGCACCAGCCAGGCCGACGACAGCGACGCCAGTGCGGGCGCGGCGTACGTGTTCGCGCTCAACGGCACGTGGACCCAGCAGGCCTACGTCAAGGCGTCCGACCCGGCCGCGGGCGCCGCGTTCGGCACCAGCCTGTCGCTGTCCGGCGACGGCGCGACCCTGGCGGTCGGCGCCGAGGACGTCTCGGAGGGCATGATGGCCACCGAAGGCGAGGTCTACGTCTACGCGCTCAGCGCCGGGACCTGGAGCCAGTCGGCCGGCGTCAAGGCCTCGAACCCGCAGCTCCACGGTTTTTTCGGCCACAGCGTGGCGCTGTCGGCGGATGGCTCGCGGCTCGCGGTCGGTGCCTACGGTGAGTCGAGCAAGGCGACCGGCGTCGGCGGCAACCAGGCCGACATGTCGGCGCTGTTCGCCGGCGCGGCCTACGTGTTCGCCCACAGCGGCGCGTCGTGGACCCAGCAGTCCTACGTCAAGGCGCTCAACACCGACGCCTCCGACTTCTTCGGCTACAGCGTCTCGCTGTCGACCGACGGCAGCATGCTCGCCGTCGGCGCCCCGTTCGAGTCGAGCAAGGCGACCGGCATCAACGGCAGCCAGACCGACAACTCGGCGGGCAGCTCGGGCGCCACGTACATCTATCAGTAGCCGGCAGTGCCGGTAGTCGCCGGCAGTCGCCGCCGCTCGCGACGGTGCTATCCGGCGAGCGCGCGGTTCAGCACGGTACGGGCATCTGGACCACTGGGTGCCTGGGCGAGCGCGGTGATCAGCTCGGTGAGGATGCGCTGGTCGGACACCGCACCGAGCGCGGCGACGTCGTCATCGGATAGTTCCTCGAGCTTGGCTTGTGCCAGCGTGACCACGGCGGCTCGCAGCCCCTCTTGCCGACCTTCTTCGCGGCCCTCTTGCCGGCCCTGGCCATAGTACTTGCGGGCGAAGTCGCTCTGGTATTCGTAGCCTTTCATCCGAGCCTCCAGGGTCTGACGGAGCGCTGCCGGCAGCGCCATCATGATGAGGTCCAAATATAGCTGGTTCTGATCTTCCGGAAGCTGCGAGATGGCGTCGATCGCGACCTCGGCGATCTCCAGATCTGGGTGAGCGAGCGCAGATAGCACGGCGAGCGCAGGCAGCTCATGAGCCTCGGATCGATTCCGGATCCAAGGCACATCATCGAACCCGATCACCACCGGCGTGAGCTGGAACCCCGGGTGCCCGAGCTCGATCGGCCGGCGCGCCCACGCGGCGACCGACGGATCGGGCGAGATGACGAGCAGCAGCGCCGCGCAGTCGAGCTTTGCCCGCAGGGCGGCCACGTAGACCGGCCAGGTCAACCGCTTGCCGCGATCGGGCTGGCGCTGGATCTCGACGATCACCCCGGCCACCGGCTGTTGATCGCGGTCGCGCAGGATGATCACGGCATCCGCGCGGTACTCGGTCGGCGCGATCTGCGACAGATCGATCGAGCCGAGCTCGGCATGCGCGTGATCGACCGCGATCCCGGCGCAGCTGCGCAACAGCTCGACCGCCAGCTTGCCATCGCCGCGGAACAGCTCGACGAGGATCTCGTGGAACAGCGACGGCATCGGTCAGTTGATGTGGGCGGCGAGCTCGGCGGTGGGATCGGCGTCGCGGTAGGCGGCGGCCTCGAGCAGGCAGCCGGTGTCGATCGCGTCCTGGCCGGTGAGGTCGGCGATCGTGCGTGCGACCTTGAGCAGGCGGTCGATGCTGCGCGCGGTGAGGGTGCGGCGGTGCTCGACGAGCTTGGCGAGGGTGCGCTCGCCGTCGGCGTCGAGCGTGCAGGTGGCGCGCATGACGGCGCTGGGCATCTCGGCGTTGCAGCCCAGGCCCCACGGTCGGAGCCGGGCGCGCTGGCGGTCGCGGGCGGCGGCGACGCGCGCGCGGATCGCGGCGGACGGCTCGCCGGGCTCGGTGGCGCGCAGCGCGCGGAGCGGGACCGGCTGGACGAACACCTGGAGGTCGATGCGATCGAGCAGCGGGCCCGACATCCGGAGCTGGTAGCGCTCGAGCGCGCCGGGGCCGCAGGTGCACTCGCGGGCGCCGGAGCCGCGCCAGCCGCACGGGCAGGGGTTGGCGGCGGCGACCAAGAGGAACGACGCCGGCAGCCGGAGCGCGCCGTGGATCCGATCGATCGACACGCAGCGGTCCTCGAGCGGCTGGCGCAGTCCCTCGACGGCAGCGCGGGAGAACTCGGGGAGCTCGTCGAGGAACAGCACGCCGTTGTGGGCGAGCGAGATCTCCCCGGGCCGCGGGGTCGAGCCGCCGCCGATCAGCGCGGCCGACGAGATCGTGTGGTGCGGGGCGCGGAACGGCCGGATCTCGATCAGGCCGTTGTGCAGGCTGTCGGTGAGCCCGAGCGCCGAGTAGATCTTGGTGGTCTCGAGCGCCTCGTTGCGCGTCATGTCGGGGAGTAATGTCGGGATCCGCCGGGCGATCATCGACTTGCCGGTGCCGGGCGGGCCGGCCAGCAAGAGGTTGTGCCCGCCGGCCACGGCGACCTCGACGGCGGCGCGCGCGAGGTGCTGGCCGCGGACCTCGGCCATGTCGACCGCGGCCCCGCGCGGCCGGGCCGGCCGGCGAGCCGATGGCGCGCCGAGCGGCTGCCGGGTGCGCAGCGCGGTCACCAGCTCGCCGAGCTCGTGCACCGCGTGGACGGCGATACCCTCGACGACCGCGGCCTCGGCCGCGCACGCGGCGGGCACGATCAGCCCGGCGAGCCCGGCGGTGCGCGCCAGCATCGCGGCGGCGAGCGCCCCGCGCACCGGCCGCAGCGCGCCATCGAGCCCGAGCTCGCCGAGGATCAGCAGCTCGTCGAGCTCATCGACCGCGATGATGTCCTCGGCGGCCAGCACCGCGAGCGCGATCGGCAGGTCGAGCCCGCAGCCCGGCTTGCGCAGGTCGGCGGGCGCGAGGTTGATCGTGACCTTCTTGAGCGGCAGGTCATGCCCCACCGCCTTGAGCGCGCTCTGGATCCGCGTCGCGCCCTCCTTCACCGACGGTGCGGGCAGCCCGACCACAGCGTACTGCGGCAGGCCGCGCTCGATCGCGCATTCGACCTCGACGAGCGCGGCGTCGATGCCAACCAGGGTGCAAGACTTGACGGTGGTGACCACGCCCGCGCGAGACACCACGTTTCAGGCCAGCTCGCGCCCGAGTCGAATCAGCTGGTTCGACGCTCGCTCTGTCCGGCCGCCGGACACGCGTCCGAGATCCGGCCGGCCACCGGACAGATCTCGCGGCACGGCACCGGGAACGATGACGGCTCGCAGACGAGGAGACCATCGAGTCGCTGGTGAGGTCCAGGTAGGCGGAGGACGGTCGGCCTCGCTCATCGGTGAGACCGCCGACCGGGCCAGCGCCGCCCGGGAATGGGACGATCGAGATGCGTCTGATCATGCCATAGCGTCAACTGGAAAAAAGTTTCCAGTTTCATGTTGACCGCAAGCTAGCGATCTATTTATGGTTGATGCGGATGACGGAGCCACCGCAGCCGCCAGCACGGCAAGAGCCCCACAGGACGCCCGGTCAGTTGCTGGACGAGCTGCTGGAAGCGCGCGGCTGGTCAAAGCGTGTGCTGGGCGTCGTGATCGGAATGGACGAATCCTCCGTCGGCAAGATCGTGGCCGGTCGCAAGCCAGTTGATGCGCATCTGGCCTTGGTGCTGGGGGAGGTGTTCGGGATCGAGGCCGAGCGATTCGTCGAGTTACAGCGCTCGTATGATCTGGCCCAGGCCAGGATTGTCGCCAAGCCTGATCCCGCTCGCACAAGGCGGGCTCACCTGTTCGGAGATCTTCCGGTCTCGGACATGATCAAGCGGCGCTGGATCGAAGCCGAGGATGTGCGCGACGTGGCCGCGGTGGAGCGGTCGCTCGCCAGGTTCTTCGGTGTTTCATCACCCAATGAGATCGAGGTTCTCCCACATGCCGCGAAGAAGACCCATGTGTCCGGCCCCGCAACGCCGGAGCAGATCGCATGGCTCTACCGAGTGAAGCAGCTGGCCGCGGACACGCCCGTACCCAAGTTCTCCGAGTCGTCCGCGCCCGATGCCGTTCGACGGCTCGGCCCGCTTCGCATCGCGGCCGAAGAAGCTCGCAAGGTCCCGCGTATGATGGCCGAGTGCGGAATCCGATTCGTGATCGTCGAGTCGCTCGCCAGAGCCAAGATAGATGGTGTCTGCTTGTGGCTCACTGCTGAGCAGCCTGTCATAGGGCTATCCATGCGCCATGACCGAATCGACAATTTTTGGTTCGTGCTTCGCCACGAGCTGGAGCACGTGATTCAGGGCCATGGCAAGTCGGCGGTCATGCTTGATATCGACATGGAGGGTATCCGGCCGGAGGCCGAGGCCGATGAAGAGCGCATCGCCAACGAGGCAGCGGCGGAGTTTTGCGTCCCTCAAGAGGCACTGGGGGATCTCATAGCGCGCAAGAGTCCATTCTTTGCCGATCGCGATATTGTCGAATTCGCGCGCACAGTCGGTGTCCACCCGGGCTTGGTAGCCGGCCAGCTGCAACGCAAAACCGGTCGCTACGACCGGTTCCGTGCTCACCAGGTCAAGATCAGATCGCTGGTCACCGCCGAAAGCATTGTCGACGGATGGGGCGATGTCGCTCCGCTTGACTAGGAAAGGAGCCCTCAATCTCATGCTACCGAAGGTGGACGCACGAGAGGAGCGGGGGCGCCAGCTGGCCAGCGTCGCTCAGATCCGGCGGGTCGGCCGGCGCTGGGCCGTGCCGTCGCAGACGCGCGCATCCGAGCGCTACCTGGTCGATGTCGAGAGCAAGGCCTGCACGTGTCCCGACTTCGAGGCGCGCCGCAGCACCTGCAAGCACCAGCACGCGGTCCTGTTCTGGATCGCCTGGGGCCGTGACGTCGGCGCGGACGGCAGCGTGACCGAGACGATCACCCTCAAGCGCAAGACGTACGCGCAGCCGTGCTGGCGCAGCGACAACGCCAGCCAGGTGCACGAGCGCGAGTACGTCGAGCGCCTGCTGCGTGCGCTGTGCGCCGGGATCCCGCAGCCGCCGCGCAAGCCCGGGCCGGGGCGCAAGCCGTTGCCGATCGCCGACCTCGTGTTCGCGGCGATCTTGAAGGTGTTCATGACGCTGTCCAGCCGCCGCGCCCAGTCCGATCTGCGCGAGAGCGCCGCCCGGGGCAACCTCGGCACCGTCGGCCACTTCAACACGCTCACCCGGTTCCTGGCGGACCCGGCATCGACCACGATCCTCACCTCGCTGATCGAGAAGTCCGCCGCGCCGCTCTGCGCGATCGAGAACGGCCAGTACGCGATCGACGCCACGGGGCTCACGACGGTGACGTACGATCGTTGGTTCGATCAGAAGCACGGCAAGCGCTGCGCGGCGCCCCCGTGGGTCAAGCTGCACATCCTGTGCGGCACGGTGACCCATGCGGTCACGAGCGCACGCGTGACATCCGAGGGCGACTGCCCGCAGCGGCCGGCGCTGCTCGCGCGGATCCGCGAACGCCACGACGTCCGCGAGGTCGCCGCGGACAAGGCGTACAGCTCTGTCGAGAACCACGTGCTCGACCGGCTCGGCGTCGAGGCGTTCATCCCGTTCAAGGTCAACGCCGTGGTCAACCCCAAGGCCCCGGTGTGGTCGCGCCACCTCTGCGAGTTCGCGCTCAACCAGGAGCGGCTCCTCGCGCACTACCACCGTCGGTCGAACGTCGAGACGGTCTGCGCCATGATGAAGTCGCGGTTCGGTGCGGCGGTCGCGTCGCGGCTGCCGACCGCGCAGGTCAACGAGGTGCTCGCGATGTGCGTCGCGCACAACCTGTGCTGCGTCGTCAACGCCATCTTCACCACCGGGCTCGCGCCCGCGTTCTGGCAGGACGCGTCCGCCTCGGCGCCTCCCCAGCTTTCCGAGCTTCAACCTCGAGCGACCTGACGACCAAGGAGCAGAAGGCCGTGCGCACCGCTCTGTGATTCCTGCGGCTGCGCGTCGGCACGTGGAGGCCGCTGGCCGAGGCCCTGCGCTACGAGTGGGACTCGATCCAGAAGGCGGCCACCGGCAAGAAGCCGGTCACGCCCGCGCTGGCGCTGCGCGTCGCCCGGTTCGCGGACGTTTCCCATGGATGAGCTACTGGCCGGCCAGTGGCTATCGGCCGCAGTGCTGTGAGGCCGCCTGTCCCGTGTGCGTACAGCCAGCGCTCCCGCGTCGATCAGCTGGGTAAGTTCCGCTGAACCGCTCGGGCTGCCCTCTGCCTCCAAAGAGCTGCGCCTATCTCGAGAGCCGATCCCGCCCCACTCCCGCGCTGGCTGCACATTTATTCGGAGCGCTGCACATCTATGATTCGGGGCGGATCGTCGAGAAACCGTGCAAAGCCGACCCATCTGGCTTGGCGCGGTTTCTCATCGGCGCTGACGCCTGCACAATCATTCACCGGCCTGCACATGAATCAGTGGCGCGGTCGCTCTCCGTCGGGGATTGAGCGACGCGTCATCTGCTGCTCGATGTCGTACGGGCGCCATAGCGTGGTCGACGCAACCTCATAGCGGTTCGTCGACGGGTGCAACCGCCGACGAGCCAAGGAGTCACGATGCGGAGACATCACAACCCCCGGGCCAGACTATCGAAGCGGCCCACCCCTGACAACCTCGCGCACCCGCCCGATCTCGACGGCCCGATCTACCTGTTGCGCGACAACCTCGGGAAGGCCGACGCGTACATCACCGCCGTGGAGAAGCTGATCGAGCTGCCCGGCGGCAGCGAGGTCGGCAGCAGCGACGAACCCGGGCGCCACCGAAACCACGTGGCGCACCTGGTCGAGTCCGCCAAGCTGGCGGTGCGCGCGGCGGCCTGCACGACCGAGCAGATCGACCAATGCAGGAGGGGCGCATGACCGACGTCGCGACCCACCTCGACGATCTGCGGATCGCCATCGGCGAGACCGAGGCGCTCTCGGCGGTGACCGCCGAGTCGTACGACCACCAGGACTGGAACGGCGCCGACTCGCTCCACGTCGAGCGGATGGCCAGTCTGCTCGGGCTGATCTCGAAGTCGGCATCCGCCGCCATGGCCGCGTTCCACCGGCTGCACGGTGCTGTCGCCGACGCGCAGCCGGCGCCCGCGGGCGAGCGGTGGGATCACGACGGCCGCGGTACGGCACCGGGGGAACGATGACGGCTCGCAGATCGCTCTCGCTCTCCCTCCCGATCGACTCCGTCGAGCTGTTGCAGCGGGTCGGCGCGGCGTTCTTCGGGGAGCCGTCCAATGAGCCGCTGCAGCTCCCGTACACGATCGCCAACTGCCTGGTCAGGCACGAGAACTTGGTTCTCGTTCGCCTGCGCGCGCGTCTCGCGGAGACGTTCGAGCAGCCGAGCGACCACCGGTTCTTCGAGGACCGCTACCTTCCCGGCGAGGCCCCGAACGAGGCGCTGCTACGGATGTTCAAGCGGCTTCAGTGGATGGTGAGCCTGACCGACGAGCAGACCATCGAGTCGCGAGCAACGCCCCGGTAGACGGAGAGCAGGTCGGCGCCTCGCTCATTGGTGAGACCGCCGGCCGGGCCAGCATGGCGCTGGAGCGGAGCGAGGAGTTGGTCGCCCTGCACGACGCCCACCTGGCCGCGACTCGCCGCCAAGCGCTCGCCAGTGCGTCGCGCGTGCTGACTCGCCGAGCGAGCGGGTGGCGTTCGGCTCGGTTTTCGCAAGCTATGCTGGGCGGCCACCTATTCGATTCCAGACTCGTGGTCAGTTCGAGCGCGGCACTTCGCGGCACATGCTCTTGCCGCGATCGAAAGATCGTCGAGCAGGTGTGTCGTCCGCGCGAAGGGCTCACGTCGGTGAACCTCGGCGTACGCACCTACCTTCGGTGTCAAACACCTACCAGGCTGGAACGGCTAACACCCTGCCGGTCGGCGAGGTCGCCGTCCACCGTACACCCACGTGGAGTGCTCCAGTTGCCTCGTCAGAGGGTGCC
>DATBBB010000200.1:0-5230 GCA_036271215.1 Kofleriaceae bacterium | reverse complement strand
AGACCTCACAACCAGAAGACATGAGAGCCAAATCAGAAGCCTGAAACAAGACAGCTCGTACCGTCAACTGTGCTCTATGCCCCCTGAATGGGCTGCATTTTTCCCATGGTGCTTACCAGGTTCAGGTCCCGGTCGCGAGAGAAAGGCGTCCGAGAATTCATCGAGTCGCGATCAAAGCCGGCTTTACCAGGAGTTGGGCGTCTGGTATCTAGCGCGCCATGGCATGGTGGTCGCGTACCCAAGGACTGGCGGCAGAGCCGAAAAAGTCAGTTCCGAAGGGGATCTGGACAAAATGTGAGCGCTGCAGCACCACGCTCTACGAGGCCGATCTCGACGCCAACTGCCGGGTGTGCACCAACTGCGATCACCACTTCCGGATGTCGACCGACGACCGGATCCAGCTGATCGTGGATGACGGCCGGTGGCAGGAGCACGATCGCTCGCTCGAGAGCAGCGATCCTTTGGGGTTTCGCGTAGATGGCAAGAAGTACGTCGATCAGCTGAAGTCGACCAGCCGCAAGGTCGGCCCCGGCGATGCGTACCGCGCTGGCACCGCGGCGATCGGCGGGATGGCGGTCGAGGCCGGGTTCTTCGCGTTCGAGTTCATGGGCGGCTCGATGGGCTCGGTGGTCGGTGAGAAGATCACCCGGCAGTTCGAGCGCGCGGTCGCCAACCGGCGGCCGGCCGTGATGTTCTGTGCGTCGGGTGGCGCCCGGATGCAGGAGGGCGTGCTGTCGCTGATGCAGATGGCGAAGACCTCGGCGGCGCGCAGCCGGCTGCGCGAGGCCAAGGTCCCCTACATCTCGGTGCTGCTGCACCCGACCACCGGCGGCGTGGCCGCATCGGTCGCGATGCTGGGCGACATCATCATCGCCGAGCCCGACGCGCTGATCGGGTTCGCCGGGCCGCGCGTGATCGAGCAGACGATCCGGCAGCAGCTGCCGCCGGGGTTCCAGCGCTCCGAGTTCTTGCTCGAGCACGGCATGGTCGACATGGTCGTCGGCCGCAAGGAGCTCAAGTCGACCCTGGCGCGCACCTTGCGCTGGCTCGAGCACGGCCGGGCACCGGAGCGCCGAACTGGCGTGGTCGGCGTGGTCGGCGCCGAGCTCGAGGTCGCCGCGACCGACTGATGATGACGTACGGTGAGCTACTCGCGGGGCTGTATCCGGCGCGCCGGTTCGGGGTCGTGCTCGGCCTCGAGCGGATGCGAGCGATCCTCGATCGGCTCGGGGATCGGCTCGGGCCGCCCGATCGCCGGCTGGGTGCGATCGTCCATGTCGGCGGGACCAACGGCAAGGGCTCCACGGTGGCGATGATCGCGGCGCTCGCGGCCGCCGCCGGCCAGCGGGTCGCGACGTACACCTCGCCGCACCTGTCGTGCCTGCGCGAGCGGATCCAGATCGACGGCGCGATGATCTCGGAGCCGGCGATCGTCGCCGCGGCCGACCAGGTCCGCGCGGCCGGCGGCGATGACCTGACCTTCTTCGAGCAGCTGACCGCGATCGCGATGGTCGCGATCGCTACCGCCGGGGTCGACGTCACCGTGCTCGAGGTCGGGCTCGGCGGCCGGCTCGACGCGACCAACGTCGTCGATCCGGCGGTCGCCGTGGTCACCGGGGTCGCGATGGATCACGAGGCGATCCTCGGCGACACGCTCGCCGCGATCGCGGCCGAGAAGGCGGGGATCTGGAAGCCCGGGCGTCCGGCGATCGTCGGCGTATCGGGGCTCGCCGAGGCGGTGCCGGTGCTGATCGCGGCGGCCCGCGCGGCCGGCGCCGAGGTCCTCGCGATCGACGACGCGGCGGTCGCCGCGGTGCCGCCGGTGGCGCTGGCCGGGGCGCACCAGCGCCGCAATGCCGCCGCCGCGATCGCCGCGGTCCGCGCGCTCGGCCTGCCGATCGTGCCCGCCGCGCTCGCCGCCGTCCACCACCCCGGCCGGTTCGAGGTGATCGCGGCGCCGGCGACGCTGCCCGGCGTGCCGCGGGTCATCCTCGACGGCGCGCACAACCCGCACGGCGCGGCGGCGCTGGCCGAGGCACTGCGCGAGCGCGGCGAGCGGCCGGTGCTGGTCGTCGCCGTGTCGGCGGACAAGGACATCACCGCGATCGCGGCGGCGCTGGCGCCGTGCGTGTGCGCGGTGGTCGCGACCCGCTACCAGCAGGATCGCGCGCTGGCGCCGGGCGCGCTCGGCGACGTGTTCTGGCACGCGGCGGTGCGGTCGGTCGCGGTGGCGCCGGATCTGCGCGCCGCGCTGGCCGAGGCCCGGCGCCACCGCGAGCCGATCGTGATCGCCGGCTCGCTGTTCATCGTCGGCGAGGCCCGCAGCTTGCTACTCGGCGCGCCGACCGATCCGATGCTGGTCACCGATCCGCCGGCCCGCTGACCGGCGACGGCGGCGACGGCGGCGTTGGACGATGGCTACGCGGTGTCCCGGCGCGGCGGGGTCCAGCGGATCACCAGCATCGTGCGGCTGCCGCCGTCCCACGACTTGTCCTGGAACACGGCGCGGACATCGCGTCCGCCGGCGAGCTCGAGCAGCCCCTCGAAGAACCCCATCGTCTGGTACGACGCGGCCTCCTCCGCCGGCGTCCCCATGTAGTAGCGGATGACGATGTGCGCCTCGTCGTCGTGGAGCAGCGGGACGTCGAGCGCGTTGAAGTTGAAGAACGTCTCGCGCAGCACGCGGAACCGCGACAGCGTTTCAGGTGGGTCGTTCGGCTGCAGCAGCAGGGGATTGGCGGCGCCGAGCTGCGCCGCCGAGTACCGCCCCCAGAGCTGGACCGGAAACAGCTCGCCGCGCGTCACCGTCGTCAGGATCGCGGTGCCCATCCGCTCGAACGTCGTCATCGGGTACCAGCTCGCCGGGTCGATCTGCTGCTGCAGGTACGGCAGGTCGTTCGCGGCGAGGTGCCTGGACCAGTCCACGGACTTCTGCGACCGCAGCATGCGGACGTAGTCGAGGAACAGGACGCCGCGAACCTGGCGCATCGCCGGCATCATATACGACTACCGGTACGACTACCGGGGCCTGCGAATTTGCGCCGGGTGCACCAAGCCCGTACGATCCAGCCATGCGTGGCGCGCTGGTCCTGTTGCTGCTGGCTCCGCTGTCGGCGACCGCGGCGCCGGCCGGGCGGAACCGCGGCCGGACCAAGCCGGCGCCGGCCGAACCCGCGACCGCGACCGCCGTCCAGCCGACCGGTACGTACGTCCCGGCGACCCCGCAGGTCGCGGCGGGCAGCCCGCACAGGGAAGGCGAGTACGGCGGTGTCACCCCGGGCGAGCCGCCGGCGAGCGACGCCAGGCCGCGGGCGAAGCATCCGCCGCCGAAGGGCACGCTGACCTGGATCGGCTTCACGGCCAAGGACGGCGGTGCCGAGGTCTTCTTCCAGTCGGTCGCGCCGTTCACGCTGTCCCAGCACGTCGAGGGGGCCAGCCTGGTCGTGCACCTCGGCCTGCCGCGGCTGGGACACAACACCTGGCGGCGGATCGATACCCGGTTCTTCGACAACCCGCTGTCGGGGATCGTCGCGCGGGCGGTCGGCGCGGCGCGTGCGACCAAGGATCGCCCGGCGCATGGCGCGGGGGTTGAGGCCCGGATCTCGTTCAAGAACGCCAGGGACGCCCACGAGGCGACCGTGCGGACCGCGACCGAGACCGACGGGATGTATTACACGTACCTGGCGTTCGGCGAGGGCAGCGATGCCCCGGCGGCCGGTGCGCCGGCGACGCCGACCCTCGAGGATCCCGAGGTCGCCCCGGACGATGCGCCGGTCGACCCACCGGCTGCGCCGGCGAAGCCGTAAGGCGGCGCGGCGGGCGACCGGCGGCCAGCGGGTTGCCCGGTTGAGTCGACCGGTTGAGTCGACCGGTTGAGTCGATCAGAGGGGGATGGCATACCCAGGGGCATGGACGGCATCGAAGAGCTCGCGGACGAGCTACATGATCTGGCGCGCCAGCTGCGCGATCAGCTGCTGCGCCATGCGTCGCAGGGGGCCTGGGCGGCGCCGGGGGGACCGAGCGAGCGCATCGAGCGGGCGGCCGACGACGCGGATCCGCCTGGTGCGGAGGAGCCGGCGATGGCCGAGGCGACGGCGGGGGAGCCGGCCGCGGCGGTGCCGGAGCCGGCCGCGCTGGGGGGTGCCGCGGGCTTTGCCGGCGCGGAGGGTGCCGCGGGCGGAGCCGGCGCAGAGGGTGCCGCGGGCTTTGCCGGCGCAGAGCTGCCGCCGAGCGCATCGCCGGGCCATGCGGCTCGGCCGAGCGCGCCGGGGCCCGCGCTGATCGCGATCGGCCGCAAGCCGCTGCAGCAGATCCGCGAGGAGCTCGGCGAGTGCACGCGCTGCAAGCTCCACACGACGCGGCGCTCGATCGTGTTCGGCGTCGGCACGAGCGACACGCCGCTGATGTTCGTCGGCGAGGCGCCGGGCGAGCAGGAGGATCGCCGCGGCGAGCCGTTCGTCGGCCCGGCCGGCCAGCTGCTCGACAAGATGATCGAGGCGATGGGCTGGACGCGCGAATCGGTCTACATCGCGAACACGACCAAGTGCCGGCCGCCCGGCAACCGGAACCCGCAGCCCGACGAGCTGTCGCAGTGCATGCCGTTCCTGCACCAGCAGATCGCGTCGATCGCGCCGCGGATCATCATCGCGCTCGGCCGGCCGGCGTCGAACCAGCTGCTCGAGCGCGATGTGCCGATCAGCGCGCTGCGCGGCAAGTTCCACGACTACCCCAAGTCGGCGGATCGCCACAGCCTGAAGATCATGCCGACGTTCCACCCGGCGTACCTGCTGCGCGATCCGGACAAGAAGCGCCTGGCGTGGGCGGATCTCAAGCTCGTGATCGCCGAGCTCGAGCGGCTCGGCATCGCGCCGCCCAAGCCGCACGCGTGACGGCGGCGTGCGACCTGATGTCGATCGAGCTGCGGCTCGATCGGATCGAGGCCGAGCTCGCCACCGAGCTTCCGCCGCACGTCCGGAGCTTCGCGCGCGCGTATGCCCGGGGTGCCGCACCGCCGCCGGCGCCGGACGTCCTGCGCCGGGCGGTCACGCTCGCGACCGCGCGCGCCGCGCTCGCGCACCCGGTGCTCGCCGATCGCGGCCTGGCGCTGCTGCGGCTGGCCGCGCCGATCGCGATCGAGGACGACCCCGGCGTGGTCGCCGCGCGGGCCGCCGCGCCGAGCTGGGCCGGGCTCGCCGGGCTCGCCGCCGCGCGCGATGCCGCGTCGATCGCA
>DATBBB010000199.1:0-4644 GCA_036271215.1 Kofleriaceae bacterium | reverse complement strand
CTGTCCCAGGCCGACCTCGATCGCGCCATCCCCCACGGCACCCTCGTCGACGACGCCTACCCGCTGACCCCGATGCAGCAGGGCCTCCTGTTCCACACGCTGCTCGATCCGAGCGCGAGCGTCTACGTCGTCCAGTCGCGCTGGCGGGTCGGCGCGCTGCGCCATCCGGCCGAGCTGCGCGCCGCGTGGGACGTGCTGGTCCGCCACCACCCGATCCTGCGCACCGCGCTGCGCTGGGATGGCCTCGCCGAGCCGCTGCAGATCGTCCACCCCGACGTCGCGCTGCCCTGGCAGGATCACGACTGGCGCGGCGTGCCGCCCGCCGAGCAGCAGGCCCGGCTCGACGCGTTGCTGCGCGATGACTTCGCGCGCGGCTTCGACCTCGCGGTCGCGCCGCTGATGCGGATCGCGCTGATCCGGCTCGACGACACGGCCTACCAGATCGTCTGGACCCACCACCACGCGATCCTCGATGGCTGGTCGGTCGGGCTCTTGTTCAAGGAGCTGTTCGCGGCGTACACCGCGCTCGCCGCCGGCCGGCCGGTCGAGCCGGCGCCCGCGCCCGCCTACCGCGCGTACCTCGCGTGGCTCGCGCGCCAGGATCTCGGCCGCGCCGAGGCGTGGTGGCGCGACACCCTGCGCGGCTTCGTCGCGCCGACCGCGCTGCCCGGCGAGCACCCGGCCGCGAACGACGGCGCGCGCGCGATCACCCGCGCGCAGACCCTGCAGCTGTCCCCCGCGGCGACCGCGCGCCTGCAGGCGTTCGCGCGCCACCACCAGCTGACGCTCAACACCCTGGCCCAGGCCGCCTGGGCGCTCGTGCTCGGCCGCCACAGCGGCGAGCGCGACGTGGTGTTCGGCGGCACGGTGTCGGGCCGCCCGTCGGAGCTCGCCGGCGTCGAGGCGATGACCGGCCTGTTCATCAACTCGCTGCCGGTCCGGATCCAGATGCCGCGCGGCGCCCCGCTCCTGCCGTGGCTGCAGGCGATCCAGCGCCAGCAGGCCGAGCAGCACCAGTACGACTACACGCCGCTGGTCCGGATCCAGGGCTGGAGCGACGTGCCGCGCGGCGCCTCGCTGTTCGACAGCTTGCTGGTGTTCGAGAACTACCCGCTCGATGCCTCGGTCCACGAGCTGTCGGCCGGGCTCGATGTCCGCGACGTCCACATCGAGGAGGGCGTGACGTTCCCGCTGGTGCTCACCGTCGTGCCGCAACCGGAGATCGCGCTCCGGTTATCGTACCACGCGGCGCGGTTCGACGCGGACGGGATCGAGCGCCTGCTCGGCCAGCTGCGCACCGCGCTCGAGGACATGGCCGCCCGCTCCGCGCAGCCGGTCGACGACGTCGCGCTGGTGTCGCCGGCCGAGGCCCACCAGCTGATCGTGACCTGGAACCAGACCGCGGCCGCGTTCCCCGAGACCCTGCTCGCCCACCAGCTGTTCGAGCACCAGGTCGCCCGCACGCCCGACGCGATCGCGGTGGTGTTCGGCGACGCGCGCTGGACGTACCGCGAGCTCAACCGGCGCGCCAATCAGCTCGCCCATCACCTGCGCGGGCTCGGCGTCGGCCCCGACACCCGGGTCGGGCTGTACCTCGATCGCTCGGGCCACCTGGTCGCCGGCCTGCTCGGCATCCTCAAGGCCGGCGGCGCGTACGTCCCGCTCGATCCGGCGTACCCGGCCGAGCGGCTGGCGTTCATGCTCGAGGACGCCGCGATCCCCGTGATCGTCAGCCGGCGCGGCATCGCCGACGAGCTGCCGGCGCGCGGCGAGCAGCTGGTCTGCGTCGACACCGACGAGGCGACGCTCGCGTGTGGCTCCGAGCTCGATCCCGCGCCGATCGGCCTGCCCGACCACCTCGCGTACATCATCTACACCTCGGGCTCCACCGGCCGGCCCAAGGGCGCGATGCTGCCCCACCGCGGCCTGGTCAACTACCTGACGTGGTGCACCCGGGCCTACGCGGTCGATCAGGGCGCGGGCTCGCCGGTCCACTCGTCGATCGCGTTCGACCTCACGGTGACCAGCCTGCTCGCGCCGCTCATGGTCGGCAAGCCGGCGATCCTGATCGACGACGACCTTCGGGCCGAGGCGCTGGGCGAGGCGCTGCGCGGCGCCGACGGCCTGAGCCTGGTCAAGCTGACCCCGAGCCACCTGCGCCTGCTGGCCCAGCAGCTGCCGGCGCACGCCGCCGCCGGCAGGACCCGCGCGTTCATCATCGGCGGTGAGGCGCTGACCGCCGACCTGGTCGCGTTCTGGCGCCGCCACGCGCCCCGGACCCGGCTGATCAACGAGTACGGCCCGACCGAGACCGTGGTCGGCTGCTGCGTCCACGAGGTCACGCCGGACGACCCCGAGACCGGCGCGATCTCGATCGGCCGGCCGATCGCCAACACCGAGCTCTACATCCTCGACGGCGCGATGCACCCGGTGCCGGTCGGCGTGCCGGGTGAGCTGTTCATCGGCGGGGTCCAGCTCGCGCGCGGCTACTGGCGGCGCCCGGCGCTGACCGCCGAGCGCTTCCTGCCCCACCCGTTCAGCGCGGCGCCCGGCGCTCGGCTGTACCGCACCGGCGACATCGCACGCTACCTGCCCGACGGCCGGCTCGCGTGGCTGGGCCGGGTCGACCACCAGGTCAAGCTCCGCGGGTTCCGGATCGAGCTCGGCGAGATCGAGGCCGTGCTCGAACAGTTCCCGGCGGTGGCGGCCGCGGTTGCCCAGGTCCGCGAAGACCAGCCCGGCGACCGGCGCCTGGTCGCGTACGTCGTGGTGCACCCCGAGCACGCGCTCGAGGTCGACGCGCTGCGCGGGTTCCTGAACGCCCGGCTGCCCGACTACATGGTCCCCGCCGTGTTCGTCCCGCTCGCCGCGCTGCCGCTCACCAGCAACGGCAAGCTCGACCGCGCCGCGCTGCCTGCCCCCGACGGTGCCCGCCCCGAGCTCGCCAGGCCGTACGCTGCGCCGCGCACCGCCGCCGAGCACCAGCTCGCCCAGATCTGGGCCCGGCTGCTCGGCGTCGCGCAGGTCGGGATCCACGACGACTTCTTCGAGCTCGGCGGCGACTCGATCCTCAGCATCCAGGTGATCGCCCAGGCGCGCCAGGTCGGCATCCACCTGACGCCGAAGCAGCTGTTCAAACACCAGACGATCGCGGCGCTCGCCGCGCTGGTGCAGGACCACGACGCGCACGCCCCTGCCGCCGAGCAGGCCGCGGTCACCGGCACGGTCCCGCTGACCCCGATCCAGCGCTGGTTCTTCGCCCAGGAGCTGCCGGCCCCGCATCACTACAACCAGGCGGTCCTGCTCGACGTCCTCGAGCCGCTCGACCCGGCCGCCCTCGAGGCCGCGCTCCACCACCTCGTCCGCCACCACGACGCGCTCCGCCTCCGGTTCACCCGCATCGACGGCACCTGGCACCAGTCCCACGCCCAGCTCCACGACCAGCCGGTCCTGCACTGCGCCGCCCTCGATCAGCTCGCCGCCACCGCCGCTGCGCTCCAGGCCGGCTTCGTGCTCGACCGCGGCCCGCTGCTCCGCGCCGCCCTGTTTGTCGACGCAACCGACGTCGCCACCAACGTCGCCACCAACGTCGCCACCAACGTCGCCACCGGCGACGCTCCCGGCCACCCCGCTCGCCTCCTCATCGCGATCCACCACCTCGTCGTCGACGGCGTGTCCTGGCGCATCCTGCTCGAGGATCTGCAGGCCGCCTATCGCCTGATCCAGCGCGGCGAGCCGGTCGTCCTGCCGCCCAAGACCTCCTCCTTCCAGGCGTGGGCCGAGCACCTCGCCGTCCACGCCCAGTCCGATCAGCTCGCCGCCGAGCTGCCCTACTGGCTCGCGCGCGACGCCCAGCCGCTGCCACGCGAAACCGAGCCGCTGCCACGCGCCCACGACGCCACCGATACCAACGCCAACCCCGACGCCGACGCCACCGACGCCACCGACGCCACCGACGCCACCGACGCCGCCACCAACGACGTCAACGCCACCAACGCCACCAACGCCACCAACGCCGCCAACGCCACTAACGTCGCCAACGCCGCCAACGCCGCCAACGCCGCCAACGCCGCCAACGCCGCCAACGCCGCCAACGCCGCCAACTCGCTCGGCTCCGAGCAGACCGTCTCGATCTGCCTCGACCCCGACGAGACCTACCACCTCCTCCACGACGTCCCAGCCGCCTATCGCGCCCACATCAACGATGTCCTGCTCACTGCACTCGCACTCGCCTGCGCTCCCTGGCTCGGCGCTCGCCCCCTCTGGGTCGACCTCGAGTCCCACGGCCGCACCGATCGGTTCGACGACCTCGACATTTCGCGCACCGTCGGCTGGTTCACCTCCGTCTTCCCCGTCCGCCTCGCTCTCCCTCCCAACCCCTCGCTCGGCGACGCCCTCCGCGCCGTCCGCGACTCCCTCCGCCGCGTCCCCGGCGACGGCCCCGACAAGGGCTTCGGCTTCGGCCTGCTCCGCCAGCTCTCGCCCCACGCCCCAGCGCTCGCAGCGCTCCCACCCGTCGAGCTCGCCTTCAACTACCTCGGCCAGGCCACCGCACAGGCTGCCACCATCGCCTCTGGCCCCGCGATGTTCGCGCTCTCGACCGACTCGACCGGCCCCACCCACGCCGCCGCTGGCCGCCGCAGC
>DATBBB010000198.1:0-12007 GCA_036271215.1 Kofleriaceae bacterium | reverse complement strand
CCGGCGAGCCTGCTGCCTCCGGCCGCGCGGTGCCGCAGCCGTCCGGCGCCGCGTTGTCGACCGAGCCCGGCGAGCCCGGCGCGCCCGGCGAGCCCGGCGCGACGCTGCACCCTGCCGCGTGCTCGGGCGACGCGGCGCGCGACGGCAGATCCAGCGCGGTCGCGTGGGAGCCGCACGCCGCGGCAAGCCCGGCGATCAGCAAGGCCAGGCGGTTCATCGCGCCGCCTCTCGCGCCGCCGCCGGCACGACCGCCGCGGCCACCGGCGCCACCGGCGCCACCGGCGCCACCGGCGCCACCGGCGAAAGTGACGCCAGGTGCAGCGGCAACGCGGCGACCGTGTAGCGGCCGCGCGAGGTCTGCCGCTGGTGCCGCGTGAGCACGGCGGACTGCTGCGACGTCGTGATCACGTCGTAGTGATGGCCGTGCACGACCTCGACGATCACCTCGCACAGGTTGGTCTTGCGATTGGCGACCCCGGCCCAGCCCTGGTCGTGCGCCGAGGTATCGACGATCCGCAGGTACGACCACAGCCCGCGATTTTCGGGCTCGGCGCGCATCTGGAATGCGATCGGCCCGTCGGCGTCCGGCGTGAAGTGGTACAGGTGCCAGCCGACGCCGGGCACCAGATCGTCGTCGTGCCACAGCCCGGCGACCAGGTCGACGTGGGTGTCGGTCAGGTGATCGATCGCGTCCTGGGCGGCGCCCTGGGTGGGGACCGTGCGGTCCGCGCGGCCGGCGTGGGCGGTCCCGGCGGCGAGCACGAGCACGGCGGCGAGCCGCGCGGTCATGGCGCCAGCTCCGTCACGCTGAGCGTGTAGCGCGCCCGCGCCTCGGGCCGATCATGGAGCATGTTCTGGCCGACCGACACGACGATCGTCAGCTGCTCGCCGGCGAACACCCGGACGATCAACGAGCCGCGCCCGGTCTCGGCGTCGCCGGGCTGGCCGTTGGTCGACCAGCCGTCGCCGTGGCGGCGCGGGCTCGGGTTGCCGATCACGCGCAGGAACGGTCGCCACGCCCGGCCGGCGTTGTCATGCGGCCGATCCGGCAAATTCGTCGTCACCAGCGCGATCCGCGCAAACCCGTCATGCGCGACTTGATACGTGTACGCCGGGAACCCGAGCTCGTCGGTCAGCTCGCCGGCCACGTGCGACGTGCCGCGCAGCAAGCGCCGCTGCTGGGTCGGCGCGTCGACGGTATCTGCCGCGGCCGGCGGCGCGAGCATCGCCGCGGCGAGGGTGAACACGGACGCCAGTGCCGGCGCGGAAGCCATCCGCTCGAGAACGAGCGCCCCCCTGCGATTATTCTGGACCGCCGCCGTGATCCTTCCACAGTACATCTGCTCGCATGTATGGATCTCAGCGACCTGCGCACCTCGATGCGCGAGTCGTGGGCAGGCCGGCTATCAGAGCATCACGTCACGTGCGGCTCGGAGCTGCGCAGATATCTGCCCGAAGTCTATCGGCAAGCGCTGCAGGCGTAGGCACAGTGTGCCGCGGCGCGCGACATCGAATGCTGCGGCGACCGTCCCATAGCTCGATGGCGAACGCACCGAGGTGGGCATGTCGCCGCGCCGTGGGTTGGCCATAACGAACGGTTGGTCCTGCTCACCCTCGGCGGGCAGCTTCAGTAGTTCGTCGAGGTACTTGTTCGAGGTGTCCGCGAGCCCACCCTACGCGATGCTGCGCTCAAAGCGGCGGCTCGTCGCCACGAGCGCTGTACCAGATGGCGACGATCTCGACGAGCTTGCGGTCGGCGAAGTAGCGGTAGTAGATTTTCCAGCCCGACGACAAAACGAGCTTGTAGATCGTGGTTCGGCCACGGCGGGCGATCTTGCCAAGCTGGGGGTTATCGGCGAGGAGCGTCCTCGCATGACTGATTTGCTCGAACAGCGGGTTGTCGGCGAACAGGCCGTGCTCGTCGACCCAGCGCTCATCTGCCGCGTCGAGCTGTCCCTGCGCCGCGGGCAAGATCTCGACGGTGACCGCCACGTCAGCGTGCCGCGCGTGCCCGGGCGGTGCGTTTGGCGCGAATTTCGGTGAGCGCCTGCTCGACCGGAATACCGAGGCCGGCCTCCGACTCCCTGATCGATTGTTCGATCACCGCGTCCAGCTTCTTCTGGTTCTCGGCGCTCAGGTCGTCATCGACCCAGGTGTCCACGCTGTCGAGCAGCGCGTGGCCGAGCTCGCGCCGAACATTCTCGTCGAGCGCGAGGAGCTGCTGAAGGAGCTGTTGCGGCACGGCCATGCTCCAAGCCTACCCGATGACGGTCCCACTGGTCGACCATGGCTCGCGACGGGATCGCGTGACACCGGCGTTGCAGGACTATTTGACCAGTCGGAGTTTCGGTTGCGATCCCAGCAGGTTAGGTAGCGGCGGCAACGGCACTCTTAATCCGCTGGTGAAGTTCGAGTCCTTCCGACCTCACCCACCGAACTCCCTGAAGGCGGCCACATCTCCTCGGAGGCGACCGCTTTTTCGCCTGCTTGAGCGATGATTCGGCGGTCACTGACTCACTGGATATGGGGCTTGGAGCGGGCGGCAACGGCTTCGACCTCGATGAACCAGGCCGGGTCGACCAGCTGCGAGATCGTGGGCGGCGTGGTGTCGTCGGGGCGGACGCCGATCTGGCCCGAGACGAAGACGAGCTCGGTGCCTTCGGGCACCAGGGCGGTGTGGCTGTACAGGCCGAGGGGAGCGTGGACGGTGTCGGGATTGGAGAAGGTGGTCATCGAGGTCAGTCCAAGGCGCAGGCGGTGAGGGCGCTGGTGAACCGGGGCGGGAGCGGGGCCTCGGCGGTGAAGCGCTCGCGGCCGAGCGGGAAGGTGATCGAGACGGCGTGCAGGAAGAAGCCGTCGTGGCCGTGGAGCGGGGCGCCGCCGTACAGCGTGTCGCCGGTGATCGGGGCGCCGACGTGGGCGAGGTGGGCGCGGACCTGGTGCATGCGGCCGGTCTGGGCGATGCAGCGCACGAACGCGTGGTCGGGCGAGCTGCGCTCGATCGCGATCTCGGTGTAGGCGGCGAGACCCTCGGCGAGGTCGATTGCGACGCGCTTGCCGCGCTGGGCGAGCGGCTGGTCGCACTCGCGCGCGACCGGCTGGCCGTCGGTGATCGCGAGGTAGTGCTTGGACACCAGGCCCGCGCCGAACGCGTCGCGCAGCGCGCGGTAGGTGTCCATGGTGCGGGCGACGACGAGGGCACCGGAGGTCCCGATGTCGAGCCGATGGACCAGGCCGCCGTCGCGCGGGTCGTCGCCGATCGCGACGCACTCGGGGTAGCGGAACGCGATCGCGTTGGCGATCGTGCCGAGCTCGCCGGCGCGCAGCGGCTGGGACGGGATGCCGGCCGGCTTGGCGACCACGACGAGCTCGGTGCGCTCGACGATCACGGTGAGCGGGACGTCGGGATCGGGGGCGGGGCGCAGCGCGTCGCCCGACACCGGCTCGCGGGCGAGCTCGACGGTGTCGCCGACGCTGACCCGATCGCCCTTCCGGGCGCGCTTGCCGTTGACCCGGACCGCGCCGGCGTCGAACAGGCCGGCGAGCTGGCGTCGGCCGGCGTCGGGGAAGAACCGGGCGAGCGCCTTGTCGACCCGGTCGGCGACATCGATCGTGAGCTTCATGCGGCCTCGTTCATACCGCTTCCAGGAGGATCGCGGGCGCGGCCGCGCCGTCGGCCAGCTCGGTGAGCTCGGCGGCCACCACGACCAGCGCGTTGCAGCCGACCAGCGACGACAGCATCGCCGAGCCCTGCTTGGGGTGCGGGGTGGCGATCAGGCGCTGGCCGTGGCGCACGGCGCGCGCGCGCAGGTAGTGGGCGCGGCCGGCCTGCTTGCGGTAGCCGCCGGCGAGCTCGACGGTGACCTCGGGGCGCAAGAGGACGGTGGCGCCCTGCATCGCGAGCAGCGCGGGGCGCAGGAACAGCTCGTAGGCGACGATCGTCGACACCGGGTTGCCGGGCAGGCCGAACACCGGGGCCGGCGGCGCCCCCGAGGCACCGGGCCGCAGGCCGAACGAGAACGGCTTGCCGGGCTTCATCGCGACCTTGTAGAGCGCGAGCGTGATCCCGGCCGCCGCGAGCGCGGCGTGGACGTGGTCGCGATCGCCGACCGAGACCCCGCCGGTGGTGATCACGACGTCGTAGCCCGCGGCCGCCGCGAGCCGGTCGGCGAGCGAGCCGAGGTTGTCGCGCGCGATGCCGAGCCGGTCGGCGGTGCCACCGGCCTCGTGGACCAGCGCCGCCAGCGCGTGGACCGACGAGTCGACCAGCTGGCCGGGGCCGGGGCGCTCGGTGACGTCGACCAGCTCGTCGCCGGTGGCGATCAGCGCGACGCGCGGCGCGCGGGCGACCGGGACCGCCGTGACGCCGAGCGCGGCGAGCAGGCTCACGTCCCACGGCCCGAGCCGGGTCCCCGCGGTCAGCACGGTCTCGCCGATCGCGACGTCCTCGCCGGCGAACCGCACGTTGTCGCGCACCGGCGACGCCGGCAACGCGACGCGCTCGCCATCGCGGGTCGCGTCCTCCTGGATCACCACGGTGTCGGCGCCCGCCGGGATCGGCGCGCCGGTGAAGATCCGGACCGCGGTCCCCGGCGCGGCCGGCCCGACGCCGTGCTGGCCCGCCGCGCTCACGCCGATCACGGGGAGCGTCGCCGGCAGCTCCGCGCTGCGCGCCGCGTAGCCATCCATCGCGGAGTTGTCGAACCCGGGCAGCGCGCGGGTCGCGATGACGTTCGTGGCGAGCACCCGGCCGACCGCGGCGTCGAGCGCGACCTGCTCGGCGGGCAGCCGCGGGACGCGGGCGATCACGGCGCGCGTGGCGTCGGCAACGGATTGCACGGCACCATCGTACTACGGCGCAATCGTACGGTAGTCCGGTGCGGGCTACAGCTCGACGTGGGCGCGGAGCGAGCCGACGCTGACCGGGCCGCGGGCGGTGTTGTAGCCGGGGTTGACGATCAGCTGGGCATCGGCGGAGACGAACACGCCGCGGTACAGCCGCGCGGTGTAGTAGGCCTCGGCGATGGTCTCGCGGCCGTAGGACAGGGCGCCGTCGCCGAGCAAGAACCCCTTGCCGCCGAGCGCGAGGTAGCGCCGGTGATCGGCCGACAGGCCGTCGGTGACGACCGCGAGGCCGAGCTTGTCGGCGGCGCGGCCCCACGGCGCGCCGCGCAGGTCGCCGCCGAGCGCGACGGTGTTGTCGACCTCGGTGTAGGCGAACGACTCGTTGGCGCCGTCGCTCCAGCCGAGCCGGGCGAACGCGCGTAGCTCGTCGGTCAGCTCGCGCTCGGCGTTGAGCCCGGCGCCGTACTTGGTGCGGCCGGCGAGCCGGGTGGCCGTGATGTCGGGGACGTCGATCTCGCCGACCAGCGCCGCGGCGTTGGCCTCGGCGTAGTTGCCCATCTTGGCGTGGTTTCCGAACCCGAGCAGGCGGACGACGCCGGGCCGGCCGCCGAGGTCGCCGTGGTACTCGAGCTCGAGGTTCTCGCCGCGCGCGTTGGCGATGTCGTAGTCGTAGTCGATGCCGTTGGCGACCTTGGGCATCAGCAGCGCGCCGTAGCGCACCGCCCACGTCGGATCGGCGTACTCGATCGTCGCGCCGAGCGTGTAGCCGCGGGTGTCGGCGGCGTAGTCGTAGGCGGCGTCGTTGTCGACCGCCCAGTTGAGGAACTGCAGGTGGCTGTCGCTGCCGACCGAGTTGACGTCGAACACGTCGACGGTCGACAGCTTGCCGGCGCGGAGCTCGATCCGGCGCGCCGGCAGCTTGCGCAGGATGTGGAGCGCGTCGCGGTCGTGCCTGGCGTCGTCCGACGACAGCGGGATGATCTGATCGATGAACGCGCGGGCGAGGTACGGCGTGGCGCCGAGCGTGGGGTTGCGCACGACGTCGAGGTTGGTGAACCCGGCGATGCCGAGCGCGTTGGACAGCCCGCCGCCGCCGGCGGACTCCCCGGCGACGACGATCGCGGTGGTCGAGGTCAGCTCGTAGCCGGCGAACACCGTGGAGACCACCGACACCGCGGCGTGGTCGTCGCTGCGGAAGCTGTTGTCGCCGGCGTACGGCGAGTGAAACCCGGGCTGGGCCTGGCCGACGACGTTGACCTGGCCCGACAACCACCACGCGGCGTCGGGGTGATCGAACAGCGTGGCGCCCGGCGTGGCGTCCGGCGCGGCGTCTTCGGCCCGAGCGGCGTCGGGGCCACCGAGCACCAGGCCGAGCGCCACCGTGGTGAGGGTCGCGAGCTTCATCGGCGATACATCTGGGCGCGATAAAGCCGGCCCGGCGCTCAGCGCAGCTCGCTCAGCATCAGGTGCGCGACGCTGAAATAGATGAACAGGCCCGAGGCGTCGACCAGGGTCGTGATCAGCGGCGCGGACACCACCGTGGGATCGATGCCGAACCGCTGCGCGGCGAGCGGGATCGCGGCGCCGACCGCGTTGGCCCACGTGCACACCACGAGGATCGTCGCGGCGACGCACATCGCGAGCTGGACGTCGACGCCCCAGAGCAGCGCGCGGAAGAACGCGATCACGCCGAGCAGCACGCCGAGCAACACGCCGGCGGTGACCTCGCGGCCGATCACGCGGAACACGTCGCGCACCCGGACCTCGCCGAGCGCGAGCGCGCGGATGATCGTCGACACCGTCTGCGAGCCCGCGTTGCCGCCGGTGCCGATCAGGAGCGGCACGAAGAACGACAGCGCCACGACCTTGGCGAGCTCGTCCTCGAAGTAGCGCAGCACGGTGCCGGTCGCGGTCTCGGCGACGAACAGCAAGATCAGCCAGGTCAACCGGCTGCGCACGGTGCGGGTCAGCGAGGTCATGAAGTACGGCGCGCGGCCCGCGAGCTTGCCGACCACGGCGCCCTGGTTCAGCACCGCGGTCCCGGCGGCGTCGAGCGCGGCGCCGAGCAGGTCATCGACCCGCACCGCGCCGAGTAACCCGCCGTCCTTGGCGATCACCGGCAGCGACAGGAAGTCGTGGGTGTTGATGATGTCGGCGGCGTCGCCGCGCGCGGTGTCCTCGGTGACCGCGATCGGGTGCGGCGTCATCAGCTGGGCGAGCGGGGCGTCGCGATCGGCGATCGACAGCTGGCGCAGCGGCGCCACGCCGACGAGCTTGTGGTCCACGCACAGGTAGCAGTTGACCGCGACCTCGATCTCGTCGCTGCCGGCGCGCAGCACGTCCATCGCGGCGCCCGCGGTGAGCGTGGTCTCGAGATCGCAGCGCCAGATCTTCGGCGTCATGATCCGGCCGATCGCCGACTCCGGGTAGCCGAGCATGCGGCCGATCGTCTGCTTCTCCTCGGGCGTGTGCGCGTGATCGATCCGCGCGCGCTCGTCGGGCTGCAGCGTGCCGAGGATCGCGACCTCGTGGTCGGTCGGCAGGAACGCGAGCAGGTGGCAGGTCCGCGCCGGATCGATCCGCGACAGCAGCTGGGCCGCGACCGCCGGGTGCGTGGCGCGCAGCATCGCGGCGCCGCGCCGGTCGTCGATCGCCTCGAGGATCGCGCGGCCCTCGTCGAGCGGCCGGCGCGACAGATCGCGCCCGAGGTCGGCCGGCCGGACCTGCTTGACCGCGGCCTTGAGCGCCTCGCCACCGTGGCGCAGCGCGAGGTCGACCGGCGTCAGATCCGCGACCGGGACCGCGCTGCGCGCCACCTCTTCACCGGACTCGATTGCTCCGCTCATCGCCGCGATCGTGACCGACCCCGCCGAGCCGCGCAATCCGGCAGGCATCTAGATGTCGTTAAACCGCGGCTCCGGTTAGGCTACGCGGCCATGAAGCGCGTTGTTCGTTCCACGGTCGCAGCGACGATCGCGGCCACGGCCCCGTTGGCGATCACGGTGCTGGTCGCGTGCTGCGCCGATCCTGTTGCGCCGGCGATCGCGCCGAGGCCGCCGGCGCCCGAGGTCAAGGATCTCGCGACCGCCGAGGAGACCCACCTCCACAACCTGCGCCAGCTGACGTTCGGCGCCGACAACGCCGAGGCCTACTGGTCGTTCGGCGGCGACCGGTTGATCATGCAGACCAACCACGCGCCGTACAAGTGCGACCAGATCGAGGAGCTCACGGTCGCGACCAGGCAGTCGAAGCTGGTGTCGACCGGCAAGGGCCGCACGACCTGCTCGTACTTCCTCAAGGGCGATCAGGAGATCATCTACGCGTCGACCCACGGCGCGTCGCCGGCGTGCCCGACGCCGCCGGACATGTCGCAGGGCTACTACTGGGGGTTGTTCGACTACGACATCTACCGCGCCAACGCCGACGGCTCGAACCTGCGCCGGCTGACCGAGTCGCCGGGCTACGACGCCGAGGCCACGGTGTGCCCGGTCGACGGCAGCATCATCTTCACGTCGATCCGGTCCGGCGATCTCGAGCTGTGGCGGATGGACGCCGACGGCAAGAACCCCAAGCAGCTGACCAGCTCGCCGGGCTACGACGGCGGCGCGTTCTTCTCGCCCGACTGCTCGAAGATCGTGTGGCGGTCGTCGCGGCCGACCGGCAAGGACCTCGAGGACTACAAGGCGCTGCTCGCGCAGAACCTGGTCAAGCCGACGAAGATGGACCTCTACATCGCCAACGCGGACGGCTCGGACGCGCGCCAGCTGACGTATCTGCCGGGCGCGTCGTTCGCGCCGTTCTTCTTCCCCGATGGCAAGCGCGTGATCTTCGCGTCGAACTACCTGGCGCCGCGCGGCCCCGAGTTCGATCTGTACGCGATCGACGTCGACGGCAGCCACCTCGAGCGCATCACCTACGCCGGCGGGTTCGACGGGTTCCCGATGTTCTCGCCCGACGGCCGGACCCTGGCGTTCTCGTCGAACCGGCGCGACGTGGTCGTGGGCCCCCACGGCGAGGTCTATCGCCTGACCGGCGGCCCGGCCGGCGTGCACGATACCAACGTCTACCTCGCCGACTGGATCGAGCACCCGGCGCAGGGCGCGCGGACCTACCAGCCCGAGACCGCGGCCGCCGATCGGTTCGCCGAGGCGGTCGGCTACCTCGCGGCCGACGAGCGCGAGGGCCGCGGCGTCGGCACCGCCGGGCTCGAGGACGCCGCGCGCTGGGTCGAGCAGCAGCTCGCGGCGGCGGGCGTGGCGCCCGGGCTCGCCGGCGGCTGGCGCCAGAAGTTCGCCGTCACCACCGAGGTGACGCGCAAGCCCGAGACCGCGATCGAGCTCGACGGCGTGCTGCTGGCGGACGACGATGCCACGCCGGTCGCCGGCTCGGCGAGCACCACCGCGAGCGGCGAGCTGGTCGCGGTCGGCTGGGGCATCGTCGACGAGGCGACCAAGCTCGACGACTACAAGGCCAAGTCGGTCAAGGGCAAGATCGCGGTGGTCCACCGGTTCGTGCCGCCGGACGCGCGGCTGCCGCTCGGCGTCAAGCTCGACGCCGCGGCGACGTCGCGGCTCGGCGACCTGCGCTACAAGGCATTCCTCGCGCACGGCAAGGGCGCGGTCGGCCTGATCGTCGTCGATGACGGCGACCCGGCCCAGGACGAGGCCCCGCTGCCCCGGCTCGCCGCCGCCGAGAGCGAGTCGCAGATCCCGATCGTCGTGGTGACCCGCAAGGCCGCGGCCGGGCTCGCCAAGGGCAACCACAAGGCCCGGCTCGCGGTCGCGCTCGCCCCGACCCGGACCGAGACCAGCAACGTGATCGGCGTGATCCACGCCGGCGCGGCGACCAAGCTGCCGGGCGTGATCGTCGTCGGCGCGCACCTCGATCACCTCGGCATGGGCGGCGGCGCGAGCGCGCTCGATCCGGCGGTCCACGCGGTGCACAACGGCGCCGATGACAACGCGTCGGGCGTCGCCGGGCTGCTCGAGGTCGCGCGCACGCTCGGCCAGCGCCGCGCCGAGCTGCAGCGCGACGTCTACGTGATCGCGTTCTCCGGCGAGGAGATGGGCGATCTCGGCAGCGAGTACTACGTGAAGCACCCGGCGACCAGGGATCCGATCACCGCGATGGTCAACATGGACATGATCGGCCGGATGAAGATGGACAAGCTGTACGTCAACGGCGGCGAGTCGGCCAAGGAGTGGCGCGAGCTGGTCGCCCCCGCGTGCGAGGCCCAGCGCGTCGACTGCACGATCGGCGGCTCGGGCTACGGCCCGTCGGACCACATGCCGTTCTACATCGCCGGCGCGCCGGTGCTGTTCTTCTTCACCGGCAGCCACAGCGACTATCACACCGCGACCGACGACGCCGACAAGATCAACGCGATCGGCGGCGCGCGGGTCGCCGCGATCGCCGCCGCCGCCACGCTGGGCGCCGCCAACGCGCCGGCGCTGACCTACGTCAAGGCGCCGCCCGAGCCGATGGGCGGTGACGTCGCGCGGCGCGGCGCCTCGCTCGGCACGATCCCGTCGTACGACGAGGATCCGGCGCGCCCCAAGGGCCTCGTGCTGTCCGACGTGGTGCCCGACGGCCCGGCGGCCAGGGCGGGGCTCAAGGCCGGCGATCGGATCACGCAGATCGATACCCACGAGATCGCCAACGCGTCGGACCTGATGTTCGTGCTGACCCTGAGCAAGCCCGGCCAGGACGCCAAGATCACCTACGTACGCGACGGCAAGACGCTCAGCGTGACGGCGACGTTCGGCAAGCCGCGCAACCGCAAGTAGCGCTACTGGAGGCGGCGCCGCCGGCGCCCGAGCACCGGCAGCAGGCCGAGCGTCGCGCCGAGCCCGAGGCCGACGCCACCCCGGCCGGACTGGCAGCCGCTGCCGCCCTCGAGCCGTGGCTCGTCATCGCCGGTGCCGCCGGTGCCTGTGCCGGAGCCAGAGCCGCCGCCGTCCCCGTTGGGATCCATCGTCGGATCGCCGGTCGTCGGGTCCGAGGCCGACGAGTCGAGCGGCGGCCTGCCGTTGCCGCCCTGGCCGTCGAAGCAGGCGAGGTCGCCATCGAGCGCGTTGGCCACCGTCGAGGTCCCGGCCCAGATATAGGTCGGGGTGCCGCGATCGAGGCCGAACGGCCGGAGCGTGGCCCACGGTACCGCGATGTCGATGAAGAAGTCGGCGTTGCTGCCGGTGGTGGTGCCGGCGCCGATCGTGCGCGCGGCGTTGGTGAACGCGATCGTCGCCGCGGCCGGCAGGTCCGCCGGATCCGCCGGGTCGTTGGCGATCGTCGTGGTGTGGTTGGTGAACACCGAGACCGTGCCGGCCGCCGCGCTCACGGCCTCGGCGACCACCAGGAGCTCGTAGGTCGAGCGATCGCCGTCGAGATCGAACTCCATGCCCCACGCGTAGGGGTGCACCGCGCCGCCGGGCGCCGGATCCTGATCGACGCGCAGCCGCAGGTAGAGGTTGTCGGCATCGCCCGCGCGCAGCCCAGCCGGCGCGGTGAGATCGCCCACGACATCGCGCTCGGCGAGCGCCGGCGGCTGATCGGCGAGCGGATCGGTCATCACCGCGCCGTGGCAGTGCATCGGGTGATACGCGGTGTCGGCGGGGAACACCGGCGGCGCCGCATGCGCGGCTCCCGCGATCAGCGCGACAGGCAGCCCGATCACCACCGGGACGATCTTCGATGGCATCCAGCGTGTCATTTGTGGCCTCCGGTGATCACGAACTCGACGCGGCGGTTCTTGGTGCGGCCCGCGGGGGCATCGTTGGGCGCGATCGGCCGGCTCTCACCGAACCCGCGCGTGGTGAGCCGATCGCCGCTGACGTTGCGCTTGATCAGCTCTTCACGCACGGCCGCGGCACGCTCCTCACTGAGCTTCTGATTGAATCTTGGATCGCCTACGTTATCGGTGTGGCCCTCGATGAGGACATTTCCGACACCCGGGTTGGAGTTGAGCGCCTGGGCGATCTGGTCGAGCAGTGGCTCGCTGCGGCGATCGATCTTCGCCGAGTTATTGCCGAACTGAACTTTTCCAAAAATATAGACCTTGCCGTCTTCGATCTTGACGTAGGTAGTCGCCGGACAGCCATCGTGTGCGCGATCGCCGGAGAGCTCGGGGCATTCATCCTGCGCGTCGGGGATGCCGTCCTCGTCG
>DATBBB010000197.1:0-11685 GCA_036271215.1 Kofleriaceae bacterium | reverse complement strand
GCGCGGCGTCGAGCGGGTAGGGGTAGCGCACGAAGCCCAGCGCCAGCTCCGCCGGGGCGGGCGCGGGCCACAGGCTCATGTAGACGTAGGGGAACAGCTCGCCGCTGCGGGTCGCGGCGGGCTCGACGGTCGGCACCGGGGCGCGCGTTGGCCGCGCCGACCGCGCCGGCCGCGCCGGCCGCGCCGGATCGAGATCGAGCACGAGCGGCGGCGGCTCGATGACCGGCGGCCTGATGATCGCGCTGTCCACGGCCGCCGGATCGCTGTCGACCGGCCCGGCGTCGAGCTTCACCAGCCTGCCGAGCAGCGTGCGGGTCGGGGCGTCCTCGAACCCGTAGCTGAGCTGCGCCGCCTCGATGAAGACGGTGTAGGGGGACAGGCTCAGGCAACGCAGCACGCCATGGGCGACCAGGTTGCTGCTGAACCGCTGGTCGAAGGTCACGGTCTCGGTGGCAGACGCCGACGAGAGCAGGACCGGGGTTGTGCTCCGCTCGGTGCGGAGCTCGACCTGCCAGCCGACGAGCCGGTCATCTTCGAGCCACGCCGTGAAGTCGAGGATCAGCGTGTCGGGCCGGCCGCCGTCGACGACGGTGTCGGTCCAGGTTCCGCGAAGTTCGCGCTCCATCGTCTGCGTCCCTTTCTTGGTTGCCGGCGGGTCGGTGCGACCCGCCTTTACAAGGCGCGCACTGCCACACACCGCCGGCCCGAGGGCCGACGGCGCGTGACGCGACGCCATCGCTTCACTACATGTACCGGACGTTCTCCAGCGCGAACGTGAACGGCCGCGAGTTCCGGCCCGGGCCGCCGCCCGACAGCACGATGTCGGCGCTGGCGATGTTGGTCAGGTTGAGCTGCGTGTTGCTGTTCGACATGATCGCCGAGTCGAGGACATCGCCCTGCTGGATCTGCGACGCGATCCCGATCCAGATCGACGGCTTGAACAGGAACACCGCCTTCTGGCCCGGCGCGACCCCGGTCTTGGTCGCGAGCAGCTTGCCCGAGCGGTAGATGCAGGCCGAGACCGCGCCGCGATCGAGGCTGTTGAGGACCTGGACCTCCGACGCGCTGGTCCCGGGGCCGCCCGCCTTGAGCTGGTCGCCCGAGCAATCGCGGACGACCTTCCACAGCTGGCCATCGGCGGTGTCCTGCGGCGGCATGTGGTTGCCCCAGCTGTCGGCGACGCTGACCTGGAGATCGAGGTCGTAGGTGAACGGGTGGATCCAGCCGGAGCCGAGGTTATCGATCACCTGCCACGCGACGGCGATCTCGTCGAAGTTGGTGGCGACGTTCTTCTGGAACACCAGGATCGAGGAGTTGTTGCAGTCGGCAGATTGGTTGATGAGGCGCAGGGCAATGGAATCGGTGCTCATGGGATGATTTCCTTGTTGTAGGCGTCCGTTGTGGACGGCAATCGCCTGAGCACGGGGCGTGCCGGCATCTGGCGCACGCCGCGCGGGCTCGCACGGCGGTTTCGCGTCATCGCGGCGCCGGCGCTGCGTCATCCGCGACGTCGCCCGCGTCACCGTGGACGCACGACGTCGTGCGCGCGATCGCGGCCTCGAGCGACACCACCTTGTCGTACTCGCGCCGGTACTCGCGGCCATGATTGCGGCTGCGCACGATCACGTCACCGCCCAGCCGGACGAACACCTCGCGCAGATCGCCCAGGCGGCGCAGGCCGGCCTCGAGGACCAGCCCGCGCAGCGCGTCGGTGTGCTCGAGGCGCAGCTCGGCCCCGCCGGCGACCAGGTGATCGACGAAGCTGTCCGCGGCGTCGCGCAGCCGGGCCATCAGGTCCGGCGCGGTGGCGGCGGCGCCGCCGGTGGCAGCGCCGGCATCGGCGTCGGCGTCGAGCCCGAGCGCGGCGGTGATGTGCGCGGCCGTGATGCGTAGCTCGGCGCCCGGCGCGGTCTCGGCCGCCGCGAACGCGTAGGCGCGGCACACCACGCTGTCGAGCTCGCGCAGGTTGCCCGGCCAGCGCGACGCCGCGAGCAGGGCCGCCGCGTCTGCCTCGAACGCTGCGCCGGCCGCGCCGCGCCCGCGGTGGCGCCGCGCGAGCAGGTGCTCGGCCCAGCGCACGATCTCGTCGCGCCGCTCGTCGAGCGGCAGCACGCGGAACGGCAGGACATTGATGCGGAAGTAGAGGTCCTCGCGGAACCGCCCGCGCGCGACCTCCGCCTTGAGGTCGGCGTTGCTGGCGATGATGAAGCGCACGTCGGCCTCGCGCTGGCGCCCGGGATCGCCGAGCACGCGATAGCGCCGGGTCTCGAGCAGGTGGAGCAGGCCCGCCTGGGCGGTCAGCGATAGCTTGTCGATCTCGTCGATGAACACCGTGCCGCCGGCGCCGCGGGCGAGGCAGCCGTCCTGGTCGGCCAGCGCGTTGGTGAACGCGCCGCGCCGCCATCCATAGAGCTCGCCCATCTGCAGCTCGGGCGGCACGCTCAGCAGATCGACGGTCACGAACGGGCCGCCGCAGCGCGGCGATCGCGAGTGGCACCACGCGGCGAGCCGCGACTTGCCGGCGCCGCTGGGCCCCGACAGCAGCACGGTCTCGTCCAGCCCGGCGAACGCGGCGAGCTGCCGGAGGCGGGCGGCGTGCGCTTCTCCCACCACGGGCAGCTGCGCGTCCTCCCAGCCTTCGGTCTTCGGCATCACAGGTCATCCGATGCAAGGCTCGAGCACCGCGGCAGCGCGGCGTGCGGCGCGGCGAGGGCGGCGTGCGCACCGCCGGCCGTGCGGCGCGTGTGCGCGAACAGCGTGCGCACGGCCGGGCGCACGAACGCGACGACCCTCTCGCGGCCTGGGGCGCGCGGGGCGACGACAGGCAAAGCCGGCTGGCTGGCGTGAGGGGTGCACATGGCGACTGGCCATGACCACTTCGAACGACGACGGCGATCCAGCGCTGTCCGCGGGTCGATCGCCGCGCGCGGCCCGGCCCGTCATGCTCGGTGGCGCGGGCGGCGCGCGAGGCGGCGCGTCACGGCACGGTCACGGGCGGATACACGGCGACGCGGTTGTCGAGGTCGCTGCCGATCCACGTCGGCTTGCCGAGCGTGAGGATCGGCGCCCACTCCAGCAAGGCATCGGGGGTGTTCCCCGAGCGGGCCACGAGCACGCAGCTCGAGCGGGTCTCCGGGTCCTTGCCGCCGTCGCAGCGCAGGAACACGCCGCCGGAGCGGGCGACCACGTTCTCGGGATACATCGGCATGCCCGCCGCGGTCAGCAGGTGGATATCCACGCCCCGTCCTTCGGGGTAGTTCTTCGGATACAGCGTCCGCAGCACACCGTACGACGGCGGTGACTCGCGGTCGAGCGTGCGGTGATCGAGGCAGATCTCGATCCCGACGTGCAGGGTGTCCATGCCGTGGCTGGCGAGGAAGAACGGATCCTGGGTCGCCTCGAGGATGCGCTCGTGCTCGAGCTCCCAGCGGTCCCAGACCTCGGGGCCGGCGTTCAGCCCGTCGATCGTCGACAACCGCTCCTTCTGCCAGCTCCGGATCAGCTTGCCGTGGTGGTAGACCAGCGCGGTGTTGTGGACGGTCATCGTGTCCTGTTTGGCAGGCTCGCTCCACCACACCGTGCCGGGCACCCAGAGCACCTCCGGGAACGCCTCGCTGATCATCTCCATGTAGGGACCCACGTTGAAGAACGTGGTTCGCGAGTACGGCTTTCCGTTCTGGTACTTGAAATAGAACTCGGGAGCCATGAAGACCGTGAGTGCGGTGCTGTCGAGCTGCGGCGTGACCTCGCGCAGCCGATCCCGGAGCTCGTTGGCCTGCAGCGTGAAATACTCCTGTTCCGTCATCTCGCTCGGGTCTGCGCCCTTGGCGGACAGGATCGCATTGAGCTTGGCTGTGTTGTGAGTGTCGATCTCGTAGGCGACGAACTGGATCTTGGGCATGAGGGTCCTCCTTGCGGAGCGTCAGTGCCCCGCATGGCGCGACCGTGTGCAGCCGGCGTACCAGCGAATCCAGCGCTCGCCGGGCCCGGCCGCCGTGGTGTCGTCGGGCCACGGCGGCCGTTGTCCTGGTCACTGATGCGCGATGCCCGATCGTCATGATGGACGCAGGCTCGTCCGCGCAGACGCGCGGGAGCAGCGCGGCCGGGCGAGCGCTGACCGGACGAACGCCGATCGTGCTGCAAAGCCCGGTTCGCCGGGCGTGGGGCTGTGCGCGGCCGTGCGGGGCTGTGCGCGGCGGCGCGCCGGCACGATTGCTGCTCTCTCGCCTGCTCTCGCGCTCTGTCTCTATCTGATTTGTCTCTGACTTGGTCTCTGGATAAATATTCAACTAGATTCTCGCTGACTCGCTGACTCGCTGACTCGCTGACTCGCTCGAGGAGCGTGAAGGGACGCATGGCCATGAGCTCTCCACTTGTGACGTCGCAACGCCCCCCGCTCCGCGCGCAGCTCCGCGACGAGGCGTCGGCGATGGCGAGCTATGCGTTCGCCTCGGGGCTGCCGGTTCCGGCCTCCGTGCTGGGCGCGATCGAGGCGACCGACCTTGGCGAGGACGCCCAGCTCGCGCGGCTGTCCGAGGCCTACGAGCAGCTGGTCCGGATCATCGCGCCGGTGCGTCCGAGCCTGGTGGTCGCGTTCGGGGAAGGCACGCACGGGGGCAGCCCGCATCGCATGCTGGGCCGCGTCCGGATCGTGCGCTATCAGATGTTGCTGGCGCTCGTCTCGCTCGTCTGCTTCATCGGACTCAGCTTGACCGAATATGTCAATCATCCGATCAATGGCAATATCTTCGAGTCGTCGGGGATCCCGCTGCTGATCTGCGAGCTGTTCTATCTCTCCGCGGCAGGGCTCGGGGCATCGTTCGCGGGGCTGTTCCACGTCGATCGCGAGATCTCGGCCGGAACCTTCGATCCGCGGCACCAGGCGTCGTACTGGATGCGGTTCCTGCTCGGGCTGATCGCCGGCTTGCTGCTCGCCACGCTGATCGATACGCACGCCGGCGCGAGCTCCGCGGCGGCGGGGACCCCGTCCGGGCTGCAGTTCTCCCAGGCGGCGCTCGCGCTCCTGGGCGGGTTCTCGTCCTCGGTCGTGTTCCGGATCCTGAGCCGCATGGTCGAGACCCTCGAGACCATGGTCCGCGGCAACCTCGACGACGTCACGCTCGCGAAGCAGCAGGCCGGAGAGGCGCGGCTCGGCCAGCAGCTGGTCCAGGAGCGCACGAAGCTGATCGAACGGCTGGCGCAGCTCCGGCAGGACGTCGTGGCCAACCCCGATCCGAAGCGCGTGGGAGCGCAGCTCGAAGCGCTGTCGCACGGCCTGCTCGCCGGCGGCCTCGGCTCCGGGCCGAGCACCGCGTCCCCGGGGTCTGCCCCCGGCAGCCCGGCACCCGACCCCGGCATCCTGGCGCCCATCCCTGGCGGGCCGGCGCCCGCCGAAGTCAGCCCGCCGCCCGCGCTCGAGACCGGCGGCGAGCCGGGAGGCGAGGCCGGCAGAGCGCCGGGCGGGTGAGGCGGCCGGCGAGTCGGCGACCTCTCGGCGACCTCTCGGCCCGCGCGGTTACACGAGCGTGACCTCGGCCGCCTGGACAAACGAGTGCTGATTCAGCGTGAACTCTCGGGGCGTTCCCGGCGTGATCGTCTCGAACAATAGCCGGTCGACGCTACGGAAGAACATCATCGTGCCCTTCCATGTACCGCCGATCGGGCACGAGATGTTCACCGAGAAGCCGCCGTGGTCGTTGTCGATCGGAGCGCTCGGCTTGTGAAAGTCGGCCCGGCTCGTGATCGTCCTCCACGGGACATCGACTGGCGCGGTGAAGTTGGCATCGGCAGCGTTGAACGGCGGGGCCCCGGCCTTTTCCCAGGTGCCGCATCGTACCTTGCTGACCAGCAGCGTCGGATACGCCGCTGTCTGGAAAGGGGATTTCGACCCGATCTGCCAGTACTCTACCCCTGCCTGCATGCCCGATTGAAAGAGGTTGTCCGCCGTCTCGGTGGCAACGATGTGCGCCAGGATCGAAACGGAAGAGGTAGAGGACGGATCGATGATCTGGTAATAGGCATAGCCATCGGACGGATCTATCTGGGTGAGTGACATGGCTGGTGGGATCGCACGATCGGGGTCAAGGCGCAATCGGCAACTCGGCGCGCCGATCCGCCGGTCGCGCCGGTCGGGCTATCTGAGATTTAGCCCGGTGTGTTGCGCCGGTGTGTGGATTTCGCGCCGGTCGTGTAGTTGTCGTGTGGCTAATGACCGCGATATGCGAGTCGGTAGGTGCTAGCTACTGGCAGGTGACCGTGATGGTCTGGCTGGGCGCGTCGCAGGTATCCGTGCGTACGCCACCCCAGTTGGGGTTGGCGTCCCCATTTGCGAGGTCGATGCACGGACGCGCGATCGCCGCCTGGGTACCGGTTGTGCAGGTGCAGACAGAGATGTCGACATTGAGCTCGGTGCTCAAGCCGCAGTCGCCGACCGACCAGTTGTGGCCGCCACACGACACCGTGAGGCTAGCGCCCGTGTGCAACGCCTGGCAGATCTGCGTGGCCATCGCCGGAACGGCGCACGTCGTACCCACCGGATCGGCGCTGCCGCTGAGCGTGATGGTGTTATAGCTACCGGCCACAAGCTGGCTGGTGAAGGCGAGCCAGGGGTTGCACAAGGCCTGCGTGGTGGGGCCCGCGGGGAAGAATTCAGAGAACTGAGTCTCCGCTACACACGAGACGTTGACGCTGGTGATGTTGCCCGCGCCGACGGTGCCGGTGCCATTGGTGACGAAGCACGCGCGGCCGGCCGGATTGCTCAGCACGGTCACCGCGTAGGTCTGGCCGCTCGCGATCGGCGTCGCAAACGTGAAGCTGCCGTTGCCGGTGATCGTGAGATTGTCGCCGCCGTTGTCCTGCAGCACCGGGCCGCCGCTGATCACACCCGACACCGTGCCGCCGATCGTGAACGTGCGCGTCGTGCAGCTCACGATCACGTTGTTGACCGGGCCGCCGCCCACCGTGCCGTTGCCATTGGTCACCGTGCAGTGCTGCGCGATCGGCGACGACGGGTCGGCGACCACGGTCACCGCGTAGGGCTGGCCGCTGGCGATCGGCGTCGCGAACGCGAAGTTGCCATTGCCCGACAGCGGTACATCGTCGCCGCCGTTGTCGCGCAGGACGATCGAGTCGCCCGCCGCCAGGCCGCCGAGCGTACCGGTGATCGCGAACTTGTTCACCGTGCACGTCACGCGGACGCTGGTGATGTCGGCGTTGACCACCGTGCCCGAGCCCGCGCTGACCGTGCAGGTCTGCGACGGCGATCCGGGCTGAGTCTTGACCGTGACGCCATAGGTTGTCCCGCTGGGCAACGTGGTCGCGAACGCGAACGCGCCGTTGGTGGTGAGCGCCAGATCGTCGCCGCCGTTGTTCTGCAAGGTGAGCGTGCCGCCGGCGAGACCGCTGAGCACGCCGCCGACCACGTAGCGGTTGATCGCGCAATTGACCATCACGGTGGTCACGTTGCCGGTGCCGACCGTGCCGGTGCCCGCGGTGATCGTGCAGGTCTGGGTCGGCCCGGACGGCTGGGTCGCCACGCCGACCGAGAACGCGGCGCCGCTGGCGATCGGCGTCGTGAACGTGAAGCCGCCGTTACCAGTGATCGACAGGTCGTTGCCGCCGTTGTTGCGCAGGACCAGGCCCGTGCCGGCGAGGCCGGTGACCTGGCCGCCGATGGTGAACGAGTTGGTCGTGCACGTGACCTGGACGTTGGTGATGTCGCTGGCGTCGACCATGCCCGAGCCGTTGGTCACCGTGCAGTGCTGCGACACCGGCAGGAGCGGGTCGCCGACGACCGTCACGGCGTAAGGCTGGCCGCTGACGACCGTGGTCGCAAACGTGAACGTCCCGTTGGCGGACCGCGCCAGGTCGTCGGCGCCGTTGTCCCGCAGCGTGATCGCGTCACCCGCGGCCAGCCCCGAGAGCGTTCCACTGATGTGGTAGCGGTTGGTCGCGCACGTCACCTGAACATCGGTGACGTCGGCGCCACCGACCGTCCCTGCTCCATTCGTCACCGTGCACGTCTGCGCCGGCCCCGACGGCTGGGTCAGCACCGTCACGCTGTACGTCGCGCCGCTCGCCACCGAGGTCGGGAATGCGAACTGGCCGGTGGCGGTGACATCGAGATTGTCGCCGCCGTTGTTCTGCAAAGTGACCGTGCCGATCAGGCCGCTGACCGAGCCGGTGATCAGGAACCGGTCGGTCGCACAGTTGATCACCACACTCGCCACGTTGTCGCCGCCCACCGTGCCCGAGCCGCCGGTGACCTCGCAGGTCTGGGTCGGCCCCGACGGCTGGCTGGCCACGGTCACCGCGAACATCGCGCCGCTGGCGACCGGGGTCGTGAATGCGAATGTGCCGTCGGCGCTGATCGGGAGATCGTCTCCGCCGTTGTTCTGCAGGACCAGCCCGCCGCCGGCCAGGCCGGTCACCGTGCCGCCGATGGTGAACGCGCTGGTCGAGCAGATCACCGTCACGTCGGTGATGTTGGCGTCGGCCACCGTGCCGGCGCCGTTGATCGAGCACTGCTGGCTGGGCTGGGTCGGCTGGGTCGCCGCGGTGATCAGATAGCTGGCGCCGCTGACCAGCGGCGTGGGGAACGTGAAGCTGCCATCCGCCGACACCGAGATCGAATCGGCCGCGTTGTTTTGCAGCACCAGGCCAGTGCCGACCAGCCCGCTGACCGTGCCGCTGACCGTGAATGTGCTGGTACTGCAATTCACCTGGATATCCGTGACTGGCTGGTCGGACGTCGTACCGGTGCCAGCGCTGACCGCGCACAGCTGGCTCGGCCCCGACGGCTGACTCTTCACCGCGACGTCGTAACCGGCGCCGCGCGCCACCGGGGTGAGAAACACGAACGTACCATTGGCCGACACCGCCAGATCGTCGCCGCCACTATCGGTCAGCACCAGGCCGTCACCGACGAGCCCCGTGACCGTGCCACCGACGCTGACCGGCGCCAGCACCGGCGAATAGGTCACCGGCGATACCGAGCAGGCGGCGAACGCGGCGACCATCCAGACGACCGGCAGCGCAACGAGCTTCGAACGTGTGGACATGGCTCCCCAGTTGACCCAGACACGCGGATCTTGACCTTGGTAAGCAATCGACCGTTCGCCGTCAATGCATCTGGTGACCCATCCATGACCGTTCGTTTGCACCAGCCCGCTGCACTGACCGGAGCCGCTGTGATACCTGACCGCCTGTTCAGGATATCAGGAAGCCCACGGCGCTCGAGCACGATCAGCGTTCTTCGATGGCCGCTCCCATCGCTATGGATAGTCGAGTTCGCGCTGGTGACGAAGCGCGAGGATCCGGACCTCGCGGCGCGCTGGTACGAAGCGATAGACGAGTGTCCGGTATCCGGACGAGCTTCAGCAAATCGAGGTACGCTTCGAACAGAAACTCGAGATGTGGGGTGGAGCGCTGCTGGCACGCATCGAGCTGGGAGAGCAGCGGATGTTCACGGAGCTTGCGCGCCATACCAGGGCGATCCAGGAGTCGCTGGCGACGCAGATCTCGGCCATCGACGACAAGTACAATAAGCTGCCTGCACGCGTGAGCCAGCTCGAGGCCACGGTGGTCCCATCCAAGCGGCGCTGATCGAGTGTGGGACACCAAAGTATTACCCCAGCCGTGAACCGCGCAGCCGTCCGCGGCCTCGAGTGCTCACTTCAAGCTGGCGAGCAGCCGCGCGAGGCCGGCCTGATCGAGCCCGCTCAGCGGGAAGTCCGACGGCACAAGCGCTTCGTTGGCGGACGGCTCGAGCGCGCCCAGCGCGGCGAGCTTTGCGGCAAAGCGACTCGCCAGCTGCTCGAGCGTATCGCGGTGGTACACCGCCGAGCTCGCGAGCCAGCTGGTCTGGACGCGGCGGTCCACCACGCGCGCGACCACGACGATCGAGTAGTGCGGTGTCATTGCCTGCGCCTCGGTGTCGAGCACGCGGAACCGCGCGCCGTCGTCGCCGCCATGGCGGCCGGTGTAGCGGAACAACAGCGTTGCCGGTGTGAGCCGGGCCATGCGCTGCCGGACCTCCGGATCGGGCGATGCGTACCGCAACAGGCCATAGCCGATGCCGGCGAGCGGCGCCGAGCGCAGCTCCTGTTTGACCGCGCGGAGCCCGGCCGCGTCGCCGTGGGGGGCAAGGCGCACGGGCGCGACCGATGTCAGCCAGCCGACGGTTCGCGATAGATCGATCCCGTCGACGTCCTCGCGGCCGTGGCGCTCGAGATCGATGGCGACCGGGTGGCCGGCCCACGCGCACAGCACGTCGCCGAGCGCGGCGACGAGCAACTCGTCGAGCGTGCACCGCCAGCGCTGCGCGGCGTCGAGCAGCGCTCGGCTGGCGCCATCATCGAGCGCGCGGTCCACCGCGAGATCGAGCGCGTGCGGCGCTGCATCGCGATCCTTCGGCAGCGGCGCGACGTCGCGCCAGCGGTCGCCGGTCCAGTGGTCGACCTCGCCCAGGCACGCGGCCGACGCGGCGTGGGCCGCGAGCCACTCGGCCCACGATCGTAGCGAGGTCGTGCTCGGCGGCAGCTCGCAGCGAGCGCCGGACAGCTGCTCGCACGCGAGCTCGAGCTGCTCGGCGAGGATGCGCCACGACACCGCGTCCACCGCGAAGCGGTGGGCGGCGATCGCCAGCCGCCCCGGGTGATCGCCGCCGAGGTCGACCCACGCGGCCGCGACCGGGCGGCCCTCGGCGAGGCGGATGGCTCGGCGCAGGTCCGCCTCGACGTGCGCGCGCACCGCGTCGAGGTCGCTCGCCGCTGCGGCCGACGCCTGTACGCGCTCGAGCAAGGCGGGCGGTTCGCCGACGGGATCGATGCTGGCGGTCGCGCCGCCGTCGTGGACGACCACCCGCAACCGCAGCGCGTCGTGGTGGCGCCACAGCGCGGCGAGCGCGCGGTCGACCAGCGCGGGCTCGATCGGGCGGCGCGCCTCGAGCCAGACCACGAAGCTCGCGTTGTCGAGCTCGGCGCCGGCCAGGTGATCGAGGAACCAGCGCTGGATCGGCAGCAACGCCAGCGGCCCGGAGGCAGCGGCAGCGGCGGCGGCCGCGACTGGCTCGGCGGCGGCTGCCACGCGCGCGAGCGCGGCGATCGACTGGTGCTGGAACAGCTGCCGCGGGCTCAGCCGCAGCCCGGCGGAGCCGGCGCGCGAGATCACGACGATCGCGAGGATCGAGTCGCCTCCGAGCGAGAAGAAGTTGTCCTCGACGCTGACTTCCTTGAGGTGCAACACGTCGCACCAGATCCGCACGAGGATCTCCTCGGCCGGTGTGCTCGGCGCGACCATCGTGCGGCGGCTGCGCTGGCGCGCCTCCTCGATCGACGGCAGCGCGTCGAAGTGGATCTTGCCGTTCAGCGTCAACGGCAGCGCCTTGAGGTGCATGTAGACGTTCGGGACGACCTCCTCGGCGAGCCGCTGCTTGAGGAAGCCGCGCAGCTCGTCGGGATCGATCGGCTGACGAGACACGTAGTACGCGGCGAGCACCGTGTTGCCGGCGCCGTCCTTCACGAGCCGCACGACGCTGTTGCGGATCTGAGGGTGCTCGTTGATCGCGAGCCGGACCTCGGCGAGCTCGAGGCGATGGCCGTGGAACTTGACCTGATGATCGCCGCGGCCGAGGAATTCTAACGTGCCGTCCTCGAGTCGCCGCGCTCGGTCGCCGGTGCGGTACAT
>DATBBB010000196.1:0-4448 GCA_036271215.1 Kofleriaceae bacterium | reverse complement strand
GCATCTCCGGTGCGCCCGTATCACCGTTCTCCAGCACCGAACCACGTCAGTGACATCCTGCGGACCAAGGGCTGGTGGTAGACCATGGGCGTCAGCATCCTCATCATGAACGAGGACAGCTCGCGCACTGCCTACGACGCGCTCCGTCACCTGTTCCGGCGGATGTGTCAGCTGCTGTGCCCTGGGCTTCCGACGCAGCACCTGACGTTCTCGCCAACTCCCGATGAGCTGATCCGCTGCGTGCGAGCCGGCCAGTGGCAAAGCACCAACCCCAGGCATCTCCGGGATCAGGTCGATCTGGCCCAGACGATCGCGGCCCAGCTCGCCACCGAGCCCGGGTTTGTCGTGTTTCACTATGACAGTGATTGCGCCTGGGCGGATCGCGAGACCTGTATCCATGATCCGCACTTCGAGACCAACGTCCGGCAGCGCGTGCGCGCCCAGTTTGAGCAATCGAGTGCCAGCATCCGAGCTGGACGAGCGGATGAGCAAGCTGATCGTGGTGAATCCGTTCTATTGCCTGGAAGCTTGGACGTACCAGAACTTCAGCCGCGCGCGTGCGCTCTGCGCGCAGCTGGGCAACCCACCCGGCTCCGAGCGCCTCGACGAATGGGAAGCCGACCCCGAGCTACTGGACGAAGTGCTCCAGGTATCGGATGTGTTTCCGCTTGCCAAGAACCACAACGTCGAGCTCACCAGGACGGGCTACCCGGCAGAGCGCGTCTACCAGCTCGGCAAATCGTTCACCTCTTCGGTCGACGCCGCGCGGGAGTGCGGTCCGCTGCAGCAAGCGCTGTCACGGCTCGCAGATCTAGATCGATGACCCGCTGCTCATCGAGCGCCCGCTCGACGTCGCGGTCGCGCACCCAGCTCCCGGCGATCGTTCGCAGGTCGCGGCGCTTCACGGAATGAGCTTCGAGGCTCAATCCCCGCGCGAGTGCCTCCGTGGCAACCGCGTTGAGGCTCTTGCCCTCGCGCGCCGAACGCTCGCGCAGCGCATGATCCACTTGCGATGGGATGTTCCGGAGGGTGTACTGCACGTATGAGGTGTAGGCAGTGCAGGTATCAGATGCAACCGCTCATCGGGAGCACCGGCCGAGCTGGGGTAGCTGGGTAGCCGGGTTACGCGGTGCGGCGGGAGGGCGGGAGGGATCGAGGATGGCGGGGTGCGTCGCGAGATTCGCGAGAAGCCTCTGTCGCGAATGATTGACGGTGCTGTGAGGCGGCGTGTAAACGTTTACGAGGCGGCGTGTAAACGTTTACATGGGGAACCGACAACCAGTGGCGAAGCGGGCCGTGACGATCACCGACGTCGCGCTGGCGGCGCGTGTTTCGGTGGCGTCGGTGTCGCGGGTGATGAACGGCCACGCCAACGTGCTGCCGGAGACCCGCCAGCGGATCACCGCGGTGATCGAGAAGCTGCGCTACGTGCCGCACACCGCCGCGCGCAGCCTGATCACGCGGCGGACCCAGAGCATCGGGGTGCTGCTGCCGGATCTGTACGGCGGGTTCTTCTCCGAGCTGATCCGCGGGATCGACGCGGCCGCCCGGGAGCTGAAGCTGCAGCTGCTGCTGTCGAGCTCGCACGGCGACGCCGCGGAGATGGTGGCGGCGATCCGGGCGATGCACGGCCGGGTCGAGGGCCTGCTCGTGCTGGCGCCGCAGCTCGATGCCGCCGAGCTCGGCGAGCTGCAGGCCGACGTGCCGACGGTGTTCATGAACAGCCGGGTCACCCGCAGCACGCGGCGCGGCGCGGCGCGGCGTGCGGCGCCGGCCCTGGTGATCGATAGCTACGGCGGGGCGCGCGCGATGATGCGCCACCTGATCGGCCGCGGTCACCGGACGATCGCGCACGTCAGCGGGCCGGCCAACAACTTCGACGCCCACGAGCGCGAGCGCGGCTACCGCGACGAGCTGGCGGCGGCGCTGCCCAGGGCGCGGCCGGTCGTCGTGCGCGGCGACTTCACCGAGACCTCGGGGTACGCCGCCGGCCGGGAGCTCGGCGCCGGGCCCGGGCGGCCCGCGGCGGTGTTCGCCGCCAACGACGTGATGGCGATCGGCTGCCTGGCGGCGTTCGATTCGCTCGGGCTGGCGGTGCCGCGCGACATCGCGGTCGCCGGGTTCGACGACATCCCGCTCGCCGCGTACGTCCGCCCGGCGCTGACCACGATGCGCGTACCGATCGTCGAGCTCGGGCGCGGCGCCGTGACCCAGCTGGCCGCCGCGATCGCGGCGCCCGAGGCGGTCCGCGCGATCACCACCCAGCTGGCACCGGAGCTGGTCGTTCGCGAGTCCTGCGGAGCCGCGCGCACCCGCCGTCAGTCCACCAACCATCTCCAGCGCAAACGTCAGTCGGTCAGGGACGGAGACCACGATGCAGCACAGCATTCTCACCACGATCCTCGTATCCGCGGCGCGCGTCGCCCGACGGTCCCATCCCCCCACCCCCCTGGGAACCGTCGGGCGCGCGGCCGCACTTTTCGCGGCTAGCCGGATCACGCGGATCGCGCTCGCCGCCGCGCTCGGCCTCGTGGTCGCGGTGCCCGCCGCGCACGCGCAGCGCGTGACCGGCACGATCGAGGGCAAGATCGTGAGCGGCGGCCAGACCGCGGCCGGCGCCAAGATCTCGGCGACCAACGTGTCGAACGGCGCGGTGATCGCGGTCAGCGCCGGCGCCGACGGCCGCTACGTGCTGCCCGGCCTGACCCCGGGCCAGTACCTCGTCGTGGTGTCGGCCAACGGTCAGGAGACCACCGACTTCGTCGAGCTCGAGACCGGCCAGACGCTCGATAACAACTACGATGTCGCCACCGCGTCGATCAAGGGCGCCGAGACCATCGAGGTCAGCGGCAAGCGGTTCGAGAACCGGACCTCCGAGGTCGCGACCAGCGTGAGCCAGGAGCAGATCGACAACCTGCCGCAGAACAGCCGCAACTTCCTGAACTTCGCGCAGCTGGCGCCGGGCGTCCGGCTGTCGACCGACGATCAGCGCAAGAACTTCTCGTCGGCGGGCCTGCCGGCGCCGCAGACCAACGTGTTCATCGACGGCATCAGCCTCAAGAACAATATCAATGATGGCGGCGTGGTCGGCCAGGACTCGAGCCGCGGCAATCCGTTCCCGCAACTGGCGATCTCCGGGTTCCGCGTGCTGACCCAGAACTACAAGGCAGAGTACGAGCAGGCCGGCGCGGCGATCGTCTCGGCGGTCACCAAGTCCGGCGGCAACGACGTGCACGGCGAGTTCTACGGCTCGTACCAGGACCGCAACATCCAGTCGATCGATCCGTTCGCCCAGAAGCTGATGGAGCAGAAGCCGGACTACCTGCGCTACCAGTTCGGCGGCCTGCTCAGCGGGCCGATCATCCCCGATCACCTGTTCGCGCTCGCGACCTACGAAGGCAACATCCAGAATCGCGACAGCCAGGTCACGCTCGGCAACTCCACGCCGGATAACCTCGCGCGGTTCGGCCAGTACCAGGGCAGCTTCACCAGCCCGTTCCGCGAGCACCTCGGGTTCGGCAAGCTGACCTGGCTGCCCGATCCGGCGAACACCGTGGATCTCAGCGTCAGCATCCGCCGCGAGACCGATATCCGCGACTTCGGCGGCACGATCAGCCGCGAGAACGCCGACAACGTGCGCGACAACGTGACCACCGCGCTGCTGCGCCACCAGTTCCGCAGCAGTACGGGCCTGGTCAACGAGATCAACGCCCAGTTCCTCGAGTCGCAGTTCAACCCGACCGCCGAGAACCCCGATCTGATCGAGCAGGACTACGAGGGCGTGGTCCGGATCGGCGGCCGCGACACCGATCAGGACATCATCCAGCGCACGTTCACGTTCCGCGACGACCTGACGTTCCCGGCGGTGGTCGCCGCCGGCGTGCACCAGTTCAAGGTCGGCGCGAAGGTCGCGTTCCAGCACTACCAGATCGAGCGCACGCAGTACGGCGATCCGCTGTTCTCGTACAAGGTCGATCCGACGCTCGGCCTCAACTTCGACGCGCCGTACCAGGCGCAGTTCGGCGTCGGCGACCCCACGGTGAACTCGAACAACACGCAGATCGGCCTGTACGCCCAGGACGACTGGCAGATCGACCGGCTGACGCTCAACCTCGGCGTGCGGTGGGACATCGAGACCAACCCGCTCAACAACGACTTCAAGACGCCCGATGCCGAGCGCGCCGCGATGGTCGAGCTGGCGTCGCAGGTCGCGGCGATCAACGGCCCGGACTTCTTCAAGGTCAACGACTACCTGACCGACGGCACGCAGCGCCCGGTCTACCTCGGCGAGATCCAGCCCCGGCTCGGCGCGAGCTACGATCTGTCGGGCGATCAGCACACCGTGGCGTTCGGCGGCGCCGGCCGGTACTACGATCGCACGCTGTTCAACACCGGTGTCGACGAGGTGCTGCGCCTGCAGTACGGGATCCGGACGTTCCAGTTCTCGC
>DATBBB010000195.1:0-11751 GCA_036271215.1 Kofleriaceae bacterium | reverse complement strand
CCGCGCCCCGCCCCATGACCGCCTTGCCGAGCTTCGGCAGGTCGACGATCGCGGCGTCCCACGGCGGCGAGCTCCACTCCTTGGGATCGGCCTGCTTGACGTCGTACATGAAGTACAACCCGATCGTCCGCGGCGCTCCCGCGTCGAGCGTGGCGAACACCCCGGGGCTGCCGTCGGTGGCCACGCTCTCGACCTTGCCGAACCCGGCGTCGCGCAGGAGCTGCATGACCAGGTCGCGGCCCTCGGTGATCCCGCGGCCCTCGGCGGCGATCGTCGGCTGGCGAATCCACGCCTGGAGCCGGGCGAGCGCCTCACCGTGGCGTTTCTCCACCTGGGTGTGGACGTCCTTCGGCGCCGCCGCCGAGCTGGCACGACGTGGCAACATCGCGACCGCTCCCGCGGCCATCGCACCAGCCAGGAAGGTTCGACGCTGGATCGGGGTGGTCATCGCCGCCGGACTATACGCCCCATCTACGCCCCATCAATGTCCCCGCCGGGCGCAACCCCGCGTGACGATGGGAAGGTCCGGTGCGACCCGGCCGCCCCCGTATGAGACGGCGTGCGATCGAGACACACCATCGACCGCGCTCGATTGTCATCATTGAGATGTTCGAAGCTCACGTGCGACGCGCGTTTCTCGGATGACTTTGCCAAACGACTTCGGTCTAATCGCGAGCATGGTGAAGACGTGCTTGCTGGTTTTTGGCGCCGCCGGCGCGCTCGCGGCGTGCTCGCAGGATAACTCGACCGCGCTGAAGGATCTCAGCACGACCTACGGTGACACGACGATCGAGATCGTCGCGCGCAGCCAGGTCAACGTCCTGCTGCACGTCAACGGCGACAGCTGTCCGACCCTGAGCGACGATGCGGTCGCCATGTTCGACGGCCAGCAGATGGAGGTCTCGCGCGGCGGCTACGCGCAGGACGCGACCGGCTGCTATCCGATCGCATTCTGGTTCAACAAGTTCCCGGCCGACGTGGTCAGCCAGCGCGAGCGCACGAGCAACGGCGCCGAGATGATCATCAAGGACGCGAGCCAGACCTGGCACATCGCGCCGACGCAGATGTTCGGCAACGAGCTCACGAATGACACGGTGGCGTCGCGCCTGGTGTGGCCCAACGTCGACAACATCGCGACGGCGGTGGTGTACCCCACGGTCGATCTGCGGATCGCTGGCGACAATGTCTACTATCCGGCCGGCACCAACGTCACGTTCGCCCAGGTGCGTGCGTTCCCCGCGGTCACCCTGTGCGACGGCCCGGGCACGTGCTCGGTCGACCTGCAGCGCGACGTGACGTTCGGGACCAGCCTGCCGCTCTAGCGATCTCCGACGCCCGCCGGGTCACTCGCCGCGCAGGCGGACCGCCACCGAGAGATCGGGGCGATTGCTGGTGCTGGCCACGCCGCGCACGGTGTCGACCGTCGAGATCACCTCGCTCCACGGGATGCCGTCGGTGAAGTTGACGAAGATCGCCTTGGCGTTGGGCACCCGCGCGCGCAGGTGGTTCGCCAGCTCGTGGTTGGGGAACGCCGGCCCGTCGTCGAGCGCGACCGTCAGATCGGAGGCGAGCTTGAGCTCGACCACGACGCCGTCCTGGACCACGCCGTCCCGCTGCGGCGGCAGCTCGACGGTCTCGCTGCGCAGCATGATCGGCATCATCACGATGAAGATGATCAGGAGAACGAGGAGCACGTCGATCACCGGGGTCACGTTGATCTCGCGCGAGCCGGCGGCGGTCATGCCCATGATGACTGAATACGCCGCGACCTGACATGGTGCTATCACGCGCCGGTCACGCCGCGTGACAGGCTGCGCGCGGGCGTCGCACGCGGTGTCGCACCGATCAGGGCGCGTGGAGCCTAGAATCGCATCGAGAGGTCGAGCCCGGCCACGGCACCGACGTGGGGCGCGACCGCGACCCGCGACTCGGGGGCGCCGATCATCCACAGCACCGCCGCGGCGACCGCGCCGGCGCCCGCCACGCCGAACGCGATGTTGGCCTGGGTCGCGCGCGACTGGCCATCCTTGTTGAGCTGATCGGCCTTGAGCGCGTTGGAGCACGGCGTGGTCGCCGACGGGCACAGCGCGAACGCGTCGTGATCGTCGTTATGGGCCTGGGTACCGAGCACGGCGCCGACGACCACCGCCGCGACCGCGACGCCGGCGGCGCCGACCGCGATCTTGCGCCGGGTGGTGAACCAGCCGGCCGGCGCCGGGGCCACCGTCGCCACGTAGCGCGGCAGCTGGAGCTCGAGCTTGTAGTCGGCGGGGAGCTCGGCCGGGAGATCGGCGCTGCGCTCGGTGTAGCCCGGCGCGCGCGCGACCAGGTGGTGGGCACCGGGTGACACCGCGATGCCGCCGGCGGCGACGGTCGCCGGCTTGCCGTCGAGCACGAGCTCGGCGGTCGGCGGCTCGACGTGGACCGCGACGATCGTGTCGAGCGCGACGTCGAGGTCGACCGGCACGCCACCGTGGGCGACCGCATCGAGGTGGGCATCGAGGTGACCGGCGAGCGTGACCGCGACGCGGTGGCTACCGCCGGGGACCTTGACCGGCGCGGTGTACGGCGCGTCGTCGACGGTGATCTGGGCGCCGGCCTGGGCGGCCCGCACGGTGAGCAGCGATGGCTCCTCGACCAGCTCGACCGCGAGCGTCTCCGGCTTGCCGCTCTGCAGCGTGACCCGCTGCGATCCGGGCTGGAACCCGGGGCGCTCGGCGACGATCTTGTGCACGCCGGGCATGACCTTGCGGCTGCAGGTCGGCGCCGCGGTGCAGAACACACCGGCGGACTTGGTGTCGAGATAGATGTCCGCCGGGCCGTTGGCCAGCGTGATCTCGAGCGGCGGTGCCGCCTTCAGGTTGTCGATGATCTTCAGCGCCTCGCGCTTGTTGGCGCCGGCCGCCCCGGCGTCGATGTAGGCCTGATACGCCGCGATCGCACCGTCGAGATCGCGCAGGTCGATCAGCACGGTGCCCTTGAGCTGGAACAGCTCCTGGAGCCGCTTCGGATCCTGCGGCGGATTCACGAGCGCGGCATTGATCGACTCGAGCGCGCCCTTGTAGTCGCCGCGCCCGACCTTGTCCACGGCGTCCTTGAAGTTGTCGACGGGCTTGGACGCGCTGGGCCTGGCTGCCGGCCGCGCCGCGGGCCGCGGTGCCGCGCCGGCGCCCCCGCCGCCACCGACCACGGTCGCCAGGACGACGCACCCGATCACAATACGTATCAACGCACCCATCAAATCCCTTCTAGTAGGTTTAGCGATCTCGCGTCAATCAGCTTGTCCGATTGTACGTCCCCGTGCTCCGACCACCGCCGCACCGACGTGTGGTGAATTCGCGCCGCGCTGTAATTGCGCGCGCTATCGCCGCGAAATCGTGATGTGTACGCAGCGCGATGCTGCACCTACACACAGATTCAGGTGAGTGGCGCGAACAGGCAGTACCGAATCGAACAAGGGACCGGCTGGTTGGTATCGCCTTGTGGATTGCCGAGTGTTCGCGCTAGCGTTCACCTGGGACCGAATGCAGGTATGCACGTCGTGCAAGAAACTGCTCAAGGCCGGCACGCCGCATTGCCCGGATGACGGCGCCGTCGCCGAGACCGTCGAGACCTTGCCCAAGGGCACCCGCCTGGGCGCCTACAAGATCGATCGCATGCTCGGCGAAGGTGGCATGGGCTTCGTCTACGAGGCGACCCACGAGGTGCTGAACCGGCGCTCGGCGATCAAGATGCTGCGGCCCGAGCTCGCGAGCCACGCCCACATCGTGACCCGGTTCCTCAACGAGGCGAAGGCCGTCAACCTCATCGATCACCAGCACATCGTCAACGTCTACGATTACGGCGACAGCCACGACGGCAGCGTCTACTTCGTGATGGAGTTCCTCGAGGGCGAGACCCTCGATGATCTGATGCACAAGCGGCGGCCGATGGCGATGCCGCTGCTGCTCCACGTGTTCGGCCAGGTCGCCCGCGCGCTCGCCGCGGCGCACGGCAAGCAGATCGTGCACCGCGATCTCAAGCCGGCGAACGTGTTCGTCGTCGCGCGCGAGGACAATCCGTACTTCATCAAGCTGCTCGATTTCGGCATCGCCCAGCTCCGCGGTGCCGGTGCGGTCCAGGGCCTGACGATCGCCGGCTCGGTGATGGGCACGCCGCAGTACATGAGCCCCGAGCAGGTCTCCGGCGGCGTCGTCGATGCGCGCAGCGACGTGTGGGCGATGGGCGTGATGCTGTATCGCGCCGCGACCGGCCAGGCGCCGTTCCAGGGCGAGGAGTTCGCCGAGCTCGCCGACAAGATCCTGCACCAGGTGCCGCGGCCGGCCGGTGAGCTGGTCGCGATGCCCGCGGCGCTGTCGTCGCTGATCACGAGCTGCCTCGAGCGCAGCGCCGAGGCGCGGTGCCCGTCGATCGCGGCGCTGATCGAGGGCTTCGAGCGGGTAAAGCGCGAGCTGAAGCTCGACGACGACGCGATCCTCGCCGCGGTGATGGCGGACGCCGGTGCGCTCGGCGAGCGCGCGCCGCTGACGAACCACCCCGCGACCCGCGAGAGCCTCGCCGGCTCGATGCCGCGCTACCAGGGCGGGCGCACGCCGGGCCACGCCGGTGCCGCACCGGCCCCGCGGCGCTCGCGGCTCGGGCTGTACGCGGCGGCCGCCGGCGCGATCGTGCTGCTCGGTGGCGGCGCGTACGCCATGGTCCGCCGCGGCGATGCCCGGGCCCACGCCCCCGAGGCCGCGCCCGGCGCGAGCGGCGCCACCCCGCCGGTCGTCACCAACCCGGTCACCGTCGAGACCTCGGCCAAGCCCGCCGACGAGACCGCGCTCCAGGCGTTCCACGCGGGAGGCTGGGCCGCGGCGCGGGGCCGCGCCGAGCAGCAGCTGCGGACCGCGATCACCGCGGGCACCCTGCAGCAGAAGGGGTTCGCGATCGACGCGATCGGCCTCGCGCACGCCCGGCGCGGCGCCCCGCTGCTCTACGAGGCGCTCAAGACCGACGACAACGAGGTTCGGGTCAAGGCGGCGCGCGCGCTGTGCACGCTCGGCCTGCCCGAGGCCGCGCCCAAGGTCCGCGCCGCGCTCGAGGGCGCCGGCGAGCTGCCCAAGACCGATCTCGCGGCGGCGGTGCTGTGCCTCGGCGATCAGGACGCCCGCAAGCTCCTGGTCCGCTCGCTCGACAAGCTCGCCGGCCGGCTGGTCGCCGCGACCGCGCTCGCCACCGCCGGCGACCCCGCCGGGCGCGCGGTGTTCGCCGACATCCTCGAGACGATCCCCGCCGGCCGCGACGAGTGGCGCGCCGCCGCCGCGGGCCTGACCAAGCTCGGCGACGCCAAGGCGCGCAAGCTGCTCGAGGCCGAGTTGCCGCAGGCCGACGCCGGTCGCGCGCTCGGCGCCGCGGAGATCCTCGCGCGGGCCGGGGACAGCAATGCGCGCGACCTGCTGATCCGCGACGTCGCCGACCAGGACTTCGCGCGGCGCGGCGACGCGGCGATCGCGCTCGGCCGGCTCGGCGACGATCACGCGCTCGCCTGGCTCGACGCCGGGCTCGCGAGCCGCGACGATCCCGAGGAGCGCAAGCTCGCGCTCGGGCTGTGCGGGATGTTCCCCGCCGGCGCCAAGCCCCACCTCGAGGCGATCGCGACGCTCGCGTCGAACGATCCAGATCTCAGTGTTCGCATGACCGCCGCAGCAGCGCTGCTCGCTCAGTGAGGTAGATCGATGGGCCAAGACACCAAGGGTGGTAGGACAATGCTCGGCACGGTCGCGCCGGTCGTTCCTCGAACGACGCCGCCGACCACGACACAATCACCGACCACGGCACCGCCGGCGACCGCGCCGCCGGCGGTCACCCCGACGCACTCGTCGGAGCTGCCGGCCGTGACCCCGCCGCCGCCGATCACCAGCAACGCCACGCCGACCGTCGGCATGCGGCCGAACTACGACTCGCTGCCCGGCGCGATGGCCGGCGCGGTCATGACCGGCCCCGGCGGCGATCCCAGCGACCCCGACACGTTCATCGGCCAGGAGCTGTGCGGCTACACGATCCGCCGCAAGCTCGCCGAGGGCGGCATGGGCGTGGTCTACGAGGGCGAGCACAAGAAGATCGGCCGGCTCGGCGCGATCAAGGTCCTGAAGCTCGAGTTCTGCCGCGCCGAGGACGTCGTCGAGCGGTTCCGCCAGGAGGCGCGCGCGGTCAACGCGATCCGCCACGAGAACATCGTCGACATCTACGACTTCGGCCGCGATCCGTACGGCCGCGTGTTCTTCGTGATGGAGTACCTCGAGGGCGAGCCGCTCGCGAACCGGCTCCGGCGCGGCGCGCTGGTGTGGTCCGAGGCGTTCCCGATCCTCGAGCAGACCCTGCGCGCGCTCAAGGCGGCGCACGACAAGGGCTTCGTCCACCGCGACCTCAAGCCCGACAACATCTGGCTCAAGTACGTCGACGGCCGGGTCCAGGTCAAGCTGCTCGATTTCGGGATCGCCAAGCTGGTCGGCAGCGAGAGCCCCAAGGAGAAGCTGACCCAGACCGGCTCGGTGATCGGCACGCCGCACTACATGTCGCCCGAGCAGATCAACGGCTCGAAGGACATCGATCAGCGGACCGACATCTACGCGCTCGGCGTGATCATGTACGAGATGTTCGCCGGGGTCACGCCGTTCATCGGCGACACCCTGCAGGCGATCATGACCGGCCACCTGTTCAAGGAGCCGCCGCGGCTCGCCGACATCCCGAACCACCTCGGCGTGCCGGGCCCGGTCGCCGAGATCGTCGATCGCATGCTCGTGAAGGACGCGACCGCGCGCTACACCAGCGTCACCGACGTGCTGTCGGATCTGTACGACGTCAACGGCAACCGCACGCCGACGCTCGCCGATACGATGAACCGCGCGCGGCCGACCCGGTCGACGATGGCGCCCGGCGCGGTGCGGCCGAACGCACCTGCCCGGGCCCGGCGCGGCCGGGTGTTCGCCGCTGCCGGGATCGCCGCGGTGCTCGCGGGTGCCGCGGTCGTCGTGGTCTCGCGGTCGTCGCAGCCGACGCCGGCGCCGGCCGAGACCAAGCCCGGCCCGGTGGCGATCGCGCCGCCGGTCAAGGTCGAAAAGCCGGTGCCCCCGCCGCCGCCGCCCGCGATCGATCGCGACGCGACGCGCAAGACCGCCCAGACCACGCTGCGCGGCTCGCTGCAGGAGGTCGAGCCTGCGGTGCGGGTCGCCGGCTCCGACGCGCTCGGCAAGATCAAGGACCACGACGCGGTCCCGGCGCTGGCCGACAAGACCGAGCACGACGCCGACGACGCCGTCCGCGGCCACTCCGCCGAGGCGCTCGGCATGATCGGCGCCGATCCGCAGAAGGCGCTGCTCGCCAAGCTCGAGGCCGCCGCGCCGCCGCCGCTCAAGGTCTGGTACGCGTCCGCGCTCGCCCGGCTCGGCGATCCCGCCGCGCACAAGCGGCTGCTCGGCTACGCCCACAGCAAGGACCTCGCGGTGTCGTTCAAGGCCGGGCTCACGCTCGCCGAGATCAGCAAGCCCGGCGACAAGCCGGCGATCGATGCGCTGAAGGCGCTCGCCGCCCACGAGGCCGAGCTCAAGGACATCGAGCAGTACGCCGGCGCGCTGCTGATGACCAAGGCGGCCGCGCTGCACGACGCGACCGCGCGCAAGGTGCTGTACGCGCTGCTCGACAACAGCGTCGAGGGCGTCCAGCTCGCCGCGGCCCAGGGCCTCGCCAAGCTCGGCGACAGCGCCGGCAAGCAGGTGCTCGCCACCATGGTGGCCAACGCGAACTCGCCGCACCGGCTCGACGCCGCGGTCGCCCAGATCCCGCTCGGCGAGTACGGCGGGCTCGACGTGATCATGAAGGCGCTGGCCGACAAGGACCCCGAGCAGCGCCGGCTCGCGGCGCGCGGGCTCGGCGAGATCGGCGAGGTCGGCAACGACAAGAGCTTGCGCGCGCTGATCGCGCTCGCCGCCGACAAGGACTGGATGGTGCGGATCGCGGCGTCGACCGCGATCGTCGAGATCGTCGGGCTCGATCCGCAGGTCCTCGCGCAGGCCTCGGTTGACTGGACCAAGAGCGCGCTGACCTCGCAGGACTGGGCGGTCCGCAAGGCCGCGGCCGGCGTCTTGTCCGACATCCCGGCGAAAGACGCGGTGCCGCTGCTCGCGCAGGCGTTCGCCGACAAGAGCAGCGACGTCCGGATCGCGGCGTCCAAGAGCGCCGGCAAGATCAAGACCGCCGAGGCGGCGACCAAGGTCGCGGACGCGGTGAAGACCGAGACCGATCCCAAGGTGAAAGAACAGCAGGTCAAGGCGCTCGGCGAGATCGGCCAGGTCGGCGGCGCCGAGGCGCACGATACGCTCGCCCAGATCTCCGCGGAGCCGGGCCGGATCGGCGTGTTCGCCGCCGGCTCGCTGATCGCGTTCGGCGATCTCGCGGGCAAGGCCAAGCTCGAGCTCGCGGTCGCCGCGCCGCAGACCGACATGCGGCTCGCGGCGGTCGAGGCGGCGGCGGCGGCGAACAACCCGATCGTCGTGCCGACGCTCAAGATCGGTGTGATCGACAAGCTGTTCAACATCCGGTTCGAGGCCGCCGTGGGCCTCGCCGGCTACATGGACGAGAAGGCGACCGCGGTGCCGGTGCTCAAATCCGCGCTCGCGTCGTCGAAGGACAACGACGTGATCGGCCGCGCGGTCGCGGCGCTGACCCGGCTCGGCGAGCCGATCGAGGACCAGACCAAGTCGCCGGCCGAGCTCGTCGACTCTCCGGATCCCAGGCTGCGGCTCGCGGCGGTCTCGGCGGTGCGCGTGATGCCGCCGGCCGAGGGCGTGCCGCTGCTGCGCCGGCTGGTCCAGGATCAGGATCAGGACGTGCGCCACGCCGGGGTCGATGCGATCGAGGGCGTCGCCGCCAAGGACAAGGATCAGGCGATCAAGCTGTACCGGCCGCTGGTCAACGACGCCGATCCGATCGTGCGCTCGAAGGCCGCGGGCCAGCTGGCGCGGCTCGTGCCGCCCCCGCCGCCCCCGCCGGCGATCACCGCGGCGGCCACGCCGCCCACGCCGCCGCCGCCGCCACCGCCTGTGGCTCCTGCCGGGCCGCCGCCCGAGGTCAAGACCGCGGTCGATGAGGCGACCGCCGCGGCGGCCGACATCGACCCGCAGGCCGCGGCGATCGACGCGCTCGCCAAGGACCAGGCCACGACCATCGCGGCCCCCCAGCAAGACACCTCGGTCGCGCACGTCAACGAGCTCGCCGAGAAGGCGCGCGAGCAAGCCGAGGCGCTCGACGCCGCGGCGGCCAAGATCGAGGCGGACCTCAAGCGCGCGGCCGATGCCGCCGGCAGCGCCGCGACCGCCGACACCACGAAGCTCGTCGCCGACGCCCAGCCGCTGGTCATGCACGCCAAGGCCGCCGCGGCCGCCGCGCACGACAAGGCCGGCAAGCTCGCCAAGGCGGCCACCGACTACCGCACGCAGTGGACCGGTGACGTCAGCCTCTACATCACCGAGGCCAAGACCGAGATCGCGATGGGTAACTTCAGCGAGGCCAAGAAGAAGCTCGCCCTGGCCGGAAAGGGCGTTCCCAAGGGCACGCGCAACTCCCAGCTCGACGATGCCAATGGCCAGCTGTACTTCAAGCTGGGGCTGGCGGCGCAGGATCCGGCGGAGAAGCGCAAGCTGCTGCAGCTCGCAAAGACCGCCTACCAGCAGGTCGCCAAGTCCGGCGGCGGGCTGGCGGCGAGCGCGAACGATCAGCTGGCCAACATCGCCGAGGAGCTCAAGCCGCTCGATCCGCCGGCGCCGTAGCCCGGCGATGCCCGCCGCGATCGCGATCCACGTGTGCGCCGACGTGCTGGCGACCGAGCCGTACTGCCGGTGGACCGCGCTGGTCGCATCGCGCGATACGGTGCAGACGACCGAGAAGCTGTGCCGGATCGCCGGCATTGCCGACCAGCACCTGCTGATCGGCGGGCACGCCACGCGCGCGGCGCTCGCGGCGCGGCTGCACGCCGCCGCCCACGCGCTCCACGACGACGGCCTGCTGGTGCTGACGTTCTCGGGCCACACCGAGCGCGGCGCGGGGCCGATCGAGGCGACGCGCTGGTGCCTGCACGACGGCCCGATCGGGCTCGCCGAGCTCGCCGCGCAGCTCGCCCGGCTGCCGCGCACCGCGCGCGTCGTGGTGATCGCTGATACGTGCTACGCGGCGGCGATCAAGCACGTGGCGCTCGGGCCGCAGCCGTTGCTGTTGATCGGCGGCTGTCAGGAGGAGCAGACGACGCTGGAGCGCGCGCGCAGCGAGATCATCGTCCGGCTGGAGCGCCTGCTGTGCGCCGGTGACGCCCTCGGCGGCCCCGGTCCCTCGGTGCGGGCCATCAAGGCGGCACTCGAGGATGATACGCCGGATGCCGAGCGGCCCTGCGTGTGGACCAGCTCGGAGCCGTGGTGGTCGGCGCAGGTGTTCGAGCTCCGGTCACCGGAACAGCGCGGTTAGCTGGTCGGGGATCCGCTGCGGCCGGCCCGAGGCGAGGCCGATCATCGCCCACGTGGTCGCCGCGCGCGCCACGACCACGCCGTCGCGCAACAGCTCGGTCTTGCGGATGCACGACGCGAGCTTCCAGCTGTCGACCCAGGTCTCGGCGCGCAGCGCCTGGCCGAGCGTCACCTGGGCGACGTAGTCGATCTCGTGGCGGCGCACCATGAACACCGCGCCGAGCGCGCGGTACTCCGCGTAATCCCAGCCGAGCGCGCGGCTGTGGGCCATCGCGACGTCGAGCACCCAGCGCAGGTACACCAGGTTCGAGACGTGGCCGAGCTCGTCGATGTCGGCCGGCGCCGGGGTGATCGGAATCGCGAACCGCTCGGACATGCCGGCAATGTACATTACCGGTGATGCCCGCAAGGACCGATGACATGACCGTCCGCGCGCTGCGGCTCCGGCTCGAGCACGGCGAGACGATCGCCGCCGACGCCGTGCCGATCCTGGCGGTGTGGGCGGTCTCGGCCGCGACGCGGACCGCGCGGCTCGACGCCTGCCGGTTGCTCGGCGAGCTGGCCGGCCGCGCACTCGGCGCCGAGTGGGAGATCGCCGAGCGCGCCGCGTTCGCGCTGCTCGAGGCTGCCCGGCTCGCCGATACCGCCGCGGATCGCCGGGGCGTGATCGCGGCGATGGGCCGCGGGTTCCGCAACATCTGGCTGTTGCCGTTCGTGCATCGCCGGCTGTCGGATCGCGCGGCTGATCGCGCCGATGCTCGACGACGCCGACCCTGCGGTCCGGCGGCGCGCGGCGTACGCCGCCGGCAACCTCGGGCTGGCCGAGCTCGCGCCGGCCCTGGCGCGGCGGTGCGCCGACGACGAGCCTGCCGAGCTGCGGCTCGCCGCGTACGTCGCGCTCGGCGAGCTCGGCATGCCGGGTGTGGTCGCCGAGGTGGTTGCCCAGATCCGCCGCGAGGACGATCCGCGCGTGCTCGGCGCTGCCTCGAACGCGCTGCTCGCCGCCGCGCCCGACGCGGCCGCGCTCGCCGGCCTGGGGCCGCGCGCCAGCCAGCTGCTCGGCGCGCCCGACGCCCGGCTGCGCGAGGCCGGCGCCGAGATCGCCGGCCTGCTCGGCGGCGCGGTCCCGGCCCGCGCGCTGACCGGGCTGGTCGGCGACCCGGCGCCTGCGGTCCGCGGCGCTGCGGTGTGGGCGCTCGGCAAGCTCGCCGACCCGGCGACCGAGGCCGCGCTGCTCGCCGCGTTCCGCGACGACGAT
>DATBBB010000194.1:0-26404 GCA_036271215.1 Kofleriaceae bacterium | reverse complement strand
TCGACGACCTTGCCCTTGCCTTCATCGCCCCACTGGGCGCCGACGACGACTACGACGGACATCATGCCTCCAAGAGTGACGACAGCGCGGTTTGCAGATCGCGGCGGGTGGCATCGGCGAGGACCAGCGTGCGCTGGCCGGCGGGGTCGATCACCACGGCGGCGTCGAGCCCGGCCCCGCGCAGCCAGCTCGGCGACGGGGGCGCGCCGGTGCCGGTGCCGGTGCCGGTGGTGACCGCGCGCAGGCCCCGCGCACGCAGCGACCGCGCGACGGCGGCGGCGCCGGGGCCGAGCACGGCGACGCCCGAGGCCGCGGCGGGTGCGGCCACGCCGGCCGCGCGCTGGGCCTCGGCGACGGCCTCGAGGTCGATCGCGAACCCGGTGGCGCGCGCGGCGCGGCCGTAGCGGCCGATCAGCTCGTCGTAGCGACCGCCGCGCAGCACGGCGTCGGGCGCACCGCCCGCGTAGCCGGCGAACCGGACGGCGGTGTAATAGTCGAACCCGCGGAGGTCGCCGAGGTCGATCGTCACCGCCGGTGCGGGCGGATCGGCGAGCTCGGTGAACGCGGCGAGCACGGCGGCGAGCCGGGCGAGCGCGGCGCGAACGTCGTCGGGCCAGGCGAGCTGGGCGGCGCGCGCCAGGGTGGCGTCGGCGGGCCCCCACAAGCCGACCAGCGCTTCCGCGAGCGGCGCGACCTCCGGCGGCAGGGCGCGGGCGGCCGCGCGGACCCCGGCGCGATCTTTGCGGCCCAGCGCGGCGGCGAGCCGGGCGCGGGCGGCGGTGTCCGGGGCGGCGCCGAGCACGTGGCGCGCGGGGGCGACGTGGCCGACGTCGAGCCGGGTCTCGGGCAGCTGGGTGGCGGCGAGCGCCGCGGCGGCGACGGCGAGCACCTCGGCGTCGCCCTCGGGCTCCGGCGCGTCGATCAGCTCGATCCCGGCTTGCAGTAGCTCGCGCTGGCCGAGCTCGCCGGCGAGCCGGTTGACCGCGCCCTCGTAGCACAGCCGGATCGGGCCCTCGACCTCGGCCATGCGGGTGGCGACGAGCCGCGCGACCTGCGGCGTGATATCGGGGCGCAGGGCGACGACCTCGCCGGTGCCGGGCTCGACGAACCGGATCGCGGCGGCGCGCGCGTCGTGGCCGAGGCCGCGCTCGAGCACGTCGGCGCATTCGAACACCGGCGTGATGATGCGCGCGTAGCCCCACGCGTCGAACACGGCCATCACGCGCTCGGCGAGCGAACGGCGGCGCGCCGCGGCCCGCGGCAGGAGATCGCGGACGCCGGATGGCAAACGGATCGGGGGAGCGGTCAAGGCGCCCTACTCTACTTCGGATCAGGCGGTCCGCACGCCGACGGGGACGCTGTCTCACGAGGCGATCTCGCGGTGACGTCGGCTCGCGCAGCTTGGTTCGCCCGGTGCCCGCGACGCTTCGCGCCCGGTGCTCGCGTATGATGCGGCGTGGTCGACGAGCTGCGCGTCCGGGCGCCGGTGGTGCGGATCGTCGACCACGGCGACACGACGACGGTCATCGGCCCGACCGCGACCCGGCGGTTCGAGGGCGACTCGGCGGCGCTGCTGCGCGCGGTGCTCGACATTCATGTCCGGCCCACGAGCCGGGCGGAGCTGTTGCGCGAGCTGGCGGCGCGCAGCGGTGCGGCGGAGGCCGAGCTGCAGGCGGCGCCGATCGACGAGCTGGTCGGGTTGCTGGTCGGTGATGGCGTGCTCGTGGCGGCGGCCCCACCGGTGGCACGCGCCGCGATCGGCCGGCGGCGCGTGGTGCTCGGGATCTCGGGCGCGGTCGCGGCGATCGATGCGCCGATCATGATCCGCGGGCTGCACGCGATGGGCTGCGATGTGCGGGTGGCGCTGACCCGCAACGCGGCGCGGCTGGTGTCGAAGGTGGCGCTGGACGCGCTCACCCACCACGCGGTGTGGACCAGCCTGTGGCAGCGCGACGACCGGCTGCCGGTGCCGCACGTCGGGCTCGCGGAGTGGGCGGAGCTGGTGGTCGTCTGCCCGGCGAGCGCGACGACGCTGTCGCGGATCGCGACCGGCGATGCGTCGGAGCTGGTCGCGGCGATCGTGGCCGCGACCCGGGCCCCGGTGGTCATCGTGCCGTCGATGAACGACGCGATGTATGGCTCGCCGGCGGTGCAGGCCAACCTCGAGACCTTGCGCGGCCATGGCCGCCACGTCGTGCATCCGGCGCTCGGGGTCGAGGTCGCGCACCCGCCGCATGCGCGGGCGGCGATGCTCGGGCCGGCGCCGCCGGCGAGCGCGGTGCTGGACATCGTTCGCCACGTGCTGCGCGAGCGCGGGGTGCCGCGGGTCCCGGATACGGCGCGCGGCTGGGAGCAGCTGTGGGCGGCGATCCCGGCCGAGCAGATGCCGTGGCACACCGAGGAGATCGATCCGGAACTCGGCACGGTCCTGGGCACGGCGCTCGGCACCGCCGGTGGCCGCCTGCTCGATCTGGGGACCGGCGACGGCGTGGTCGCGATCGCCGCCGCGCGGCTCGGCTTCCAGGTGACGGCGACCGAGATCGCACCGAGCGCACTCGGCGCTGCGCGCGACCGGGCGGATCGCGCGGGCGCGCGATCGATCGTGTTCGTGCTCGACGACATCACCGCGCCGCGCCTGCTGGGCGAGTTCGAGGTCGTGGTCGATCGCGGGTTGTTGCACGGGCTGGCGCGCGACCGCAGGGCGGCCTATGCGGCCTCGGTGGCGGCACGGGTGGCCCCCGGTGGCGCGCTGGTGATCGTGGCGCACGTGCCGGGGGTCGAGCTGGGGACCCAGCCGGTGACGGCCGAGGAGCTCGATGCGCTGTTCCCGGGCTTCGCGCGGATCCGCGCTGCGCCGACCACGCTCGCCGGGGCGGCCGCGCAGCTGTTCGTGCTCGAGCGCCGCGCGTGACCTGCGGTATCGTCGGGCATGCCCGACGCGCCCCCGCCCGTGTCGCCCGAGCTGGTTGCCGAGCTGACCGCGATCGCCCAGACCGTGGCCGGGCGCGACGATCACGCGGACATCGCGGCGCGGCTGGAGTGGCTGATCGATCTGCTGATCCTGCGCGACCAGCTGCCGGCGTCGTTCCGCAGGCTGGCCGACAAGGTCAAGGGCCAGGGCGAGCGCAGCGTGGTCCGGCTCGCGACGTTCCGCGACAAGTATGCGATCGCCAGTCCGGATCCCGGCGCCCCGCAAGTAGCTGGCCGGGCCGCCGGGCTGCTAGTGTCATGCGCGATGCGGCTACGAATCCCGGCGGTCCTCGCGTTCACCGTGCTCGGCACCGCCGTGGCGGTCACCGCGACGAGCTGCGGCGACGACGGCAAGCCGACCGCGGACGCCGGATCGAGCTGCAGGCCGTGCATCTATGAAGGGTCCGACAACGGCAACTGCCCGTTCCCGACCTGCGCGACCGGCAGCGACCAGGACCAGTGCCCGACGGGCTGCATTCCCGAACCCGTCGTTTGATGAGCTCATCGCCGCTCGGTCGAGCGGCACGCAGCAGGGACGCCAAGCAAGCCAGGCCGGCCGGGCCTTGTGCGGCGCTACGCGCGCGGCAGCAGGCCGTCGAAGAACAGGTCGATCATGCCGTCGGAGATCTGGGCCGGGGTCAGCTTGCCGCCCTCGCGGTACCACTTGTACGTCCACAGCACGGTGCCGAGGAAGCTGAACGCTGCGAGCGTCGGATCGACCGGGCGGATCTGGCCGCGCTCGGCGGCCTGGCGGAACGCGGCCTCGAGGAACCGGACGTAGCGCTTCTTGCGCACGTTGATCTCCTGACCCGAGGCGCCGGTCAGCGTCTGGTGCTCGTGCAGGATGATCGTGACCTCCTTGCTCGAGTCCTGGGTGACCAGGGCGATGTTGCGCGCCATGCACTCGCGCAGCCGCGCGACCGGATCGACGATGTCGGCGACCTTGGCGAGCACCATCTCGTCGAACAGGTCCATGCCGTAGTGCATGATCGCGAGCAGCAGCGCTTCTTTGGTCTTGATGTGGTGGTACAGGCCCGCCTTGGTGAGGCCGCACGCCTCGGCGATCTCCTGCATGCTCGTCGCCTCGTAGCCGCTCTGGAAGATCAGGCGGGCTGCGCGCTCGAGGATCTCGCGATACCGCTGGTCGTGGGGGCGGCTCACCTACACCGTGTAACACAGTCGATGCTCGATTGAACAAGCTTCGAGCACGACCGGCCGATTCCGCTACAGCGGATTTGGCGCCGGCACGAACGCGACGTCGAGCCCCGGGAACCGGGCGCGCAGCGCGTCGGCGAGCCGCATCGGCCCGAACACCTCGGTCGCGTAGTGGCCGGCGGCGACCAGGTTGATCTGGAGCTCGCGCGCGAGCTCGCCGGCGCGCTCCGCGAGCTCGCCGGTCAGGTAGAGATCGCAGCCGGCGCGCGCCGCGGCCTCGAGCAGATCCGAGGCGGCGCCCGAGCACACGCCGACCCGGCGCACGACCGGCGGCCCATAGGGGAACACGAACGGCGGGTGGCCGATGCCGGCGATGATCCGGGTGATCGCGTCGTCGCGCGACAGCGGCTCCGGCCACGACGCCGCCACGCCGAGCAGGGTGCCGCGGACGTCGCCGAACGCGTCGCGGGTCGCGCCCAGGCCGAGCGCGTCGCACAGGCCGGCGTTGTTGCCGAGCTGCGCGTGCTTGTCGAGCGGCAGGTGATACGCCGCGAGCGACACATCGTTGCCGAGCAGGAGCCGCAGCCGGCGCGCGAGCGGCCCGGCGATCCGGGTCAGCCCGCCGCCCCAGATCAGGCCGTGGTGCACGACGATCAGCTCGGCGCGGCGCTCGATCGCGTGGCCGATCAGCTCGGCGGACGCCGAGACGCCGGTGACCACGCACTCGAGCTCGGCCGTGCCCTCGACCTGCAGGCCGTTGGGCGCGAAGTCCTTGAACCGATCGATCTCGAGCGTGGCATCGAGATAGCCGACGACGTCGCGCAGGTGTTCCGCCATCCGGCGATGGTGAGCGAGCCGGCCCGGCGGGTCAAATGGGGTCAGCTGTCCCGAGCCGTGGGCGGACACTGTCCGGCGTCCGGACGCTCCGGACAACCGCCGCGTGCAACCCCGCGCGAGCGCAGGCGCGCAGTTGGCGCGCGACTTGGAACAGCTGGCGGCATGCGAACTCAGACCGTTCCCCACCCGCTCGAACATCACCCTTCGTTCCGCGCGCTGATCGCCGCGGCATCGCCCGTGGCCGAGCTCGCCACCCGGATCGCCAAGCGCGATCTGGTCCGCTCGCTCGCGATCGCGTGCAGCGATCTCGCCGATGGCTTCGCGGCGCCGCCCGATAGCCGGCGCCGGGTCCAGGCCCACCACCGCGCATGGGTGGGCGTGCGCGCGATCGACCGCGCGATCACCGAGGCCGCCCACGACCGCCAGGCGCCGGCCGAGATCGTCCGCCGGGCCCAGCGTGCGATCGACCGCGCCGATGTCCTGGTCGGTGCGCTGGTTCCTAATTGATTCAAGCCACTTGGGAAATTGTTTCAGGACCGATGCGACCTGGCCGGCGGAGCGCCCTCTAGCTAATGAGTAAGCATCTGGAACTACTGCGATCAGACCGCCTGGAGGAACTATGAAGGCAGCACTATTTTGCGTCGGCTTGGCATTCACCATCGGCGCCTGCAAGAAGAGCGGCGGCGGCACCGGCGGAGGGACGGGCGGCGGCACCGGCGGGTGGCTGGTCGGCTCGTCGGGCCTGATGGTCAACGTGCAGGCCGATGGCATCACCAGCAGCTACACGCCGTCGTCGTCCGAGACCCTGAACGGCATCGCCTGCCGCTACGCCGGGGAGGCGTGGGTGGTCGGCAACCACGGCACGCTGATGTACACCGATGATGCCGGCGCCTCGTGGCAGCCCCAGGTGGTGCCGACCACCGCGGATCTGCGGACGCTCGCGACCCAGAACTCCGGCCCGGTGTTCGTTGCCGGCAACGGTGTGTTCCTGACTTCGCTCGACACCGGCAGCCACTGGGCCCAGGTCAGCGATGGCCAGACCAACTTCCGGTCGGTCGCCGCGGCGCAGGACGCCGAGACCGTGCTCGCGGTGTCCGACGACGGCGCCGTGTGGTCGTTCGAGCACCAGCAGCTGGTCAAGCGCACCACGCTCACCGGCGCGCGCGCGGTCGCGGTGTCGCCGGATGGTCAGATCGCCGTCGCGGTCGGCGACAACCTGATCGCCAGGAGCACCGACGCCGGCCAGACCTGGGCGGCGCTGACCGCGTCCGAGGCTGCGCGCTACAACGACGTCCGGGTCGACGCCAACGGCCAGGCCGTCGCGGTCGGCGCGGCGGGTGCGATCGCGCACATCGCGTTCGACGGCAGCATCGTGATGCAGCACATCGGTACGGCCGAGCTCAACACGGTCCACATCGCCGAGATCGATGATGACTACGAGAGCGTCGGGTTCACCGCCGGCGAAGGCGGCCAGATCTGGATCACGCGCGACGGTGGCTGGTCGTGGATCGAGGGTCCGAACGCCGGACAGACGGTGTTCAGCGTGGATGATATCGGCGACGGCCACCGCTGACTCACACGCCTGCGTGTGACCGGGGAGATCTCGCATCTCACGGTGTGCGAGATCCGCGCACGGATCCCGCGGATCCTGCGTCCTGTGCAAAATCGTGACCGACCGTGCCGGTACGAATTGAAGTCAAACTCTCGTGAAGCAGGCTTCGGTATGGTGTCGCGACTCCCCGCATCGCGGCATGATAGGCGCGGGTGAATACCGATTCGAACCACGACGGCATGCTCGGCGAGACCCTCGCCTCGCGCTATCACATCGAGGCGCTGATCGGTGAGGGCGCGATGGGTGCGGTGTACCGTGCGCGCCACGTCAAGGTCGGCCGCACGTTCGCGATCAAGGTCCTGCACCCGCGGTTCTCCGGGGAAGAACGGACCCACAAGCGGTTCGCGCGCGAGGCCGAGGTCGCCGGGACGCTGCACCACGCCAACGTCGTGAGCGTGGTCGACGTCGGCGACCTGGCCGACGGCCGGCGCTACCTGGTGATGGAGTACGCCGAGGGCATCACGCTGCTCGATCTGATCAACGAGACCGCGCCGATGTCGCCGCCGCGGGTGATCTCGCTGGTCCGCCAGCTGTGCAACGGCCTGCAGCACGCCCACGAGCTCGGCCTGATCCACCGCGACTTCAAGCCCGACAACGTGATCGTCGAGCGCGACCGCCACGGCAACGAGACGCCGCGGATCGTCGACTTCGGCACCGCGATCCTGCGCGAGGAGGCGGTCTCGCCGGGAGCCGAGCGGCTGACCACCAAGGGCCTGGTACTCGGCACACCGCACTACATGTCGCCCGAGCATGCGACCGGCTCGGCGATCGATCATCGGATCGACCTGTTCGCGCTCGGCGTGACGTGCTTCGAAATGCTGACCGGCCGTTCGCCGTACGAAGGCGACGGCGTCGACGTCGCGCGGGCGAACCTCTTGCTCGACACACCGGTGATGAGCGAGCGCGTGCCCGGCCTCGTGGTCGATCCGCTGCTCGAGGCCTTCACCCGCAAGATGATGATGAAGTCGCGCGACGACCGGCCGGACAGCGCTGCCGACGCCCGCGAGCTGATCGATCTGATCGAACACGACCGCCACGCCGCCGCCGCCGCGCTCGGGGTCACGCTCGACGAGCCCAGCCCGCCGCCGGTGCGGCCGGCCGCGCAGTCGGCCCCGTTCGTGGCCGGTCCCGGGTCCGGTCCGCCGGCAGCCGGTGCCCCGCCGCGGTCGAGCGCCGGCCCGGACGCAGCCATGATGGCGGCGTCTGCCGCGGCCACCGCCCCCGGGCTCACCACGGCGCCGGGCTGGCCCACGCCTGCCGGTGCAATGCCGTGGCCGGTCCCGCCGCCGCAGATGGCCTGGCAGCCGGCCATGCGATCCCCGAGCGCGCCGCCCTACGGCAACCTGCCCGGCATGCGGTTCAAGCCGGTCCCCGAGGCCACCGAGCAGATCGCGCAGATGGGCTCGCGGGGGCTGCCGCTGCGGTTCATCATCCCGGCGATCGCCGCGCTCGCAGTGCTGGTCACGATGGTGATCGCGGTGCGCGGCCGAGATGACTCCAAGCGGATCGAGTTCTCGTCGCTGGGCGCCGGCAGCCCCAGCACCGGCCCCGGCAACACCGGCGGCGCCACCGGCACCGCAACCCCGGCGGCGGCACCAGCCCCGACCGCTGCAGCCATTCCCCCGGCGCCGACGCCGCCGCCCGCGATCGCGGCTCCCGCAACCGCTCCCCCCGTGGCCAGCGCGGCCCCCAAGCTCGCGCGCGCCAGCGTGCCGGCGTCAACCGCCAGCCGGCCCCGCGCCACCCAGCCAGCCGATCGCGCCCCGACCGCCCCCTCGGAGATCGCCAAGGCCGATCCGTCGTCATCGTCCTCTACGACCAGCACCGGTACGGCCGGCAGCGCCAAGCCGTCGGAGGCCTCGATCGCCAGGCCCGATCCGCCGCCGTCGGGCCAACCGATCACGATGCCGCTCTCGGCCGCCGGCGTCGCCGAGCTCTACGCCAGCGTCGGCCGCCAGCTCAAGGCGCTCGACGAGTCCCACGGCTCCGCCGCCACGGCCAACCTGTGGCCACTCTACCTGCGGATCCACATCAACGAAGTGATCAGCGACTCGAGCAAGCTCGCCGACGCCAGCTCCCTGCTCTACCGGATCGAAGATCAGATCTCGCGCCGCGGCGCCACCCACTGATCGGGGCCGAGCGCGGCGACCGCCATCCCGAGCGTGCCCCAGTCCACGCGCTCGTCGCGCACCAGCTCGTCGAGCGTCCACAGCTCGAGCGACGTGCGCTCGCCGGCGTCGGCGCCGTGCACCGCGCCGGATGCGGCCTGGGCGCGCAGGGCTGCCAGCTCGGTGGCGTCGAGCTCGACCGCGAACGCGTGGGCGCGGTGGCTCGACATCGTCGGCGCGAGCTGGCGCGCCCCGAGCGGGCGCAGCCGGGCTGCGTCGACCCGCAGCCCGACCTCCTCGGCGAGCTCGGCGACCGCGATCGCGCGCGGGTCGTCGGCGCCGGCGGCCGCGGCCTCGGCCTCGAACGACGAGCCGCCGCAGTGCTCGTGGACCAGGCCATCGCGGGTCGCCGCCGCGCTGCGGAACTCGCGGATCAGCGCGAACGTGGCCTGCCCGTCGCGCGGATCGCGGTGGTACAGCACGACCTGCGCGGTGTCGGGCCGCGCCAGCACGACCTCGTTCTTCTTGATCCGGCCCTCGGCCGCGACGTGGATCCGGACGTGGAGCGCCCAGTACATCAGGAACCGGCGGTCGACCACGCGCAGCACCCACTCGACGTGCGCGCCCTCGAGCGTGTTGCCGGCCGCGCGCTGCGCGGCGTACCAGCGCTGGAATGCCCGGCTCTGGAAGATCTCGAGCGGCACCTCGCACTCGCCACCGCGGCGCTCGGCGCCCGCGCCCAGCACGCCGAGCGCGCGATCGACCGCGGCGGCCAGGTCGTCGACCCGCGCGATGCCGAGCCGCCCGGCGAGCTCGTCGAGGTAGGCCAGCTTCGGCGCGCCCGGCGGCGCCCCGAGGATACACTTGCCAGAGCGCGCCCAGTAGCCGAACTCGACGTTGGTGGTGAACCCGGGCAGCTGGGCCAGCTCGCGCGGGATCCAGAACAGGATGCAGTCGGCGCGCGCGAGCGCGTCGAGCTCCCAGCTGACCTGGCCGAGGTACGAGCGCAGCGGCCCGCGGTCGCGGGTCTCGGGCACGAACACGGTGCCGTCGTAGCCGCGCGCCGCGAGCAGCGCGAGCGCGGCCGGCCGCCACGACGCGACCTCCGCGGTGCGCGGCGTCGGCCCGGCGAGGAACACCGACGACCGCACCGCGCTCGGCAGCGGCTCGGACGCATAGATCACCTGCATGCCGCCACGCTACGCGGCGCCGCGGCGATCGTCCATCGCCAGGGCTTCGCCAGACCGTCGAGGTCTTCGCGAGGTGCGCGACGTCCTTCGCTAGACCGTCGAGGTCTTCGCGAGGTGCGCGACGTCCTTGGCGAGGTCGTCCTTGATTTCGGCGAACAGATCGGCGAGGTCCACGCCGAGCGCCGGATCGTTCTTGAGCCGCAGCTCGGCGCGCTGCTTGAGCCGCTCGAGCGCCGGCTGGTTCGCGGCGCTGTCGACCTTGAGCGCGCTGGCGTGCTGATCGACGAACGCGTGCAGCTGCGCGATCAGCGCCGGCAGCTTGGCCTGCTCGTCGACCATCTTGTCGTGGACGCCCTCCGGCGTCGCCGGCTCGTTGGCGATCGCGTCCTTGCCCGACGGCGCGCGGAACGCGTCGGCCGACATCGCGGTCGCCGCGGCGCGGTAGCCGTCGAACGTGTAGCCCGGCGCGGGCTTGCCGGTGCCGTCGATCTCGGTCAGCGCCGACAGGTCGCCGCCCTTCATCACGTGCCACTTCATCGCGTGGATGCCGTCGAGGTGCACCGCCTCGCCGAGCTCCTGGCGGAACAGCACGCTGCCCTTGTCCATCGTGCGGACGAACACGTGGGTCTCGCCGGCGAACGACGACACGAACTTCTTCGAGATGTTGTTCCACAGCGGCCCGAGCGTGCTGAAGTCCTTGAACAGCTTCAGCTGGTCGAACATCTTGCCGGCCTCGGTGACCTCGAGCGTGCGGTAGCCCTTGCCCTGCGCGTACATGCTGACGTCGTAGCCGCCCGACCACAGCGCCGGCTTGTCGGCGGCCTTGACCGCGAGCAGCGCCTCGAACTCCTGGGCGAGCTGCACGTAGTGCGGGTTCGGATCGTGCTTCTTGCCCTGGGCGTTGAGGTCCTTCTGGTAGTGCACGCCGGCGATCGTGAGCTTCCACAGCTCCTCGATCTTGGCAGGGTCGACGAGCCCGTGCAGCGCCTGGGCGAACACGCCGCGCTCGGGGTGCGCGACCGCGACGTCGGCGGCGTCACCGCTCCAGTCGACCGCGGCGACGTTCTGGATCTGGCTGAGCCGATCGATCGTGGCGGCGACCAGCGCCGGCATGGTGTCGAACGTGCGGTCGTTGCGGTACAGCACGAGCACCGCGTCGCGGATCGCGGCGTTGGGCTGCGCGGCGTTGACCGTGGTCGCGGCCGCGATCAGCGCGGCGTCGTTGAGCGCGATCACGTCGCGGACCAGGCCCTCGACATGGGCGAGATCGACGACCTTCGGCGGCGTCGGCCCGCCGGCCTGGCCGAGCGTGATCTTGCGCTGGATCGCGGTGGCCCCACCCGCGGCCGCCTCGGCGCCGGGCACCGAGACCCGCTCGCCCGCTGCCGCGCGGGCGCCCATCGCGTCGGCCTCGGCCTCGAGCGCCGGATCGTCGTTGACCCCGCCCTTGTGCTGCGCCGGCGCGGCGACCCGGCCCGCGCGCTGCTGCACCACGTGCGTCAGCTCGTGCCCGATCAGCTCGTCGCCCGCGGCCGACCCCGGCGCGTAGCGGCCGGGCGCAAAGTGGAGGTTCGCTCCCTCGGCGTACGCCTCGGCGCCGGCCTGCGCCGCCTGATCGCCCTGGTGCACCCGCACGTCGGAAAAGCTCGTGTTGAACGAGCCCTCCATCTTGGCGCGCGTCGCCTCCGGCAGCGGCGCCCCGGCCCCGATCGTCGGCCCCGCCCCACCACCGCGAACCTCGCCCCCTCCCCGGCGCTGGATCGTCGCCTGCAGCTCCGCCACCCGCGTGACCTTCCCCGGCCCGAGCCGGTCCCTCGACGTTTCGCTCTCGGTCGACGCCCCCGGTTGGTGTGACGGCTGATAGTCGTGGGTCACGGCTCTCCTTCTACGCTGAACCGATGGTAGAGGAGCCCTCCCCGCCTCGATAGTCGATCACGCCCATCGTCCAGCGTAATTCGCCGTTCGCCACCCGTCTGGTTGGTTTGCTGCGATACAGACGTGGATAGAGGCGTGACGAGCTGCCCTTGCACCTGGACTCGCGCCGCTTCGCGCGCTCCCGTCCGCCCCCGGCGGAGGCAGGCCACCAGCTGGCCCGGCCACCGGCTCGCTCACGCCGCTGAGTACATCGCATCAGTTCGTGCAACAAGAGAATGCAGCATTCAGAAGTACGACTCGAGCCGGCCACGCCTCCGTACGTCGAGCGTTGCACAGTGGAAGGACCCGCCGAATCGGTTAAAATTCAAGAAGGGGCAAGGGATCGGCGTGAACCCCCAGCGCTTCATCGCCTCGATCAGCGTCTCCTCGTGCTGTTCGACGAGGACCCGCCGCGTGTCGAGCATCAGGACGTTCATGCTGATCCACCGGCTGCTCATGTGCAGCGGCACCGACGCGGGCATGCAGGGCGGAGGGGCGTAGAGAACCTCCCAGTCGGTGAACATCGGAGGCAGCGCAGGTATCCGGTCTCGGTTGACGAGGAGCTTGCCCGGCGCGAGCGGCATGAACGTCGCATCGACGTGCATCGGGTGGGTGTCCTCCACGGTCAACGGGTGAAAGCGATAGCGGTCGCCGAGGTGCCGCGCCAGCCACTGGACGCCGAACAGGTTGGTCACGTTGCTCCTCTGGTAGAAGATGTCGCGACCGCACCGGATGAAGTCCGCCGCGTCGAACACGGGCTCCTCCTCGGTGATCACATACGACATGGGCTCGCCCGGCTCGGGAGCGACGTATGCTTGGGTGTAGAGCGCATCCTTGAGCTCGGGCTTGGGCGCCTGCGTCCAGCGTGCGCCGCGTCGAAAATAGTCCTTGAGCAGGCGGCGATACGGGTGGATCTCGAAATACCGGGACCGCCAGGCCATCGGCGCCTCGATGATCTCGTCGCCGATCACGAGCAGGAGGTCCCGCGGCATCGCGGCGTAGAGCCCTCCCGATGAGTGCCAGTCCTGCGTGGCGAACGGCCGCGCGTGATCGACGGCGTCCGGGCGCCGCACGCGCACGCCCTCGGCCTCGAGGAGAGCGGCGAGTTGATCGAGATCCTTGCGGGCGGCGTCGACGGACTCGCGAGGGAACGCCCGCCCGCCGTACTCGCGAAAAAACCACTCTTGATCTTCGGGCATCGTCGCCTTGAGCGCAACGTGCCACTCCGGGACGGCAGCACCGTCCACGACCCCGACGACGACCTCCTCGAGAGGGTCCCACTCGTTGTAGCTACATACCCCGCTGTCGATGGGGCTCGCCTCGATCTCAACCGCTGGCTCAACCGCTGGCCTTGCAGGGGTGGGCTTATCTAGGACTTGATTCTCGCGCATGCTGGGGCCCTTCAGGAGTACAAGACCTGCGCTGATTGCGTCACCATGCGCGGTGTGAACGACTCTGTCGTGTAGGCAAAATTCAGCGCCGTGCGCGACGCGCTCGACGTGATCGGGGCTACCCGGTGCGCCGTGGTATCGCTCTGCAACAGATATGCGTCCCCCTCGCCTAGCACGATCCGCTGGGCTTTGGGGCCCTCGATGTCGTGAACCGAAGCAGCGTTGGGGCAGATCTCGACATAGCCGCCCTGCGACTCGTGCGGCGCCTCGAAGACGAAGACGAACGAGATCGGGTAGTCGTCGAAATGAGCTCCGTGCGTGTCCCCCGCTCGGTGCAGGTGGTTGAACACGAATCTGTCCACCGCGTCCTCCGGCAGGGGCAAGATCCGTGTGCCGTACACCGAAGAGAGGAGAGCGATGAGGGGAGGATGGGTATAGACGTCTTCCAGCGCCGGGATCAGCCGCCTCAGCGTCTGGGTCCCGAGCGTGCTCATGTGGCGCGGCGTGTCTTCCATGCAGTGCATCACCATGTCGCGGCGATGGGCATACTGCCGCAATGGCAGGACGGCCTCCCGGAGAGTGGCGAGGGCACCACCTTTCAGTAGATCTCGAAAGACGGTGTATCCGTGCGCTCTGAAATGCTTCTGGTACCTTTGCAATATATCGACTTCAAGACCGAACGCGTCTCCTTCGAATATAGAAGGGATTGGCATCGCTACGCTCCTATCATGTGTTATCCGGTACAGAGTCCGTTTCCTTGACAACTTGTTTATCTGATTTATCTGGGGCGAGCATCCAGCTCGCAGCGAGGGGCGCGTGGCCGAAGGAAACGCCGTCGAACGCCATGGACGCACGGTATGCTGGCATGCCCGCGAGGAGCCGGTGCAGCGTCTTCAGCCGATACGTCGGGACGCGCGGAAACAGGTGATGGGCGAGGTGGTGCCTCTCGTGATACGGATAAAACAGCCTTGCAAGCAGCGTGGGCGGCATCGTGCGCGTCGAACGGAGCACCGTGCCTGTCGGGCGGCCGGCGTGGTCCGAGAGCTCGGTGAACACGTTGATGGCGTGCAGCAGCGTGGTTCGCGAGATGATCCAGGAGGCCGCGAAGACCAGCGCGACGCGCACGCCTCCGATGGCGTAGAGACCGAGCAGGAACGAGGACCAGAAGACGATGCACCGCAGCCTTCCAGCGAAGGTCATGCGCGGCAGGTACGCGAGCACCGAGCTGGTAAGGCAGCGCCGGTCAAATAGCCTCCGCAGGTAGATCCGGAGCGGACGCAACGCGAGCGTCCGCGTGTCGATCAGATCCGGATCCATACCGGCGATACCGAGATACGCGTGATGCGCCTGGTGATCCGCGCGATAGAGCCGGACTGGCTCGAAGCAGGGGATCCCCATGAGGAGGTCGGCGAGCCGGTCGTTCCATACGTTGTTGCCGACCATGTTGAAATGCGACGCATCGTGGAGCAGGTTCCTGAGCTGTCGCTGATGGATCGCGATGATCGGCAGTCCGAGGACGGCATAGCCAATGCCTCGCGTCGCGGTCCAGAAGGCCACCGCGAGAATGACACCCCAGCAACCCAGCGCGAACGCCACCGAGGCCGCGACGCGGGGCCGCTCGATGCGCTTCACTTGTTTGGCGAGCCCGCGCTCGCGCACATAGGCACGCGCGCTCCCATAATCGTTGCGTAGCGCGCGCAGGACGTCGTGCACGGACGCCGTGAGCGCCGGTGATCGGTTATTGCGTCTCGGCAAGCCATCCCGCATGTTCATGTCCTCGAGAGCCGCGCCTCCTACCCTGCGGAGCTGGTGTTCCGGTACGCGTCGTAGAAGGCGCAGAACGTCTGGAGGTCTTTCTCGAAGTCTCGCTCCGCTCTGCCGAGCCCAAGGCGCGCGAGGCTGAACGGCCATGCGGGGTTCTGGTTGAACAGGCCGCCGAGCTCGACAAACATGAAGTGTTCGTGGACGAGCTCCCGGAAGAATGGCTCGCTGTCCGTCTCGCAATGCGGCAGCTTGTCGAGGACGGCGGTGATGCTGGCGCCAGCGTGTGGCTGCACGTAAGGGATGCCCCACGTACCGAGGATGTGCCCGGCGCGCGCGGCACGCTGTGCGAGCCGTTCAAGGTTGCCAAGGAGCTTGGCAGCGCCGGGGCTGGAGCGCCGGTCATCGAGGCAATCCTCGAGAATGTCGAGCCCCGCCGCGAGGACGGGGCCGAGGATCGAAGGTGGCGCAGAGTAGGCAGAGTCTGCGTGATCGGCCATGCGGTGGAGCAGATCGCCCTCGGGGTCGCCGGCCTTGCGAGCCGCGTCCGTCGCGCACAGATAGCCAATACGCGCACCCGCCACCCCGAAGATCTTCGACGCGCTCTTGATCCGGATGACAGGGTGATCGTGCCTGAGCCACGTCCAGTCGGTGCCACGCACGCCGGTGAAATCGAGATCCCCCAGCGTCTCGTCGACGAGGAGGAGCCAGCCCTCCATCCGGGCCTTCTCTGCGAGCGTCCGGAGCGCTCCCGGGGCCATCCGCGTACCGAGAGGGAGCGCGGGCTCGGCGATCGCGAGGGCACCGATGTCGGGCGACCGATCAATGGCCTCGATGATCGCTTCGAGCGACGGCAGGAGCATCCCCGGTTCGACCACCCCGCTCCCCCGGGCCGGTGCAACGAGCACCTCGCGATGAATGCTCCGCCACGGGATGCCATTGCGATAGGCCCCGAGGGGATACTGGTAATACCCCGGACAATGGATCAAGAGTGTCCGCATGTCGCGGCGGAGCAACGCCGCCATGACGAGCCAGATGGCGTTGGTGGATCCCAGGGTGACCGCGACGTGGTCGTGACCGTAGAAGCCGCGGCCTCCCTGGACCCGGCTCTCGTAGGCGGCCACGCGTTCGCGCAACGGATCGCGCCCGAGCGACCGGCCGTACGTGTTGGAGAGCTCTGCGAAGTTGTCGGTGAGCGCCTGTCGGAGCGCGTCGGGCGCAGGGAAGTCGTGGCCATCGAGTTCGAACGAGCTGACGAACCGGAGCTCGGGATGATAGAGGTGAAGCCCCCGCTGGGCCTGCGCGATCCCCTCGAAGAAGTGGAAGGACTGCCATGGCTTCGGAAACTCGTCCACGCGCTCTCGCCAGTAGCCGGAGAGGTCATCGATCGTGTCGCGCTTGACGAGGGTCAGGCGGCCGCCCAGATCACACTCGTAGACGCTGGGGCGGAACCGGCCGTTGAAGAAGTTGTACTGCGTATACTCGTACGAACCTCTCGCGGAGAACACCACGCACGCGGGCGCATCGCTGCGATCGATCGATATCGAGGCGATGTTATCGCCGCCGAGGCAGGAGTTTCCGGAGAGCACGACCGGAGCATCTCCGACGCTTCTGGGCCAGACGACTTCGGGCGTGTTGCCGTAGTGAAGGACGTTGGGAAAATGGTTGATGTTGGTGTCGAGGATGAGGTGGTCGGCGCCGCTGCCGGTGCGGCGGAGCTCCACGGCCCCCGAGATCATCACCGCGGCCGCGCACGCGATGAAATCGCCCGGCTCGAACAGGATGGAGAAATCGCTGGCCAGGGCGTCGCGGTGGGATTGCATGAAATCGGTCACCGCGGCGATGAGCCCTTGGGAGGACGTGTCCGACATGGCCGGTACGAGCGTATCGGTCTGGAAGTCCCATGTTGGAGGCAGGAGCCCACCACCAACGTCGATGTGCGTGAGAGTGAGCCCTGCGAGCGATGCCCGCTTCACTTGCTCGTCGAGGAGCCGCAGCCCCTCGGCATGGTAATCGAACGACGGCGCCTCGCAGGAGACGTGGAAGTGCAAACCGACCTGGCGCCGGCCGTGTCGGCGGAAGAGAAGGAGCGCCTCACCGAGCTGCTCGATGGGCAGTCCGAGCCGCGAGCCGCGCCCACCTGCGGCGTGCAGCGCCTGCTGGCTATATCCGATCCCGGGGTTGACCCGGACGCCCAGCGCGAGCTCGGGTGCACCGTCGAGGAAGAGCTCGAGCGATGGCAGGGAATCGAGGTGGACACACCTGGGGCGTACGCGCCGGAGCACCGCGAGATCTTGCGCTGACGCCGCCGGCGCGGTGACGAAGAGGTCGAGCCCGGGGCCAAAGACGTTTCTCGCCAGCTCGGCCTCGGTCGAGGAAGATGCGTCGAAGCCGTCGATGCCGTGCCGCCGCAAAAAACGCAGCAGAAACGGAAAGGTCGCCGCCTTGAGGGAATAGAGACACCGCCTCCGCGGTACCTGCGCCGTAAGGTGCTGGAAATGGCGGACGACGTCAAGGAGAATGCGATCGAAGTAAACGAGCGCCGGCAGATGCTCGGATCCAGCGAGGGCCTTGAGTGCCCCCTCCAAGAGTGTCATCATCCACCTCTACACGCTGATGCTGCAGAGAGTCCAATGCTACGGTCACGAGATTAAGCCGCTCGTGCAATCTGGCGAATTTGCGTTGTCGTCATATCGATGACTGCCTCACTCCTAGACGACTACCTCACTCCTGAATGCTGCAACACACGGCAGCAACCGTCGATTCGGTTGCAAGATATGTACACTCGTCTAATGATCAGGATGCGTTGTCAAACTACGATTTTACGGTGAGGACATTGGGGCATTGGTTTGCCCGCTAGCTCGCAGTCCTTTCAGGCATCGCTTTCAGGCATCGTTCGAGCGCCCGCTCCGGTGAACCGGCTTGACCAGCCCCGAGCCGGCATGTAGCTTGCTCGTGACTCCCCAGTTCGAAGGATCTCTTGCTCATCCAGCTCTGTCTCCTTGCCGCGGGCATGTACGCTGGCCGTAAGCTCGTCCGGCCACAGCGCGTGCCTGAGGTCCAGGACACGGAGGCCTTGACGCAGGACACGGAGGCCTTGACGCAGGTGGCAGCGGTGGATGTGGGACCCTCCGAGCTCTCGCGGGGTGTCGCCACACCCGCCGAGATCGAAGCGGATGAGCAGGTCCGGTCGGCGCTCGTCGCCACCGGCGTGACGATGGCGGCCGTGTTCTTCCCTCCGCTCAGGATTATCGGCGGCGCCTGCGTGCTGTACGCCGGGATCCCCCTCTTCCAAAAGCCAAGGAGCTCCTCGTGGAGGAGGGGCGCCTCGGGATCGAGGTGCTCGACTCGGCCGGCGTGATCTCGTCGCTGATAGCGAAGCAGACGGGATCATCGTCGAGGGCGATGGGATGGTCGACCAGCACATGCTCACCGGAGAGTCACAGCCGGTGGAAAAGGTCGTCGGGGACCGCGTCTTCGCCACCACCATCGTCTGCGCTGGCAGGCTCTACATCCGGGCCGAGACAACGGGGCGAGATACCGTCGCATCGCAGATCGCCGAGGTACTCCAGCACACCGCCAATTTCACGGCCTCCATCGAGTCGCAGGGCCAGCAGATCGCCGACAAGACCGTCATTCCGACGCTGACCCTGAGCGCGCTGTCCTTTCCGCTGGTCGGGACCCAAGGGACTGTCGCGCTGCTCAACTCCGGATTCCTCGATAACATGCGGATCATCTGGCCGCTCAGCACACTGAACTACCTGCGCTTTGCGTACGACGCGGGAATCTTCATCAAGGACGGGCGATCCTTCCAGCTCCTCAGGCAAGTGGACACCATCGTCTTCGACAAGACAGGGACGCTCACCACGGACCGGCTGAACGTCCGTGAGATCTATCCTCGGGGCGGCGTCACGAGCGACGAGGTCCTCGCGTGCGCGGCGACGGCCGAATATCGCCAGACCCACCCGATCGCCCGCGCGATCCTCGACGAGGCGGAGCGGCGCGGACAGAGCGCCTGGACCATCGATCATGCCCAGTACGAGGCCGGCTACGGCATCATCGCGAGGACCGGTGAGCAGGCGATCAGCGTTGGAAGCAAGCGGTTCCAACCCCAGATCCGGACTGACTCGTTCGAATCGATCCCGCCCCGGCGGGCGAATGACAATCGACCGTCACGCGACGATCTCGAGCGATAGCGAGCGCGACTCCATCGGCGGAAAGTAGGCGTGCCGGACGCGCTCGCATGCTCGCGCTAGTCGCGGAGCCAGAGCTCGAGATAGTCGCCGCCCGCGGGCTCGCGGACCGTGCGGGTGTAGCCCGGTGGGATGTTGCCGCCGAAGCCGTAGTAGGTGACGACGCGGGTGCCGGGGCGAGCGTGGGCGAGCCGGTCCTCGATGCGGCGCAGGGTCGCCTGGATGGTCGCGTAGCGGACGAACGCGCTCGTGTGCGGAGCGGTCATGAGGGTCGTGAACGGGTTGTAGAAGTAGATCGCGTCGAGCTCGTCCCAGGGCAGGCGCGAGCCGTCGCCCTGGACGAACCGGGTGCGGGCGTCGAGCTCGAGCGACCAGGCAGCGTGGTTGGCGGCGGCGACCAAGGCGGGGTTCTGCTCGACGCCCCACCAGGTGGCGCCGGTGACGGCGGCGCCGACCAGGCACAGCTTGCCGACGCCGGCGCCGATGTCGAGCACGCGGGACGCGGGCGACGGCGCGAGCAGGGCCGCGGCGCGGAGCGCGATGTCGACCGGGGTCCAGTGCAGCAGCGACCGCGAGCGCAGCTCGTCGGGGAACACGGCGTCGAGCTCGTCGTCGGAGACGTCGTCGCCGCGCTCGAGCGCGTCCCGCAGGCTCCGCGCGGGCCGGATCATGCGTACGAACCTAGCAGCTCCGCGCGCCGGCGGTCAGATCCGCACGCCGACGAAGGCGCTCGGCCAGCGCTCGACGGTGACGCCGGTGCTGGTGGTCGGGCTACCGGTGGTGGCGCGGCGCTCGAGGATCAGCGGCGACATGTGATCGTCGGTGATGTAGGTGTTGTAGATCAGGCCGGCGACGAGGCCGAATGGGCCCCAGTGGTGGGCGACGGAGAGCCGGGCCTGGGCAAGCAGGCTGACATCGGTCTCGTGGGCCGGGCCATGGTTGACCTGCCAGGCGATCGCCTCGAGGTCGACGACGGTGTTGTCGAATGCGAGGCTGGGGCCGAAGCCGAGGCCGTACATCCAGACGTCGTCGTTGCCGTTGCGGCTGGCGTCGGCGTCCTTGACCGGGTGGCCGGCGACGCCGTAGACGTTGTGCCAGCGCCGGCCGCCGTGGCGGAACAGCAGGGTCGCGGTGTGGTCGGAGTCGACCGCGGTCTCGAGGTCGTAGCGGCCGCCGGGGACGATGTTGATCAGGCCGAACGAGAAGCCGTCGGCGGAGCCGCCGATGTTGATCACGCCGACCTGGACGCCGTCGACGCCGTGGGCGACGTTGATCGGGGCGAGCTGGAGACCGTGGACCCGGCCGGCGACATTGACGACGCCGGCGATCTGGATGTTGGCCGGGCCGCGGGTGACGTTGGTGACACCCGAGGCCTGGAAGTTGGACGACCGGCCGGCGACCGAGGCCACGCCGGCGAGCTGGACGTCGGCGGTGCCGCGCGCGGTGACCGCCACGCCGCCGGCCTGCAGCGCCGCATCGCCGCCCGACACCGCGGCCACGCCGGCGAGCTGGGTGCCGGCATCGCCGTGCGAGACCGCGGCCACACCGCCGGCCTGGGTATCGGCCGTGGTGCGCGACACCGCGGCGACGCCGCCGACCTGCACCCCGTCCACGCGATCGGCGACCGCGGCGGTGCCGGCGACTTGCACGCCGTTGACTTCACCGGCCACCGCCGCGACGCCTGCAACCTGGGTCCCGGCGACGCGCCGGGCAACGCTGGCCACGCCGCCGACCTGGAACCCGGCGACCAGGCCGCGCTCGATGTCGGCGATGCCGCTGATCGAGAGCCCACTCGAGCCGCCGGACACGCCGACCAGCACGTCGATCGAGAGGAAGTGGCGCACCGAGCCAATGTGACCGAGGTCGGTCGACAGCCCGGGCACGAAGCCGAACGCGAGGAAGCTGTGCTCGCCCGGCGGCTCGGCCTCGGCGAGCGGCTCGGCCTCGGCGAGCGGCTCGGGGCGCGTCACCGAGCCGGGGCCTCCGGCCGCCGGCCGGGCCGGGGCCGGCTCGAGCTCGGGCGCCGGCGGCACGTCGCCGGGTGCCGCATCCGCCTCGGGCGGCGGTAGATCGGTCGGCAGGCCGGCGAGCACGTCCTGGGCCTCGTCGCGCACCACGTTGCCGGCGAGCAAGGTGATCACCAGCGGCCACTGGGTGGTGTCGTTGCCGAGCGCGGCGCTGCGGGTGCGCGGCGCACCGGTGCGCGGCGCGAACAGGATCGTCGCGGTGTTGCTGCCGTCGACCGCGACGTCGAGGCAGGGCACGTCGCAGGCACCCTCGACCACCGCGACGTCGACGCCGAGCTCGGTGGCGAGCGCCTTGCCGACCGCGGCGCTGTCGACCGAGCCATGGACCGCGAGGTGGAGGATCCGATCGCCCTCGGCGTGCGCGGTGCCGGCCGCGGCGAGCACGATCAGGAGCAGTGCGTATCTCATGGCCGGTCGTCTCCGGACCGCGCGCGATCGTTCATCGCGATCGTCATCGTGCGTGCGCGTGCGCGAGCCGCGCGACGAGCTGTTCGGCCTCGGTCTGGCGATAGCCCGCGGGCTCGACCTTGCCCTCGGCGAACGGGATCAGCGCGGCGCGCGCCTCGGCGTAGCGGCCGAGCCGCACGAGCGCGATCGCGCGATCGTAGCGCGCATCGGCCGAGAACCGGCCGGCGGGCTCGGCTGCGAGATAGGCGTCCCACGCCGCGAGCGCGGCGACCGGATCGCCACCGTGGAAGTGCAGCTCGTGGGCACGGCGGTACAGCGCCTCGACGGGTGGCGGCGCTGCAGGCCGCATCGGCACCGGGCGCGGCGCTGCGGCGCGCACCGGCGGCACAGCCTCCGGCGCCTGCGCGGGGGCCGGCAAGGCAGCGACCGCAACCGGCGACGGCGCAATCGGTGCTGGCGGCACCGCCGCGGGCACGTCGGACGGCTCGGCGGGCGTGACCGGCGGCGCGACTGGCGGGGTGACCGGCGGCGAGATCGACGCGGGGCCGGAGGATCGATGCGGCGGGGCCGGCGGCGCAGCCACGGGCGACGGGGCGATCGCCTGCGGCGCGGGTGACCACAGCGCGCTGATATCGCCGGTCGCCAGCGCCCACGACACCGTGCCGCCGAACAGGATCCCGGCCGCGGCGAGCACGCCGGCGAGCTGGTGCTGGATCCGCGAGCGGGTCTCGAGCGAACGCCGGACCCGCAGCCGGGTGGCCTCGGCCAGCTCGGCGTCGTCACCGTCCGTCGCGCGCAGCGCACCGACCAGATCGTCGACGTTCATGTGGCCTCCCCCAGCATCTCGCGCAGCTTGCGCTTGGCATGAAACAGCCGCGTCCGCACCGTGCCCTCGGGCGCACCGACGATCCCGGCGACCTCGACCGAGGTCCGCTGCTCGGCCTCGCACAGCACGAACACCACGCGCTGATCGAGCGGCAGCTCGTCGAGCGCGGCCCACAGCCGATCGGCGAGCTGCCTGGTGATCAGCTGATCGGTCGCGTCGACCGTGCGGACCTGGAGCGCTTCATGGGCGGCGAGCCGCTCGGTGGCACGCCGGCGCCGCATCGCCGACCGGATGTGGCGGCGCGAGTGGTTGGCAGCCACCCCGATCAGGAACGAGCGCAGCGAGCCCTCGCCGCGGAACCGCCGGATCGCCCGCGGCAGCGCGACGAACGTCTCGTGGACGATGTCCTCGGCGGCGGCGGGATCGCCGACCAGCCGGCGCGCGAACCCGCGGATCTGGGTGTGGTGGGCGAGATAGACTTCTTCGACCGCGTGGCGATCGCCCGCACGCAGCCGCGCGACCAGCTCGCTGTCCGCGGACGTGTCGGCAGCAGCCGGCATCACCAGAGGCATCGAGATCGCAGTCACCGTGCGCATGGTGCCCGGTCCTCCGGCCACCGTTCAACGCAATCAGCACGGTACGCCGTTTCTGGCGAACCGTGCTGATTGCTTGGCATTTCTGGTGCGCGGCCAGGCCGCGCTGATACCTACGCGCGAGGCGTCCGGCCGGACAAGAGCGTCGGCTCGAGGACTCGCTGGCTCAGTGGACTCTGGTCGAGATGTTGACGACCGGCGCCGCGGGAGCTGCCGGGGGCGGAGGCGGGGCCGCAACGGCACCACCACCACCGCCACCACCACCGCCCATCATCATCATCATCATCATCATCGATGGGTCCATCTGGTTCTTGTTCTGGGACATCTGCTGGATGGAGCTGGTGATCTGGGTCATCATCGTCGTCAGCTGGTCGGTCGACGAGTTGGAGCGCGAGGTGACGCGGCCGGCACCGCCCTGAACGCGGTGGAGGTCTTGCTTGGCGACGGCGCTGAAGTCATTTTTGGAGGTAGGCATCGTGGTTCCTTTGTGGTGACGGACGCCTATAGAGCACCCGCCGTGCCACCCACCGGATCACCAGACATCGCGGCCTTACGCCCCACCCGCTCCGCCGATCCCGCGTCCCGGGGGTTACAAGCAGCCTCCCCCACCACCCGATCGAGCCCGCGCCGATGACGGGACGGTGTTTCGCGGACCTGCCCACGTAACCCGGCGTGCCACCTCGCGTAGCTAGGCCATGATGATCCCCATGACGAGCCGGGCCGTGTTCGCGCTGTCGCTGCTCGCCTCGACCCTGGGTGCCCTGGGGTCCGCGGCCTGCGAGCCTGCCAAGCCACCGAAGCCCAAGGTCGCCAAGCCGGCGATCGACCCCAGCGGCCCGCGCGAGGTCGCGATCCTCGCGGGCGGCTGCTTCTGGGGGATGGAGAACGTGCTGCGCGACGCCCCCGGCGTGGTGTCGATCGAGGTCGGCTACGCCGGCGGCAAGTCGCCGAAAGTCTCGTACGAGGACGTATCGTCGGGCGAGACCGGCCACGCCGAGTCGGTCCGCATCGTGTTCGACCCGCACCAGATCTCGTACGCGGATCTGCTCACGCACTGGTACTTCCGCGGCCACGATCCGACCCAGCTCGACCGCCAGAACAACGACGTCGGCACGCAGTACCGCTCCGAGATCTTCACGACCTCGGACGCGCAGAAGCAGACCGCCGAGCAGGTCAAGGCGAAGGTCGACCAGTCCGGCAAGTGGCACCGGCCGATCGTGACGCGCATCGAGCCGGCGACGACGTGGGTCCGCGCCGAGGACTATCATCAGGACTACCTGATCAAGCACCCCAACGGCTACAACGACCACTACATGCGCGACTTCGACTTCTAGTCAGCTGGTCAGTGCGTCGCGATCAGGACACCGATCGCGAACGCGACCAGCAGCGAGATCCAGATGATCCGGCGGACCAGCGCGTCGCGCGTGGCGTCCGCGGCCATGTCGTAGCGCCGGATCGTGTACGTGGCGGCGCGCGACCGCGGGGCGCCGGTCATCGGCGCGCCGGCCATCGGCATCGCGGCCGCCATCGGCCCCATCGGGTCGAGCGGCATCGCGGCAGCCATCGCTGCGGCCGGCATCGGCATCGGCGTCGGTGGCGCAGGCGGGGCCGGCAGCGGCGTGGCGAACACCGGCCGGGCCGGGCCGAACGCGGCCGGCACCGGCGATGATGGCGCCGCGGCCTGGCCGATCAGCGGCAGCGAGCCCCGGCGATCCGGCATCGGCTGCCACGGCCGGGGATCGATCGCGTTCTGCGAGCCCTTGGCATGCGCGGGTGGCGCGACCATCGGCGGGGTCGGCGCGACCGCCGGCGCGACGTACGGCGGCGGGATCACCGGCGTCGAGCTGTGCGGCGGCGGCGTCACCAGGTTCTTGCGGCGGCCGCGCGCGTCGAGCACCGGCTCGAACGAGTCCTTGTAGCGGACATCGATCCGCGTCGACTCCGTGGTCGAGATGATCTGGTCGAACTCGGCCGACGGAACCCCGGCGGTCGGCAGCGGCGCGAGCTCGGCGTCGGCGATCGTATCGATCTCGGGGACGGCGGCGGCGACCGCGGCCAGCGCCTCGGCGAGCTCGGTGACGTCGCGGAACCGATCGGGCACCTCGCGATGCAGGCAGCGCGCGATGATCTGGTCGAGCGTGCGCGGCACGTCGGCGTGGCGCGCCAGCGGGTCCGGGGTCTGGGTCAGCAGCGCGGCGAGCAGCGCGGTCGCGGTCTGCGCGGTGGCGAACGGCGTGCGGCCGGCGATCATCTCGTAGAGCACGATGCCGAGCGTGTAGATGTCGCTCGCCGGGGTCATCTCGCCGCCGACCATCTGCTCCGGCGACATGTAATCGATGGTGCCGATCATCGTGCCGACCTGGGTCAGCTCGGTGCGATCGTGCTCGTTGCCCTGGACGATCTTGGCGATCCCGAAATCGAGGACCTTGACGAAGTCGGCGTCGCCGTCGCGGGTCTCGAGGTGAATGTTCGCCGGCTTGAGATCGCGGTGGACGATGCCGGCGGCGTGGGCCTCGGCGAGCGAGCTGCACACGCCCTGCGCGATGTGCACGACCTGGCGCCACGGCATCGGCCCCCGGGACCGGAACCGGTGATACAGGCTCTCGCCGTGGAGCAGCTCCATGACGATGTACAGCGTGCCGTCGTCGACCTCGCCGAGCTCGTACGCGGTGATCGTGTGTGGATCGCGGAGGTTCGCGAGCGTCTTGCCCTCGCGGCGGAACCGCGCCACCACCGACGGATCGCGGGCGAGCTGCGGGTGCAGGACCTTGAGCGCGACCTCGGCATCGGACCTGACGTCGGTCGCGCGGTAGATCGCCCCGAACCCGCCGGCCGCGATCTGACTGTCGATGCGAAACCGCTGATCGAGCACCGTGCCGAGCAGCGGGTCACGCCGCTCCACCAGGGTCCGATCGTTCACATCGTCAGGGGCAGCGCGCATGGTCTGGGGCCCTTGGTATACGGAACAACTGCGAGAGTAGCCGTATTCACGAGCGCTTTTGGGACCGTTTCGTAACACTGGCTAACGAGGCGCAAACCAAGCCGGAGCGAGGCGGATCGACCCATGCCCGGGGGAGATCTGAGCTAGCGTCGCCTCATGAAGCGCGTCGTTGCTCTCGCCTTGCTCCTCGCATGTCAGAAGTCACACGACGAACCCACCCGGCGGGCGCCCCCGCCGGGGGCACCGACGGCGGCGCCCGCACCGATGCCGGCGAAGCGACCGCCGCCGCCGCTGACCCCGATCGCCGGCCCGATCGCAGGGGTGACGCCGGTGGCCGGTGACTTCACGATCAAGGACTTCGCGTTCACCAGCGGCGAGAAGCTGCCGGAGCTGCGGATTCACTACATGACGCTCGGCAGCGCCAAGCGCGACGCCGCGGGCCACGTCACCAACGCGGTGATCGTGATCCACGGCACCA
>DATBBB010000193.1:0-14358 GCA_036271215.1 Kofleriaceae bacterium | reverse complement strand
CCCTTCGCGAGCATCGGCAGGTTGTGCATCCAGCTGTTGTTCGAGCGCAGATCGCGCCGCCCGATGATCACGAGCGCCGGCGCCGGCCGCGCGAGATCGGCGCGCGCGCGCGCGATGTCGCCGACGAGCTCCGCCGCCGCGAGCTCGATCTTCCCCGACGCCGTGCGCAGCACCTCCGGCATGCGCGGCGCGAGCTCGCCGAGGTCGATCCCATCGGGCGCGGCGCGCAGCTTCGCGAGCGTCAGGCCCTCCGGCGCGGCGCCGAACCGATCGCCGTACGGCCCCGAGCGCAGCGCGAGCTCGAACAGGCGATCGGGCCCGGTCTCGCCGGCGACCGCGGCGAGCACCTGCGGTGCGAACGGGCCCGCGGATCGCTTCACGTCCTCGCCGACGAGCTCGTCGTCGAGCGCGCGGACGTCGCAGTCGGCGCCCTTGCCGCGCACGATGCCGATCAGCCGCACGAGCATCTCCCACTCGGCCGGGTGGCCCGCCGGCCGCGCGAGCACCGCGGGGCTGTAGCGCGCCGTGTTGCGCCACGCGAACTGCGGAAACGCGACGTCGAAGTGCGGCTCGGCGAGCGACGAGAACGCCGGCAGGATCACGTGCGCGTGCCGCGACGTCTCGTTGAGGTAGATGTCGAACGAGATCATCAGCTCGAGCTGCGCGAGCGCCGCCGCGATGCGCGCCCCGTTCGGCGCCGACAGCACCGGGTTGCCGGCGATCGTGAGCAGCGCGCGGATCTGGCCGCGCCCCGGGGTCTCGATCTCCTCGGCGAGCGCGACCATCGGCAGCTCGCCGCCGAACGCGGGGTAGCCGCCGACCCGGCTGCGCGTGGCGCCGAACTCGCTGCGGATCCCGAGCAGCTTCGCGAGCGGCAGCGGATCGACCGCAGGCGTGGTGAACATCAGGCCGCCCGGCGTGTCGAGGTGGCCGGTCAGCGCGTTGATCGCGTAGCACAGCCACGCACCGAGCCCGCCGAACTCCTGGGTGCACACGCCGATCCGGCCGTACAGCACAGCGCGCGGTGTGGTCGCGAGCGCACGGGCGAGCGCACGGATCTCGCCGGCCGCGATCCCGGTGATCGGCGCGGCGCGCTCGGCGGTCCACGGCGCGGCGGCCCGGCGCAGCTCGTCGAGCCCGGTCAGCGGGACGGTGCTCGGCACGACCAGGCGCTCGGCGAACAGCGCCTCGACCATCGCGAGCAGCAGCACCGCGTCGCTGCCCGGCCGGATGAACAGGTGGCGATCGGCGCGCGCCGCGGTCTCGGTCCGCCGCGGATCGAGCACGATCACCTGACCACCGCGGTCGCGGATCGCCTTGAGCCGGCCGCGGACATCGGGCGCGGTCATCAGGCTGCCGTTCGACGCCAGCGGGTTGGCGCCGAGGCAGATGAACAGCTCGCAGCGATCGATGTCGGGCGCGGGCAACAGCAGCTGGTTGCCGAACATCAGGTGCGCCGCGAGCATGTGCGGCAGCTGATCGAGCGAGGTCGCCGAGTACTGGTTGCGGGTCGCGAGCGACTGGGTCAGGAGCCGGCCGTAGGTCAAGAGCCCGAGGTTATGGACCGTGGGGTTGCCCTGGTAGATCGCGACCGCGTCGTTGCCGTGAGCGCGGCGGACCTCGCCGAGCCGGCGCGCGACCAGGTCGTACGCGTCGTCCCACGCCAGCTCGCGCCAGGCGGCGCCGTCGCGCACGATCGGCCGCTGCAGGCGATCCGGATCGTGGTGCAGATCGGCGAGCGCGGTGCCCTTGGGGCATATGTAGCCCTTCGAGAACGGATCGGCGGCGTCGCCGCGGATCGCGGTCACCCGGTCGCCGTCGATCGTGATCGCGACGCCGCACGTCGCCTCGCACAGCGGACAGCTCCGGTAGACCGTGGACTCCATGACACCGGCAATCTAGCAGACGATGCCAGCCTCCGTCGGAGCCGTGGAGCCGTGGAGCCGTGGAGCCGTGGAGCCGTGGAGCCGTGCGTGCCGGGGCGGGCGGCGTGCCAGCCGCGGCGGCTACGACTTGAGCTTGGCGATCGAGGCCTCGATCCGCTTCTTGTCCTTGGGATCCTTCGCGAGCGCCAGCGCCTTGGTGTACGCGGCCGACGCGCCGGCCTTGTCGCCCTTGGCCGCGAGCGCCTCACCGAGGCTGTCCTGCGCGTTCGCCGAGTTGGGGTGGCGCGACACGTTGGTCTCGAGCAGCTTGATCGCGTCGTCGACCTTCTTGTCGCCCAGCAGCTGGTACGCGGCCTGGTTGAGCTCGTTCTCGGTCGCGACCGTCAGCGCCTTGGCGCGCAGATCCGCGGCGGCCTTGGCGTTGCCCTGCTTCTCGAGCACCGACGCCTTGGCGTTGAGCGTGGAGTAGCGCTCCTCGATCTGCAGCGCGCGATCGGCGAGCTTGGTCGCCTCGTCGAGCGGGCCGCCGTTCTTGAGCCAGTAGTTGACGGCGCGCGTGAAGGCCTGCCACTGGAACCCGGTCGGGCCGCGCAGCTGCTGGCGCGCGTTGGCCATCACGAGCTTGGCGGTGTCGGCCTCGATCGTGACCGGCACGGCGAGCTTGTCCCACGCGAGCACCAGCGTCGCCTTGGTGTCGCTGAGGTCATCGAACCGGTACAGCAGGCGCTCCTCGCTGGTCTGGGTGGCGCGCGGCGTGACCGTCACGCGCAGCGCGTCTTCCTTGGCGTCGTAGGTGAAGCTGCCCCACGCCTGGGTCGCCGTGCTGAACATCAAGGTCCAGTCCTTGGCGGTCGGGATCGCGTGGAACCCGTAGGTCCCGGCGTGCAGCGGCTTGCCGCCGACCTTGACGTCGGTCGAGAACGTGATCGTCGTGTTCTCGTTGGCGCCGGTGCGCCACGGCTCGCCGTACGGCACCAGCTGGCCCCAGATCACGCGGCCGTTCACCGCCGGGCGGTGATAGCTGACCGTGACCTCGGTGATGCCGATGGTCTGGCTGACGGTGGACGCCGGGCTCTGGTCGGGGAGCTTGAGCCCCTGGGCCTGCGCGGCGGTCGATGCAAACAGGACTGCGGTGAGCAAAAACGCTTTCATGATCATCCTTGGTCGGAGTGAGCCCATAACTGCAGTCATGGTGGGGCAGGCGGCGCGGGCCACAGCGCCTGCATCGCGAGCGACACGGCGACCACCGCCGCGCAGCCGAGCACGTTGTACCAGAGGAAGCTGACGCGGGTCGCGAACACGAGGACCACGACCAGCGCCTGTGCGGCGAGCGCGCCGAGCAGGACCGGGGTCGCGGTGACCCGCTTGAGGAACAGCGCGACCACGAACACGCCGAGGATCGGGCCGTAGAAGATCGAGCCCAGGATGTTGACCGCCTCGATCAGGTTGGCGAACAGCGACGCCACGCTGGCGAACCCGATCGCGGCGGCGGCCCACAGCACGGTCATCACCTGCGACGCCCGCAGATCGTGGCGCGGCGACGCCGGCGGCCGGCCCAGGCTCTGGCGGATCCGCAGGTAGAAGTCGACGGTCGTCGTCACGCCGAGCGCGATCAGGCCGCTCGCGATCGCGCTCATCGCGGCGCACAGGATCACCGCGATCAACAGGCCGACCAGCCCGACCGGCAGGTGGGCGAGCACGAACGACAGGAACACGAAGTCGGTGTCGCGGGTCGGCGCGCCGGGCACCGCCTGCTCGATCAGCGCGTGGGTCTCGGTCTCGACCGCCTTGACGTGCTGCTCGGCGGTGACCAGCGCGGTGCGCGCGGTGTCCTCGCGCGGCGTGCCGCGGGCCGCCAGGTAGTCGAGCGCGGCGGACCGCCGTTCGGTGAACGCGGCGGCGTGGTGGGCGTCGAGCGTGGCGACCTCGGCGCCGCGCCGGGCCTCGACCTGCGCCATCGTGGTGCGATCGAAGTGCACCGGCGGGCGGTTGAACACGTAGAACACGAACACCATGACCCCGGTGAACAGGATCAGGAGCTGCATCGGGATCTTGAACAGGCCGTTGAACAGCAGGCCCAGCCGGCTCTCGGCGACCGAGCGGCCCGACAGGTAGCGCTGGACCTGCGACTGATCGGTGCCGAAGTACGACAGCGCGAGGAAGAACCCGCCGGCGAGCCCGGACCAGAAGGTGTAGCGGTCGTCGAGATCGAGCTGGAACCCGACCGGGTTGACCCGGCCGAGCACGCCGGCGATCTTGATCGCGCCGGGCAGCGACACGCCGTCGGGCAGCCGGAGCACGACGACGACCGCGGCGACGAACAGGCCGACCAGCATGACGACCATCTGCTGGGTCTGCGTGATGCTGACCGCGCGGGTGCCGCCGAGCACGGTGTAGATCACGACGATGCCGCCCATCGCCCAGATCGTCCCCTGCAGCGGCCAGCCGAGGATCTGCGACAGGATGATCGACGGCGCGTAGATCGTGATCCCGGTGGCGAGCCCGCGGCCGATCAGGAACAGGATACCGCACAGGAACCGGACCCGGGCGTCGAACCGGTGCTCGAGGTACTCGTACGCGGTGCGGACCTTGAGCCGGTAGTACACCGGCACGAACACCGCGCTGATCACGATCATCGCGAGCGGCAGGCCGAAGTAGAACTGGACGAACCGCAGGCCGTCGGCGAAGCCCTGGCCCGGCGTCGAGATGAAGGTGATCGCGCTGGCCTGGGTCGCCATGATGCTCAGGCCGATCGTCGGCCATCGCAGCTGGGCGTCGCCGCGCACGAAGCTGTCGACGTTGCGCACGCCGCGGGTCCGCCACGCGCCGTACAGCACGATCGTCGCGACCGTGCCGAGCAGCACGATCCAGTCGAGCGTGGCGAGCCCGGTCATGCCGCCCACCGCGCGAGCAGCCACAGCGCGACGATGTTGGCGACCAGCGCCCCGGCGACCAGCCAGTACAGCCGGCGCCACGTGCCCCAGAACGGCGGCGGAGGCAGCGGGTCGTCGCTCACCGGCCGGCCGCGATCATGTTGGCGAACAGCCGGTACGCGCCGGGCACGCCGGCGGGCAGCTCGCGGAACATCACGAGCCCGGTGTAGATGTAGCGGCCCTTGCCGTGGCGCGCGACGACCACCGCGCCGTCGAGCGGGCCCTCGCCGGGATCCGAGAACCGCAGCACCGGGTGGTAGCGCGGGTCCCACTTCGACGCGAAGTAGATCCCGCGCTCCTGGACCCAGCCGTCGAAGTCGGCGAGCCCGATCTTGTTGGGCGTGGTGAGCAGCGGATCCTTGGGATCGAGGAACGTCGGCGCGGCGGTCTCGTCGGTGATCCGGTCGCGGCCGAGCTCGAGCGGGTAGGGGCCGATCGGGCCCTCGACGCCGAGCGTGTTGTACTGGACGATCAGGGTGCCGCCGCGCTCGACGTACGCCATCAGCCGCGGGTGGGTCGCGCGCAGCGCCGCGCGCGTGTTGTAGGCGCGGATCCCCAGGATGATCGTCGCGTAGCGCCCGAGGTCGCCGGCGCGCAGCGCCTCGTCGTCGAGCTCGTCGACCGTGAACCCGACGTGGGTCAGGTCGGCGGGGATCGAGTCGCCCGAGCCGCGGACGTAGCCGATCCGGCCGGTGGGGATCTTGATCTGCAGCGGCACGAGCCGGACCGCGGCGGGCCGCAGCACGACCTGCATCGGGATGTGGCCGTAGTCGATCGTGTCCTCGCGCAGCGACCACGCGGTGCCGGCGACGCGCACGATCGGCCGGGCCTCGCCGGCGGCGGCGCCCGGCTCCGGCGAGACCTCGAACTGCAGCGTGGTCTCGTCGCCGAGCTTGGCGAGCGCGACGTCCTGGGTCGCCGGCTTCGCGGTCCAGCCGCGCGGCAGCTCGAGCTCGACCACGGCGGTCAGCGCGTCGCGCCCGGCGCGGATCCGCAGCGCGAGCGGGCCGGGCCGGCCGGGCGCCATCACCGCGTCGCGCAGCGGGGTCACCGTCGCCGGCGGCACGATCACGAACGGCCGGGTCCGCTCGCCGCGCACCGGATCGGTCCACGCGTGGATCACCGGCAGCATCGCGCGCACGGTGCGGCCGGCGATCGCGAGATCGACCGCGGCGGCGAGCGCGGGCGGCTGGCGCGGCGACCCGATCTGCCGCGGATCGTCGACAGTGTAGTGGCCCGGGGCCGGCGGCTGGCTCAGCCAGTACGCGGTCGACGGCTGGGCCTGCGCCGGCACGGTCGCCGACAGCTTGAGCAGCTCCTTGTGGCCGACCGCGATCGACTTGTTGGGCGCGATCACCGCGGCGCCCGGCAGCTCGACGCGCTGGACCGTCACCGGCACGCCGCGCGCGACCAGCTCGACGCCGACCTCGACCGTACCGCCCGGGGCGACCACCGGCTGCGCCGCGGTGGCGCGCGCGTACACGCCGGCCGCGCCGATCAGGACCTCGCCGAGCGCCCGGTGCGCGTCGCGCAGCCGCGGATCGTCCTTGTGCGCGGGCGACATCGCCAGCCGATCGAGCTCGGCGGCGGCGCGGACCAGCGCCGGCACCGCGCGCTCGGGGTGATCGCGGTCGAGCGTGCGCTGGGCGTCGGCGAGCGCGCGCGAGAGCCCGGCCGCCGGCGCGCCGTAGCGCTGCCAGGTCAGCTCGATGCCCTCGAACAGGTCGTGCGCCGGCGCGTGGCCGGCGAGCGGCAGGAACCGCTCGGTGACCGGGCCGCGCTCGGCGGCGACGCCGAACCCCTGGCTCTTGTGCTGGCTGCGCGACCGCGCCGCGAGCTCGCCGATCTCGAGGCCGAGCCGCGGATCGTAGGCGCCGATGTCGAGCGCGACCGCCGACGGCGGCGCCGGCGCATTGTTCCAGTTCGGGATGTTCTGCACCAGGCGCTCGGCCTGCCACACCACCACGCCGTCCACGAGCTGCTCGGGGAACCGCTTCGGATCGGCGGCGGCGGCGAACGCCTCGCGGGCCAGGATCGCCGAGGCGGTGTGGTGGCCGTGGTTGGGCGGCTGCTCGTTGAACCGGGTGATGATCACGTCGGGCTGGAACGTCCGGATCACCCAGACCACGTCGGCGAGCGCCTCGTCGTGGCCCCACGTGGCGAGCGTCTCGTCGGCGCGCTTGGAGTAGCCGAAGTCGCGCATCCGGGTGAAGAACTGGTGCGCGCCGTCGATCCCGCGCGCCGCGAGCAGCTCCTCGGTGCGGATCACGTCGAGCAAGGCGCCCTGCTCGCCGCCGATCAGGTTCTGGCCGCCGCCGCCGCGGGTCATCGCGAGGTACGCGACGTCGAGGTGGCGGATGTTCGACAGGTACGCGAGCAGCCGGGTGTTCTCGTCGTCGGGGTGGGCGGCGATGTACAGCACGCGGCCGGTGGCGGCGACCCGGTCGAGCGCGTGGGCGAGCGCGCCGGCGGGCAGCTCGGTGTCGGCCGAGGCCCGGCCGCCGAGCACGATCACCGAGGCCAGGCACGCGGTCACGAGGAGTCGCATCATACAGAGCTGCCTCTACTTTCTTTGCGCGGGGGCCGGCGGGCGAGCACCTGCCGGAAGTAGGCCTCGTAGCGCGCGATCGCCGCGCCGCCGCCGAATCGATCCTCGGCGCGGGCGCGCGCGGCCCGGCCCATCGCGTCGCGCTGCCGCGGGTCGCGGATCCCGGCGACCACCGCGGCGGCGAGCGCATCGACGTCGCAGCACGCCACCAGCGTGCCGGCGCCGCCGGCGACGACCTCGGGCAGGCCGCCGACGTCGTAGCCGAACACCGGCACGCCGGCCGCCATCGCCTCGAGCGCGGCGACCCCGAAGCCCTCGCTCTCGCTCGGCAGCACGAAGCCGTCGGCGTGGCCGAGCAGCGCGGCGAAGTCGTCGCGCCGGCCGAGCAGGCACAGCTGATCGGCGACGCCCAGCTCGTCCGCCCGGCGGACGACCGCGTCGCGCTCGGGGCCATCGCCGACCAGCACCGCGCGCGCCGGCAGGCTGCGGCGGACCCGGGCGAGGACCTCGACCAGATCGAGCGGCCGCTTGATCGGCCGGAAGTTCGAGACGTGGAACAGGATCGGCCCGGTGTCATCGGCGTCCCCGGTGGGGGCGCCAGGCCCGGCGCCCGCGAACAGCGCGGCGAGCCCACCGGCGGCTCGATCGCGCACCGCGGGCGGCGCGAACCGCTCGAGGTCGACGAAGTTGGGGATCACCTCGATCCGCTCGGGAGCGATCGCGAACCGCTCGGCGGCGGCGCCGCGCAGGTAGCGCGACGGTGTGGTGATGCCGTCGCACGCCGCGACTGCGAACGCGGTGACCGCGTGCAGGCTGGGGTGCACGCCGAGCCGGGTGACGTCGGTGCCGTGCAGGGTGATCACCATCGCCGGTGCGCGGTCGCCGAGCATGCGGCTGACCAGCAGCGCGCTCGCCGCGTGCGGCACCGCGTAGTGCAGGTGGACCAGATCGATCGGCGTGGCGCGGATCAGCTCGACGAGCTGGCTCGCGACCGCGACGTCGTACGGGCCGTGCTCGAACACCGGCGAGGTCGGGACGTCGACCCGGACGAACGTCACGCCGGTCTCGGCCGATTCGCCGGCCCGCAAGCTTTCGGGGAGCGAGGCGCCTTCGATTCCCGCTTCCCGTCGATCGGCTTCGCCCGACGAGGAACGTCGGTCTCGCCGATCCGGAACGAGATGGCCTCGCAACCGCTCGGGCAGCTCGGTGGCGACGACGTGGATCCGGTGGCCGCGCGCCGCGAGCCCGAGCGCCAGCTCGGCGGCCACGACGCCGCTGCCGCCGAGCCCCGGCAGGCAGACCACCGCGATCGACAGCGGGCGCGTCATGCGAGCGGCTCGAAGGCGTGGGCCTCGGCGAACGGGTTGTCGCGAAACTGCCGGATCGGATCGACCAGGCCGGGCACGTTCGGGCTGCGCAGCGGCTCGCCGTGGCTCGCGCCGATCATCGTGCCGTAGTAGCGGTCGCGCAGCTCGATCGCCTCGGTCGCGCGCGGCGAGCTGATCAGCGTCGGATCGGCGTCGCCGTTGCCGGCCTGCCCGGCCGCCCCGCGCCGCGTGAGCTGGCTGGCGTAGCACGCGATCGCGCGCGCCTTGCGGGCCGCCGCCGCCGAGGTGTCGACCACGAAGCTCGGCGTCATCCGGTGGCGCATCGCGTAGTACAGCAGCTGGCGCGGCACGAACCGGGGCCCGGCGTCGGGCGCGAACTTGCGGACCCCGGCGAGGAACACCGCGCGCGCGACCAGCGCGCCGGCCGCGGCGTGGTCGGGGTGGCGATCCTCGATCCACGGCGCGAGCACCAGCTCGGGCCGGCGGCGGCGCAGCGCGCCCACGACCGCGGCGAGCTGCTCGGGGACCGTGGCGAGCCCGGTGTCGGGCAGCCCGAGGTTGTCGCGGAACGCCAGGCCGAGCTCGGCGCTCGCGGCCGCGGTCTCCTGCGCGCGCTCGGCCGGCGTGCCGTGGCTCGCCAGCTCACCGCGCGTCAGATCGACCACGCCGGTCGTGTAGCCGAGCTGGCCGAGCCGGATCACCGTGCCGCCGCAGAACAGCTCGACGTCGTCGGGGTGGGGGCCGAACGCGAGGACGTCGACGCCGTAGGTGCTCGAGCCATCGCCGCCGGTCATGCCATCGCCGCCGGTCATCCCGCGAGCTCCTGCAGCGTGCCGCTGCCCGGCGCGAGCGGATCGATCGCGGCGAGCACCCGCTCGACGACATGGCGATCGCCGAGCCGCGCCGCGAGCCCGGCGAGCCCCAGGGTCCGTTCCTGCGGCGCGCCACCGGGCGCGAGCAGCGCGCGCAGCCGGCGCACCGCATCGACCCGCTCGGCGTCGGCGTACAGCCGGGTGCGCTCGATCTTGCTCGCGAGCTTGCCGACCGAGCGCTCGACCGACGCCCGGGTCTTCGCCAGCGCGCGCGCGATCTGCGGCCCGGCCTCGCTGCCGAGGGACTCCGCCAGCGCACGATGCGCGGCCAGGAACGGAGCGAGCAGCCGCGCGGAGATCTGCGCGGCGTCGTCGTTGCCAGCGCCAGCCAGCAGCTCGGCCTCGGGCCGCGCGAGGTCCGCCGGCACCAGCCCGAGCCGGTCGAGCAGCTTGCGGGCCCGCGCGTCGGTGATCCGGAACTTCGCGCGCGGCACGATCAGCGGCATCGCGCGGTCGAACGCGCGGTACACCGGGCCGAGCTGCGCGAAGTACGCGACCTCGGCCGGTCCGCCGACGTACGCCACCGTGGGCAACAGCGTGTCCTGGACGATCGGTCGCAGCAGCGCGCTGGTCGAGAACCGCCGCGGATCGTCGCGCAGGATCGCGAGCAGCGCCGCGCGCGCGTGGACCTTGCCGCTGCCGACCTCGGCGAACGCATCGTCGCCGGCGGGCTCGAGCCGGACCCGCGGGCCGTCGGCGGCGTCGGGGTGGAAGAACGCCAGCGGCGCGCCCGGCCGGACGTAGATCTGGACATGCCGCCCCGCGCGCGCCAGCTCGTCGCACCGCGCGATCATCGCTGCGGCGATCGGCCCGGCCTGGTCGAGCGCGCGGGCGTGGATCGGCGCCGCGAGCTCGGCGATCGCCGGATCGCGCGGATCGCGCGGATCGATCAGCACCAGCCCCTCGGGCGCGAACAGCTCGCCGAGCACGCCGGCGAACGCCTCGGCCCACCCGGCGCCGGGCCGGTAGTGCCGGCGCAGCCGCTCGAGGTGCGCGGCGGCGAGCGCGCCGTCGCCGAGCGCGTCGCTCAGCCGGTCGAGGCAGCCGAGGATCTCCGGCGGCAACCGGCGGTGCGCGATCGAGATCCGGTTGCCGGCGTCGACCGGCGCGGCGACCGTCTCGCACGCGGCGGCGCCCGGCACACCGAGGCTCGCGATCTCCGGCAGATCGTGGTCCTCGGTCTGCAGCCAGAACATCGGCACCACCGGCCGCCCGGTCTCGGCCGCGAGCACGCGCGCCAGGGCGACCGCGGTCGCCGCCTTGTAGATCGTGTACAGCGGGCCGAGGAACAGCCCGACCTGCTGGCCGGTGATCACGACCGCCGCGCCGCGGCCGAGCGCCTCGAGGTTCGCGGTCCGCGCCGCGCTCGCCGCGAGCCGGGCGTTCTGCGCGACCAGCGCGCGATGCAGCGCCGGCGCGAGCGGACGAGCCACGCGCGCCACCGCCTGGGCGCGGGCGGCGGCGTCGCACGGCCACGGCGCGAGCGGCGGCGCGAGGCTCGGCGCGAGGCTCGGCGCGAGGCTCGGCGCGAGGTTCGGCGCGAGGCTCGGCGCGAGGTTCGGATCGAAGATCGGATCGGGCATGGGCGACACGGCGGCGAGGCAACGAAGCAACGAAGCGGCGCGCGCTACTTCCAGCCGGCGATCGTCTTCAGCAGGGTGGGCTTGGTGTTGGCCTCGTAGGTCTTGTCGCCGGTGCCGAGCTCCTGGGCGCGGCCGGCCGACGCGGTGGCCTCGGCCTTGTTGCCCTTCTTGTGCTGGATCTGGGCGCGCAGCCACTCGGCGCGCCAGGTCGGCTGGATCGCGATCGACTTGTCGACCAGCTCGAGCGCGCGGTCGGTCTGGCCGGCGTCGAACAGGTAGCTCGCCGCCGAGAAGTCGGTGCGCCACACGTCGGCGTGGGCGCGGTCGATGCCGGCGGTGACCAGGCCGCGGGTGTCGATCGCGATCGGCACCGCGATCCGGACCCGCTCCCACTCGAGCGCGAGCGTCGTGCGATCATCCTGCGTGTCGTCGAACGTGTAGCGCAGCCGCTCGCGCAGCGCGGGCAGCGCCGCCGGCTTGATCGTCAGCCTGGCGACATCGTCCTTGGCGTCGTGCTCGTCCTGGCTCGCGGTCAGGCTCTTGTTGAGCAGCACCGTCCACGCCGCCTTGCCCGGGATCATGAACACCGAGTACGACCCGGCGGGCACCGCGGTGCCGCCGAAGCTGAAGTCGCGGCTGACCGTCAGCTTGGTCGGCTGGTTGGCGCCGGCGCGCCACACCTTGTCGTACGGCACGACCTCGCCCCAGACTTTGCGGCCCTTGACGCCGGGGCTCGAGTAATCGAGCGCGACGTCGGTGATGCCGACGCGTTGCTCGACGCGCGCCTTGGGGCTCGGCTGGGGCAGCTCGAGCGCCTGGGCGGCGGCGATCGACGACAGACAGGACAGCGCGAGCACGATGGCGGGGGCGGCGAGGGTGTTGCGCATGGCGGTGACTACAGTAGTAGTAGGATTTGCATTCCCGGTCCTTGCATCGATCGGCTGTTTTTTTGGCGACGGGGTCAGTCCCGCCCTGGGCTCGCCCCGGCCCGCCCCCGGCCCGCCCCAAGGACGAGGTGGCAGCTCCACCGCTGCGACGGTGTGCGGCACGACCGCGACAGATGCGAGGAGCCGACGCCGCCATTGCACACACCGGCGAGCCACGCAAATCGCCCCGTGATGCCGCGCTCAGATCCGTTATTGCGGATATGACCACTGCATGACGGATGGGCGGTTGGGATAGACTGTCTGCGCGCAATGGCGAGCGACGAACCGATGACTGCCTCGCAGCTCCTGGCCCTGCATCCGTTTCCGGCGGCGTGGGCCAACGAGAAGCGGATCGAGAAGCTGTGGTGGTTCGACGTCAAGGGCAGCCCGGAGGCGCTGTGGCCGCACATCGCCGACACCTCGCGGATGAACCGCGCGCTCGGCACCGCCGAGATGCGGTTCGAGGAGCGCGACGGCAAGCGCTGGGGCACCGCGAAGAACGGCGGCGTGCGCCACGAGTGGATCGAGGTCCCGTGGAACTGGGTCGCGAACCAGTGGCTGACCTGCCTGCGGATCTACGACCGCGGCTTCATGCGCGTGATGTTCGCGATCCACCGGCTCGAGCAGATCGCGACCGGGACGCGGGTCTATCTGTATTTCGGCGCGGTGCCGCGCGGCGTGTTCGGCTCGGCCGCGCTCCGGCTCGGGTTTCCATCGCTCGAGAAGGCGTACCGCCGGGTCGTGCCGGCGCTCGCCGCGCAGCTCGATCGGCTGCGGCCCGAGGTCCTGATGTTACCGCCGCCCGTGCTGTCGGAGTCGGCGCAGCAGCGGCTGCACCATCAGCGCGAGGCGCTGGTCGGGCTCGGGCTGCCGGCGAGCTGCGTCGATGCGCTGATCGACTGGATCCGGACCGGCGATGATCCGGACCTTCACCGGATCCAGATCCGCGAGCGCGCCCGGGTGTGGGGGCTCTCGGAGCAGGACCTGCTCCGGGTGGCGCTGCACTCGACGCGCGCGGGGCTCCTGAGCCTGTCGTGGGACACGGTGTGCCCGCACTGCCGCGGCGTGCGCGACGAGAACCCGACCCTGTCGGCGCTCGCGGCGCAGTCGCACTGCGATGCCTGCCAGGTGACGTTCGCGACCGACACCCAGGAGTCGGTCGAGGTCACGTTCCGGGTCCACCCCTCGGTGCGCGACATCCCGGAGCAGCTGTACTGCAGCGCCGAGCCCGCCAAGAAGGACCACATCCGGGTCCAGCAGACCGTGGCGCCCGGCGCGCGGATCGAGCTCCGGCCGCAGCTCGCGGCCGGCCGCTACACGTTCCGCAAGGACCAGACGGCCGGCGGGTACCTCGACGTGGGCGACGCCCCGGCCGACGGCGCCGAGCGGGTCGCGTGGGCGCCGCGCAGCGACGGTGGCTCGACGGCGATCGGGCCCGGCGCGGTGATCGAGCTGGCCAACGACGGCGGCGCGCCGTGCACGTTCGCGATCGAGCAGGCGCGGTGGACCGATCACGCGCTGCGCGCCGGTCACCTGCTCAGCTTCCAGGAGTTCCGCGATCTGTTCTCGGAGGACTACATCGGCGCGGACGTCCGGCTCGGGGTCGGCGAGCAGACCGTGCTGTTCACCGACGTGGTCGGCTCGACCGCGTTCTATGCGCTGCGCGGCGATCCGGCGGCGTTCGTCGAGATCAAGAAGCACTTCGACGAGGTGTTCGCGATCGTCGGCGCGAACCGCGGCGCGGTGGTCAAGACGATCGGCGACGCGGTGATGGCGGCGTTCGTCGATCCGGTCGACGCGGTGCGGACGGCGCGCCAGATCCACGACGCGTTTCACCCCGCGCGCGCCGACACGCCGATCCGGCTGCGGATCTCGCTCAACACCGGGCCGTGCATCGCCGTGCGGCTCAACGCCAACGCCGACTTCTTCGGCGGCACGGTCAACATCGCCGCCAAGCTGCAGGCGCTCGCCGAGGGCTACCAGGTCTCGATCAGCGACGTGACCTACCGCGCGCCCGGGGTCGCGGCGTACCTCGCCGAGCAGGGCGCCGAGCTCGAGCCGCTGTCGTACACGTCCAAGGCGCTGCCCGAGCCGGTCGGCGTACAGCGCTGGTCGGTGTATCGCGCCGAGTAGCGAGCGCGGCTAGCGCCAATGCCACTCACTTAGCGCGGGACCTCGACGAGGACTTCGCGGGCCGCTTGCGCGCGTAGTTGCTCATCTTGAGCTTGACCGCTCGTGGAAAGACTCGTTCGGTGCGCCGGTCGGGCAAGACGAAGACCCTG
>DATBBB010000192.1:0-4283 GCA_036271215.1 Kofleriaceae bacterium | reverse complement strand
ACGTCGTTCTTCGCGCCGTTCCACTGCATCAGCTGCGATCACCAGGAAGAGCGCCTGCTCCAGTCGGCCGCGATCCTCGCCGCCAACCTCGAGCCGCCGGTCTTCAAGTGCCCGAGCTGCGGCGGCGCCCTCGAGTTCGACGATCTGCCCGAGCGCTACTTCGCGTTCCTGCAGGACGACTCGGACTGACGGCCCGGACCGGCGCCCCGGACCGGCTCCCCGGACCGGCTCCCCGGACCGGCATCGACACACTGCGCAACACACGCAGGCGGTTGCTCAGTCAGCGAGTCCTCGAGCTGACGATCTTTTCCGTGCAGGCGCGGCCGGCACCATGCCGGCAAGCCGATCGACAAGAGCTATCGACGAATGTTCGACAGCTCTTGGGTTACGCTAGGTCCATGCGCAGGCTCTTCGTGCGATCCTTGGCGATCGCATTCGTGGCATTTGCGCTGCTGTTCGGCCTGGAGTTCTTTGCCGAGTGGTGGCGGGCGGGCTCGCCGGGTGGGGCCGACCTGAGCTGGGCCGACGTCAACAACGCCAAGCTGGTCGACATCCTGTCGCCGATGGCGCGCGCCTACAACAACGTGCTCGCGATGCTGATCGCGACGATCGGCCTCGCGCTGCCGCTCACGGCGAACATGCACACGCCGAAGCTGATCGAGATGTTCTTGCAGGACCGGATCAACCGCTACGTGCTGTCGTTCATCACGTTCGGCGCCGCGCACACGCTGTGGGTCGACTACATGATCGGCCCCAAGTTCGCCCCGACCTGGGCGATCGCGCTCTCGGTGTACCTGGCGATGATGGGCTGGGCGATCCTTCTGCCGTACTTCTTCTACGTGGTGCGGTTCGTCGATCCGTCGCGGCTGCTGATCCGGCTGCGCGAGGACGCCACGCGGATCGTCCACCAGGTCGCCGACCGCGCGCGCGATCCGATGGAGGCGCAGACCGCGCTGGCGATCCGGATCGGCCAGGTCGGCACGATCATCATCAAGTCGCTCGACCGCAACGACCGCGACGTCGCCGCCGAGGGCGCGTGGGCGATCAAGATCCTGCTCGACTCTTACGCCAAGCACAAGGCGCGGATGCCCAAGGAGTGGTTCGTGGTCGATCGCGCCGACTTCGTGGGGCTGTCCGACGAGGCGCTCGAGATGCTGTCCGAGGGCAAGAACTGGTTCGAGATGAAGTGCCTGCTGCAGCTCGAGCATGGCTTCTTGCGCGCGCTGCACGGCGCGAGCGACACCGTGTCGACGTTCTCCGACGCGACCCGCGTGATCGGCGTGCGCTCGGTCGAGCACCACGACGAGCAGGCGCTGCGGCTCGCGATCCGGTTCTTCAATAACTACCTGCGCGAGGCGATCAAGGCGCGCAACCTGCGCGCGGTGTACGACGTGTTCCACCAGTACCGCCGGCTCGGCCGCGAGCTGGTCGATCGCCCCGAGCTGTTGCGCGAGGTCGGACGCCACTTCAGCTACTACGCCGCGATGGCGCGGACCTACGGCATGGTGTTCGCGCCGCAGCTCGCGATCTTCGACCTCGGCTACGTCACCCGCCGGGCCTACGAGCGCGCGTCGCCGGCCGGCACCGACCTGTTGTACGAGGTGCTCGCGCTGCCGCACCGCACCGGCGCCGATGTCCACTCGATGGCGGTCAAGGCCAAGCTGATCCTCGGCGGGTTCTTCGTCGCCAACAAGCTCGACGCCGAGGCCGCGCAGGTCCGCACCAACCTGCGCGACGTCGACAGCGTCGAGATCGAGCGCGCCGAGGCCGAGCTGCTCGCCGCCGACCGCTCGTTCTTCGAGGTCACCGATCGCCAGCTCAACCTCGAGTACGTGCCGCCGGAGCGCCGCGAGCCGCTGCGCCAGTTCTGCCGCTCGCTGCTGCCGGTCTGAGCGGCGGCGATGGGCTCGGCGGCTACGGCTTGTCGACCGCCGAGCCCTCGGGCACCGGCGCCGGATCGGGACCGCGGCGCAGCGAGCCGGTCGGCGACGACCACAGCACGTAGCCGATCACCACGAGCACGAGCAGCGCGAGCACGAGCAGCGCGCTGAACGGCACGCGATCGCCCAGGGTCCGGCGGGCGAAGAACCGGCCGGCGCTGCGCTGGTGGATCGTCTCGGCGACGTCCTGGGTGAACCGGGGCGGGGCGTGCGCCTTGCGCAGCCCCGAGAGGTACTTGCGGGTCTCGGTCAGCTCGCCGTGCACGCGCCGCCACACCGGATCCTGGGCGACCTTCTGGGCCACCTCGTCGCGCTCGGCGCCGGTCAGCGCGCCGTCGAGGAAGTCCGATACCTTGGCGAGGATCGCCTCGTCGAGGTCGTCATCTCCGAGCGCATCGCTTCGATCGTCTGGCGCGTCGGGCGCGTGGGTCGGCGGATCAGCGGTCACGGCGGCCTCCAGCGTAGCGTGATCGACGTGGCGTTGGCACGGTCATGGCTCCCCCACATGGCGCTGCATCTTCTTGCGCAGCACCAGCCGGGCGCGATGCAGCCGCGACTTCACCGTGCCGTCGGGCAACCCGGTGATCTCGCAGATCTCCTCGATCGACAGATCCTCGACATCGCGCAGCACGACGACCACGCGCTGATCGTCGTCGAGGTGGCCGATCGCTTCCTGCAACAGGACCTCGAGCTGCGCGCCCTCGAGCGCGCGGTCGGGCGCGACGTGGCGCACCGGGGCGCCGGACGCGCCGTTGGTCTCGTGCGAGGTCTCGTCGAGCTCGTCGCGATCGCGCTCGTGGCGCCGCGCGAGGTACTTGATCCGGTTCTTGCAATGGTTGACGGTGACCCGGTACAGCCAGGTCGAGAACTTCGACTCCTCGCGGAAGCTCTCGATCGTCTTGAACACCGTGATGAACACTTCCTGCGCCACGTCCTCGGCCTCGGCGCGGTTGCCGAGCATGCGGAAGGTGATGTTGAACACCCGATCGCGGTGGTGCTCGATCAGCTCGCGAAACGCTCGCTCGTCGCGGTCGCGCAGGCGCCGCAGCAAGGTTCGCTCGAGCTCAGACATGGCCCGCGAGCATACCCGGCCGCTGCGTGCGACACGGACCGCCGCGCCGTGCTGCGCATGCGTCGCGGTCTGGGCCTCGTGGATTGCCGCACGGATCGCCGTACGGATCGTTAGACGATCCCCATCGAGAGACCTCGGGTCTGACCCTAGATCTGGCCTCAGATCTGACCTCGAGACCGCCGTGCCATGCCCTCGCGTGCGCCATCAGGTCCTCGTCCGACACCGCGATCCTGCGTCAGTTTCTGACATTTAATGCCTGTTGATCCAATAGGTTGAGGTCCAGTCGACTTTCCAGGTGGCAATCGCTAACCGCCAGGAGTAGCTTCGGCGTTGCCACAGTTCGTCGGTTTTGGTCCGGTGCTCTCGTGGGAGTTTGAAGCCGCGTTCTCTCTGTTTTGAAACCCCCCGCTATGGAGCACCATGGCCCCCTCCGGGCGGGACAGTCGTCACTTGGGCCAGATCGAGCAAGCGATGAACACTCGTCTGTACGTTGGAAATCTTTCGTTCAATACCAATGCTGATGGCGTCCGCACCGCGTTCCAGGAATTCGGAACCGTCAGCGACGTCCACCTGGTCTCGGATCGCGAGACCGGCCGCTCCCGCGGATTCGCGTTCGTGACCATGGGCACTCCCGAGGAAGCCGCCAAGGCGATCGAGGGCATGGACGGACGCACCCTCGACGGTCGCCCGCTCCGCGTGAACGAAGCCGAGCAGCGCCAGCAGCGCGGCGGCGGCGGCGGCGGTGGCGGTGGCTTCCGGGGCGGCGGTGGTGGCGGCGGCTACGGTGGCGGCGGTGGTGGCCGCGGCGGTGGCGGCTACGGTGGTGGTGGCGGTGGTGATTATGGCGGTGGTGGCGGCGGTGGTTACGGTGGTGGTGGTGGTGGTGGTGACGGCGGCGACGGCGGTGGTCGTCGCGGTGGTCGCGGTGGCCGCGGCGGTGGCCGTGGTGGCGATCGCTGGTAGTTGCTCGATCTCTCTTCAATGAGAAGATGACCACGCGGCCCTCGAGGCCGCGTTTTTTTATGGGCGGCGTGGTTCGCGGGTTCGCGGGTTCGCGGGTTCGCGATACGGCTCGCGCGATGCGCGGCTTCGCGGTGCGCGGGGTCGGCTCGGCTTTGGGGCGGTTTGGCTTCGGGTCGGTTCGTCGTTCTGTCGCGATCATGCGCCCGGATCGACGGCGATCTGGCGCACGCGTGATCCGCGACGTGCCATTCCGGCGCGGCGATCGGGTTTCTTGCCCTCGTCGTGAAACCACGCCAAGACTCGAGCAT
>DATBBB010000191.1:0-21948 GCA_036271215.1 Kofleriaceae bacterium | reverse complement strand
GTGGACCGGCCCACCGGCGAGCTGCTCGACCAGTCGCACCGCGTCCTGCCACACCAGCTCCATGTCGATGCAGTGGCGGTGGTCGGAGCCGCTGCGGCCCTGACCGCGGTGGTCCCACGCGATGCAGCGATAGCGCGCGCGCAGCGCGGCGACCTGCGGGGCGAACAGCTCGGTGCCCCACAGCAGGCCGTGACTGAAGGCGATGGTCTCGCCGGTCGATCCCGGACCCGAGTCCTCGTAGTAGATCGCGGTGCCGTCGAGGTCGATCGTTGCCATGGGAAATCTCCCCTACTTCTTCTCGCCGGGCGCCGCGCCCGACCCCGTGCCGGCCGCCGGCGTGGCGAGCTCGATCGGATCGCCCTCGACCAGCCACGGCACCGCGATCTTGATGACCCGCTCGTCACCGGTCAGCCCGGTCGCGACCTGCACCGTGGCGCCGGTATCGCGCTCGATCGTGATCGGTACGTAGTGTACCTTCTGGTGCGCATCGACCACGGCGACCCGCAGGCCCTCGGCATCGCTGTACAGCGCGGTCGCCGGGATCTCGATCACCCGGTGCGGCACCGGGAACGACAGCGTCACCTGGACGTACATGCCCGGCAGCAGCGCGCTGTCGGGGTTCGGGACCTGGACCTCGGTCGTCATCGTGTGGAGGTCGGGATCGAGCGCGCCGGCCGACCGCGTGATCTTGCCGGTGAACTTGCGGCCCGGGAACTCGCGCACGTCGAGCGTGGCCTCGGTGCCGACCTTGACGTTGGGCGCGACGTTCTGCGGGACGTCGACGTAGATCCGGACCGGATCGGTCGCCACCAGCGTGTAGAGCTCGGTCGCCTGGGTCTCCGACACCAGGTTGCCGCGCTCGACGTTGCGCGCGGTGATCGTGCCGGCGAACGGCGCGATCACGCGGGCGAACGCCAGGGTATCGGACAGCCGGCGCACGTTGGCCTGCTGTGCGGCGACGTTGGCCTCCGCGGCCGTGACGCTCGCCTCGTCGGTGAACGCCTGGGCCTGGGTCTGCTCGGCCTGCTGCACCGCGACCAGCTTCTGGTTGACCAGGTTCTCGTAGCGCGAGCTGTTCGACTTCGAGTAGTCGCGCTGCGCCGCGACCTGCTTGACCGCGGACTGGGCCTGCGCCAGCTGCGCGCGCGCCTGGCCGAGCTGGGCCTCGACGTCGGGGACGTCGAGCTCGACCAGCAGCTGGCCGGCCGTGACCTTGTCGCCGATGTCGGCCAGCCAGCGCCGGACGTAGCCGGTGGTCCGCGCGTAGATCTTGGTCTGCTCGAGTGCGCGCACGGTGCCCGGCAAGGTCATCGCGCGATCGCTCTCGGCCGTGCTCGGCACGATGACCTCGACGCGGGTCGCCTTGGCCTCGACGGCCGGGGCGTCGACTCGCGCGTGCGCCTTGCTGCGCTGGATCCAGCCGAACGCGAACCCACCGCCGACCAGGATGACGAGCACGACGATGACGCCGGTGCGCGAGGCCTTCGACGGCGGCGGGAGCGCGAAGCCGAGCTCTTCGGGTTCTTGATGGTCTTGATTGTCTGGGGTCATACATCGACCTCCCGGTGGACCGGGGGTTTGCGTCGCAACAGGCTGTACATCACGGGGACGAACACGAGCGTCGTGATCGTCGCGAGCACGAGCCCGCCGATCACGGCGCGCCCGAGCGGTGCGTTCTGCTCGCCGCCCTCGCCGAGCCCGAGCGCCATCGGCAACATGCCGAGCACCATCGCGAGCGCGGTCATCATCACCGGCCGGAGCCGGGTCATGCCGGCCGCGAGCGCCGCCGGCTGGGCCTCGAACGTCACCCGCTGATCGTTGGCGAACGACACCACGAGGATGCTGTTGGCGGTCGCGACGCCGACGCACATGATCGAGCCGATCAGCGCCGGCACCGACAGCGTCGTCCCGGTCAGGAACAGCATCCACACGATGCCGGCCAGCGCGCCGGGCAACGCCATCAGGATGATGAACGGGTCCAGCCATGACTGGAAGTTGACGACCATGATCAGGTAGACGAGCAGCACCGCGAACGCGAGGCCGGAGCGCAACCCGCTGAACGAGCTGTCCATGCTCTCGGCCTGGCCCTTGATCACGATCCGGGTGCCGGGCGGTGCCTTCGCGAGCTGGGCGTGGACCAGGGTCTCGATCTGATCGGCCACGCTGCCGAGGTCGGTATCGTCGATGTTGGCCTGGACATCGAAGGTGCGCGCGACGTTGAAGTGCGTGATGTTGGCCGGCCCGAGCGTGCGCTTGATCTGCGCCACGTTGCCGACGGTCTGGATCTTGTTGTCGGCCGATGGCGTGGAGATCGGCGTCGCGCGCAGCGCGTCGATCGAGTCGATCGCGTACTGCGGGGTCTGGATCGCGACCAGGTACTGCACGCCGCGCTTGTCGAGCCAGTAGCTCGGCGAGACCTGGCCGCTCGACGCCAGCGACACCAGCAGATCGCTCGCGACGTCGCGCTCGGTCACGCCGGCCTGCTGGGCCTCGATCCGATCGATCGCGACCTGCAGCGACGGCACCTTGGACACCTGCGCGAGGTGGACGTCGACCGCGCCGGGGACCTGGGCGACCCGATCGGTCAGCTCCTGCGCCACCGCGAGCGTCTTGTCCTCGCTGCCGATCGGCCCGATGACCTGCAGATCGATCGGCGCCGCGAGCCCGAAGTTCAGCACCTGGGTCGAGATATCGGGCGCCAGGAAGAAGAACGTGGTCTCCGGATAGCTGTGGTGCAGCGTCTTGCGCAGCGCGCGAACGTACTCCGCGGTCGGCCGGTGGCCTTCCTTGAGCGCGATCAGGATCTGGCCGTCGGCCGGCGAGATCGCGGCGCCCTCGCTGAGCGACAGGTTGATGCCGGAGTACGGCGTGCCGAGCACGTCGAGCATGGTCTCGATCTCGCCGGTCGGGATCACGCCGCGGATCGTGCGCTCGATCGCCCCGATCCGCTTCTCGGTCTCCTCGAGCCGGGTCCCCGGCACGCCGCGGACGTGGAGCTTGATCAGGCCCGCGTCGACGGTCGGGAAGAAGTCGCGGCCGACCAGGGTCAGCATCGCCATCGAGCCGGCGACGAACAGCCCGAACCCGACCACGACGAACGGACGGTGGCTGAGCGCCCACGCCAGGCCGCGGCCGTAGCCGTCGCGCAGCCGGTTGAATCCGCGCTCGAACGCGACCGTGAACCGGTTCGGCCCGCCGGTCTCGTGCTTGAGCAGGAAGTGCACCATCGTCGGCACGAGGGTTCGCGACAGCAAGTACGACATCGCCATCGCGAACACGACCGCCATCGCCATCGGCACGAACAGCGAGCGCGCCGCGCCGGTCAAGAACGCGATCGGCGCGAACACGATGCAGATGCACAACGTCGACACGAACGCCGGGATCGCGATCTGCTGCGCGCCATCGATGATCGCGCGGGTGAACGGTTTGCGCTGGTGCATGTTGCGGTGGATGTTCTCGATCGCGACCGTGGCGTCGTCGACGAGGATGCCGACCGCGAGCGCGAGCCCGCCGAGCGTCATGACGTTGAGCGTCTGGCCGAGCGCCTTCATCACGATGAGCGAGAACAGGATCGACAGCGGGATCGAGATCACCACGGTCACCGTCGACCGCCAGCTGCCGAGGAACATCAGGATCATGATCGCGGTCAACCCCGCGGCGATCAGCGCCTCGCGGACCACGCCGTTGATCGACGCGCGCACGAAGATCGACTGATCGAACAGCAGCTTGACCTGGATCTTGCCCTGCGCCTCCTTGGGCAGCCGCTCGAGCGCGTGCGGGATCGCCTCGCGGATCCGAGCGTTGACCTCGAGGGTCGACGCGTCGCCGTTCTTGAGGATCGTCATCAGCACCGACTTGCGGCCCTCGACGTGGACCAGGTTGGTCTGCGGCGCGGCGCCGTCGCGCACGTTGGCGACGTCGCGGATGTAGATCGTCCGGCCGTTGACGGTCTTGATCGGCAGCCCGCCGATCTCGGCGAGCGTCGCGGGGCTCGCGCTCACGATGATCGGGTACTCGTTGGTGCCGAGCTTGGCGGTGCCCGACGGCAGGATGACGTTCTGCACGGTCAGCGCGTCGTTGACCTCGCGCGGCGACAGCCCGAGGCCGTGCAGCCGCTGGGGGTCGATGTCGACCATGATCTGGCGCTGCTTGCCGCCGTACGGATACGGGATCTGCGCGCCCGGGATCGTCGCGATCTCGTTGCGGATGAAGTTGATGCCGTAGTCGAACAGCTGCTGCTCCGAGAGCTCCTCGCTCTCGAGCGCGACCTGCATGATCGGCACGCTGGTCGCGCTGTACTGCATGATCAGCGGCGGCACGGTGCCGGGCGGCATCGAGCGCACCGCGGTCTGCGAGATCGCGGTGGTCTGCGAGATCGCCTGCGCGATGTTCGCGCCGGGCTGGAGGTAGATCTTGACCACGGAGATGCCGGTCAGGGTCTGGCTCTCCACGTGGTCGATGTCGCTGACGATCGTGGTCAGGAAGCGCTCGAAGTTATTGACGATGCGCTTCTCCATCTCCTCGGGCTGCAGGCCGCCGTAGTTCCAGATCACCGACACCACGGGGATGTCGATCGAGGGGAAGATGTCGGTCGGGGTCTTGCGGATCGAGAAGATGCCGCCGAGCGCGATCAGCATCGCCATGACGACGAACGTGTACGGGCGCCGGAGCGCTGTGCGGATCAGCCACATCGACGGAACGCAGTGTGGCGCCAATCACCGGCATGTCCAGCGCCATGGCTTGTCTCGCGTTGCCCGGTTAACAGTTCGTTAACCGGATCTCCGGTACAGAAGTCAATGTGAATCATCGGAACAGCTGGGTGACGCATGCTGCGTACGGCTTGCGCGAAACCGGCCCTTCGCACCAAAGTGATTGAAATCGCCCGCAACCTGGTGTGGTGTTGTCATCATGCGGCGACTCTTGATGGCGCTGTCAGCATGGCTCTATGCCTGCGGAGACAACGTCTCGCTGCTGGACGCAGGATCGGTCGCACCGGGGTTCGAACCGGCGCCGCATGCACCGCTGCCGCAGGTCTCGGGCCACAGCAACACCGTGCTGTCGTCGGTCCAGCTCGTCACGCTGACGTACCAGGACGACGCCGAGCGCGCCGCCGTCGAGCAGCTCGGCGATCTCGTCGTCGGCTCGCCCTGGTACACCGGCGTCGGCGCCGAGTACGGCGTGCTCGCCGGCAGCCACCTCGCCAAGGTCCGGCTCGGCGCGGCACCCGCGTCGCTCGGACGGCCGCAGATCGAGGCGCAGATCCGCGACGCGGTGACGAGCGGCCTCGCGCCCGCGCCGGCGAGCCGGAGCGATCAGCTGCTCTACCTGCTCTACGTCCCGCCGCAGGTCGCGCGCGCCACCGACCTCACCGGGCACGGCTATCACGACGCGATCGAGATCAACGGCGTCCGGGTCCCGATCGCCGCCGTGCTCGAGGATGACGCCGGCATCGCCAGCACCACCGCGGCCGCCGCGCGCCTGCTGATCAACAGCGCGACCGATCCGTACAGCGTTCCGGACGATGGCTACTACACCGATCCGCCGGCCACCGATCCGTGGTCGCTCGTGCAGGGCGAGGTCGCCGATCTGTGCAGCGGCGAGACCCCGGTCCCGCTCGATGACGACCACCCCGCGATGGCGATGCCGCGCGTGTACTCCAACGCGGCCGCGTCGGCGGGCGGCGCGCCATGCAAGCCGATCGAGCCCGACGAGCTGTGGAACGACGTGTCGGCCGAACCGTCGCGGCTCCAGCCGGTCCAGCGCGGCGGCGCGGTCATGTTCCACCTCACCGGGTGGTCGACCCACGCGATGCCGGACTGGACGCTGCGGGTCGAGGCCGACGATCGATCCGACTTCTCGATCATCGACATGGAGCCCGAGCTGACCTCGGACACGATCAACAACAACCAGCACGTGACCTTGACCGTCCACGCGCCGATCACCGCCGACATCGGTCAGGTCGGCGGGGTCCACGTGCTATCGGGTCCCGACGCCCACCCGTGGACGGTCGGCATCGTCGTGCAGTAGCCTGCGCCGGTGCGCACCGTCCGTGCGATCCGCTATCTGACCCCGCTGCGCGAGGGCGGCTCGGTGCCCGCGATCGTCGAGGCCGACGACGACGGCACCTACGTCGCCAAGTTCGCCGGCGCCGCGCAGGGCCCGCGCGCGCTGATCGCCGAGCTGATCGGCGGCGAGCTCGGCCGCCTGCTCGGCCTGCCGGTGCCGCCGATCGCGCTGATCGAGCTGGACGCCGTGCTCGCGCGGTCCGAGCCCGACGAGGAGATCCAGGAGCTGTTGCGCAAGAGCGCCGGGATCAACCTCGCGCTCGACTACCTGCCGGGCGCGCTCAACTGGGAGCCCGGGCTCGCGCCGCCGCCCGACGCCGAGCTCGCGGCGAAGGTCGTGTGGTTCGACGCGTTCATCACCAACGTCGATCGCACGCCGAAGAACCCCAACATGCTGCGCTGGCACCGCGCGCTCTACCTGATCGACCACGGCGCCGCGCTGTACTTCCACCACAGCTGGCCCCGAGCCGAACCCGATCACCTGGCCGGCGCCCGATCGGCGTTCGCGATGATCCGCAACCACGCGCTGCTGCCGCTCGCCGGCGACCTGCGCGCCGCCGATGCCGCGCTCGCGCCGCGGATCACCGAAGCGGCGCTGACCCAGATCGTCGCCCAGATCCCGGACGCGTGGCTGCTCGGCGACGCCGCGCCTGCCGTGACCCGGCGCGCCTACGTCGAGCACCTGTGCGCCCGCGTCGCCGAGCCGCGCGCGTTCGTCGAGGAGGCGATCCGTGCCAAGCTCGTTTGACTACGCGATCATCCGGGTCGTGCCGCGGGTCGAGCGCGGCGAGCTGATCAACGCCGGCGTGATCGTGTCGTGCCCGACCGAGCGCTACCTCGCGGCCCGGGTCGCGCTCGCCGCCGACCGGCTCCGCGCCCTGTCGCCGGCGACCGACCTCGCCGAGATCGCCGCGGCGCTCGCCCTGATCCCGCTGATCGCCGCCGGCGACGCCCGCGGCGGCCCGATCGCCGCCCTGCCCCGCGGCGAGCGCTTCCACTGGCTGGTCGCCCCGCGCAGCGCCGTGATCCAGACCTCGCCGGTCCATACCGGCCTGTGCGACACCCCGGCCGCCGCGCTCGACCAGCTGCTCGACCGCCTGGTCCTGCCGCCGCGCTGACCGCGCACCCCAGCGCGAGCCTGGCGAGCGCGTCCGGTCCGGGCTACGGGACGTGGCCGGTGGCGGCGAGCAAGCCGAACTCGGCCTGGCGCAGGCCGTCGTCGGCGATCACGGCCTGGGTGGCCGCGTCGCGCGCGCTGCGCTGGGCGTCGATGACCTCGAGGCTGGTGCCGGTGCCGCCGGAGTAGGCGACGTTGGCGAGCTCGAGCGCGCGCGCCGCGAGGTCGGCGGACCGGTGGGAGGCGTCGCGGGCCTCGCGCGCCCGGCGGACCGCGTCCTGGCTCGCGCGGACCTCGGAGCTGGCGGAGCGCTCGAGCTGGGCGAGCTCCTCGCGCGCCTCGGCGAGCACGGCGTCGCGCTCCTGGCGCAGGCCGTCGCGGAACCCGCCGTCGTAGAGCGGCATCGCGAGCACGGCGAGCACCTGGAACCCGAGCCGCGGCGTCGGGTCGATCTGCGGCGTGGTGTAGAACGCGTTGCCGTTGATCGACAGCGTGGGCACCCACTCGGCCCACTGCGCGCCGCGCGACCACTCGGCCGACGCCAGCCGGCGCTCGCCGGCGACGACGTCGGCGCGCTTGACGACCCCGGCGGTGTCGGGCCCGGCGTCGAGGTTGGGCTCGTCGGTCGAGCCGAGCGGCGCGCTCTGGCCGGTGATCACGCCGAGCGCCTCCTCGGCCTGGACCAGCGCGGTCTCGGCGCTCGCGAGGTTCGACTCGTCGGTCGCGAGCTCGGCCTGGGCGCGCACGATGTCGAGCTCGGTGCCGATCCCGCCGGCGGTTCGCTGGGTCGCGAACGTGACGTGGGCGGCGGCGGTCTCGCGCGCCTGCTCGGCGACCTCGATGATCCGCTTGGCGGCGAACACCGCCAGATACGCCCGGCCGGCCTGGATCGCGACCGTGCGGCGGATCGTGGCCGCGGTGGTGCGCTCGACCTCGAGCTGATCGGCCGCGCGCTGGCGATCGGCGCGCTCGCGGAAGTTCATGATCGGCATCGCGACGGTGACCTGGCCGAGGAACGACTCGGCGGCGGTGGTCTGCCGGCCCGACACCGTGCGATCGGCCTCGAGCTGCTGGTAGGTCCCGGCGACGCCGAGCACCGGGCGCAGCGCCGCGGCCGCCTCGGCCAGCAGCGCGGCCGCGCGCGCGACCTCGTCGGCGGCGATCCGCGCGTCGCTCGCCTGCTCGAGCGCGAGCTGGATCGCCTGGGCGAACGACACCTTGCGCAGCGCGTTGGCGGTCGACCGGATCACCGCGTCGGGCGGCGGCGGCACCAGGTTCGACGGCGTGGCCGGCGGCAGCGGCGGCACCGGCGGCGCCGGGTCGGCCGCCGCGCCGGCCGAGGCCAGCAGGATCGTCGAGAGCAGGGTCGCGCGGATCGCCGGGTGCACCGGGCGGTTCACTGCCCGCTCCGGGCTTCCGGCTTGGCGGCGGGCTGGGCGCCCGGCTTGTCGCCCGCGCCGGCCGGCTTCTCGAGCCTGGGCGCCGGCTCGCTGACCACGCGCAGGCCCTCGGCCAGCCGCCCGCTCGGCGCGACCACGACGTCGTCGGTCGGCTGCAGCCCCGACAGGATCGCGACCTGGTCGCCGAGATCGCTGTCGACCTTGACGTCGCGCCACTTGATCGCGCCCTGCTCGACGACCGCGACCCGCGTGCCGTTGGCGTCCGCGACCAGCGCCGCCGGCCGGATCATCAGCGGCGCGTCGACCCGGCTCACCGCGAGCGCCAGCTCGGCGTACATCCCCGGCAGCAGCGCGCCGTCGGGGTTCGCGATCCGGATCTCGGTCAACAGGGTCCGGGTCGCCGGATCGAGCGCGTGCGACGACCGCGTGACCTTGCCGGTGAACGGCCGCTGCGGCAGCTCGCGCAGCGAGATCGTGGCGTCGTCGCCGACCTTGACCGCCGAGGCGTAGACCTGCGGCACGTTGACGAACACCCGCACGGTGCTGGTGTTGGCGACGTGGAACATCGCCTGCCCGGTGCCGGCCGCGACCAGCTGGCCGAGCTCGATCGCGCGCGACGTGACCACGCCGTCGAACGGCGCGACCACGGTCGCGAACCCCTTGAGCTCGCGCAGCCGCTGCAGGTTGGCCTCGGCGGTGCCGCGCGCGGCCTCGATCGCCTTGAGGCTCGCGCCGCGCGCGTCGTAGCTCGCGCGGTGCTCCTCCATGTCCTGCTGCGACACCACGCCGGACCCGGCGAGCGTCTGGTAGCGCGAGCTCTCCTTGGACGCGAGCTCGAGCTGGGTCTTGGCCTGGTCGATGTTGGCGCGCGCCTGCAGCGTGGCGGCCTCGGCGGCGCGCAGCTCCTGGTCGATGTCGGGCGTGTCGAGCGTGGCGAGCACCTGGCCCGCCTTGACCGTGTCGCCGATGTCGACCGTGAACGACCGGACGTAGCCGCTGGTCCGCGCGTAGACGATCGCGTCCTGCACCGCCTGGATCGTCCCCGGCAGCACGACCTTGCCGCCGGCGCCCTGCCGCATCGGCTTCTCGACCTGGACCCGCGCCGGCTCGCTGGCCGCGCGCGCGCGATCGTCGCGGGCCTCGGCGGCGGAGTGCAGGCGCGGCACCATGCCGACCACGGCGAGGGTCGACAGCACGGTGATCGCGACCGCGCCGGTGGTGATCAAGCGGCGGCGCGACGGCCGGTACGGCTTGGGATCGATCGTCTGCTCGCCGTGCCCGTGGTCGTTACTTGCCATAAGCCATCTCCTCCGGAGTCAGCGCCGCCCGGGGCGGCGTCTTGCGCAACGCGCTGTACACGACCGGCACGAACACCAGGGTCGCCACGGTCGCCACACACAGCCCGCCGATCACCGCGCGGCCGAGCGGCGCGTTCTGCTCGCCGCCCTCGCCGAGCCCGAGCGACATCGGCAGCATGCCGAGGATCATCGCGAGCGCGGTCATCATCACCGGCCGCAGCCGCGTGATGCCGGCGAGGTACGCCGCCTCGCGCGCGTCCTTGCCCTCCTCGCGCTTGTCGTTGGCGAACGTGAGGATCAGGATGCTGTTCGACGTCGCGACGCCGATGCTCATGATCGCGCCCATCAGCGCCGGCACCGACAGCGTGGTGTGGGTCGCGAACAGCATCCAGAGGATGCCCGAGATCGCGCCGGGCAGCGCGGACAGGATGATCAGCGGATCGATCCACGACTGGAAGTTGACCGCGACCAGGAGGAACACGAGCAGCACCGCGAACACGATGCCGAACGACAGCCCGCGGAAGCTCGCCTGCATGCTCTCGACCTGGCCGCGCACCAGGATGCTCGAGCCGCGCGGCAGGGCGGCCCGGGTCTGCGCGACGAGCTCGTCGATCTGGTTGGCCACCGAGCCGAGGTCGGCGCCCTGGACGTTGGCGAGCACGTCGAACGTCGGCGACGCGTTGAAGTGGGTGATGTTGACCGGCACCGCGTCGCGCGTGAACGTCGCGAGGTTACCGAGCGTCTGGGCGCGGCCGTGGCCGCCATCGGGCAGCGCGATCGGTGTGTTCGACAGCGCGTCGAGCGTGCCGACCTTGTACTGCGGGGTCTGGACCGCGACCGGGTACTGCACACCCTTCTTGGGGTCCATCCAGAAGTTCGGCGCGACCTGGCCGCTCGAGCTCAGCGAGATCAGCACGTCGCTCGCGACGTCGCGCTCGCTGAGCCCCTGCTGGCTCGCCTCGGTGCGGTCGACCGCGATCTTGATGCCCGGCGCGCCGACCACCTGGTTCAGGTGGACATCGACCGCGCCGGTGATCTGCGCGATCTGGTCGCGCAGCTTGTGGGCGACCTCGAGGTTCTGTGGCCGGTTGCGCAGCGGCCCCGCGATCTGGACGTCGATCGGCGCCGACAGCCCGAAGTTCAGCACCTGGGTCGTGATGTCGGCGGGCTGGAAGAAGACTTCTAGCGCCGGCATGTCCTTGGCGAACCGCTCGCGCAGCGCCTTCATGTACCCCGCGGTCGAGCTGTGGTGCTCGGGATCGAGCGCGACCAGCACGTTGCCGTCGCCCGGCGACACCAGCGTGCCGTCGCCGAGCACGTTGTTGATGCCGCTGACCGGCACGCCGATGTTGTCGATCATCGTGACCAGCTCGTCCTTGGGGATCACCTTGCGGACCAGGTCCTCGACCTGCGCGAAGATCCGCTCGGTCTCCTCGATCCGGGTGCCGGGCGGCGCGCGGACGTGGAACTTGATCTGGCCGGCGTCGACGGTCGGGAAGAAGTCGCGGCCGAGCACCGGGAACAGCACGATCGCGGTGCCGATCACGAACGCGAAGAACCCGGCGGTGACCAGGCCCTTGTGATCGAGCGCGAGATCGAGATATCCGGCGTAGCTGCGCCGGATCCGCTCGAACACCAGGTTGAACCGCTCGTGGACCCGCCAGATCACGTTGCGCGGCGGGTGCGCGGTCCCGGCGTAGACCTCGACCTCGGGCTTCAGCAGGTAGTGAACCATGGTCGGCACCAGGGTCCGCGACAGGAGATATGAGGTCAGCATCGCGAACACGACCGCCATCGCGAGCGGCGTGAACAGCGAGCGCGCGGCGCCGGAGATGAAGATCACCGGCAGGAACACGATGCAGATGCAGATCGTCGCGACGAACGCCGGCGTGGCGATCTGCTGCGCGCCGTCGAGGATCGCGTGGACCAGCGGCTTGCGCATCGCGATGTTGCGGTGCACGTTCTCGATCTCGACCGTGGCGTCGTCGACCAGGATGCCGACCGCGAGCGACATCCCGCCGAGCGTCATGAGGTTCAGGGTCTGGCCGAGCGCGGCGAGCACGATGATCGAGACCAGGATCGACAGCGGGATCGAGATCACGACGATCAAGGTCGAGCGCCAGCTGCCGAGGAACAGCAGGATCATCAGGCCGGTCAGCGCGGCCGCGATCACCGCCTCGCGGATCACGCCGTTGACCGACGCGCGGACGAACACCGACTGATCGAACAGGAAGTCGAGGTGGTAGGACGGCGGCAGCGTGGTCAGGATCTGCGGCATCGCGCCGCGCACGCGCGACACCACGTCGAGCGTCGACGAGCCGCCGGCCTTGAGGATGCTGATCAGCACGCCGCGCCGGCCGTCGGTGCGGACCAGGCTGGTCTGCGGCGCGAACCCGTCGTGGACCTGCGCGACGTCGCCGATCGTCACCGTGACCCCGCCGACCGTCTTGATCGGCATCGCCGCGATGTCCTTGAGCGCGTCGGGGCTGCTGTTGATCTGGACCGACAGCTCCTGGACGCCCTGCTTGGTCGTGCCCGACGGCAGGATCAGGTTCTGCAGGTTGATCGCGTTGCTGACGTCGATCGGCGACAGCCCGAGCGCCTGCAGCCGCGGCAGGTCGATGTCGACCATGACCTGGCGCTGCTTGCCGCCGAACGGGAACGGCATCTGCGCGCCCTGCACCGTGGCCAGGCCGATCCGCAGGAAGTTCGACGTCAGATCGAACATCTCGGACTCCGCCAGCGAATCGGAGTGCACCGAGCCCTGGATCACCGGCACGTTCGACGCGCTGTACTGCATGATCAGCGGCGGCGTGATCCCCGGCGGAAACTGCTTGAGCAAGGTCTGCGAGATCGCGGTGACCTGCGCGTTGGCCGCGGCGATGTTCGTGCCCTGGTGAAAGAAGATCTTGATCACGCCCCAGCCGCTGATCGTCTGGCTCTCGAGGTGCTCGATGCCGTTGACCGTGGTGGTCGCCGCGCGCTCGAACGAGCCGGTGATCCGCCGCTCGACATCCTCGGCGGCGAGCCCCTGGTACTGCCAGACCACGGCGATCACCGGGATGTCGATCTCGGGCAGGATGTCGGTCGCCATCGACTCGACGGACAAAACGCCGCCGATCACGATCAGGATCGCCATCACGACGAACGTGTATGGGCGGGCCAGCGCCAGGCGAACGATCCACATGTTGGTGGATGAACCTACTGGATGGCCGGTCGCCGGCTAGGTCGCGGCGCGTCGCCGTATCGGACTTTCTTTCGCTACACGTTGATACACGTTAAGAACCGTTGCGCCAGCGTCGGGGCGTAACGCCATGGGCGCGCTTGAAGTGGCGGATGAACAGCGTCGGATCGCGGTAGCCGACGCGCTCGGCGAGCACGTTGACGTTCTCGTCGCTGACCATCAGGCGCTGGCGCGCCTCCGCCATCCGGCGCTCGATGATCCACTGCTGCACCGTCATCCCGGTCTGCTCGCGGACCACGGTGGTCAGGTGCGCCGGCGAGCGGCCGACCGCGCGCGCGACGTCGGTCAGCGACACCCGCTCGGCGAACCGCGCCTCGATCACGTCGAACACCTCGCCGAGCAGCGGCGACAGCGGCTCGTGCGGCTCGGGTGCCAGATCGCGGCGGACCAGCCGCGCGGTCCGGATCAGCAGGGTCTTGAGCTCGGCGCGCACGATCTCGCGGTAACCGTGCGCGCGCTCCGCCAGCTCGTGCGAGATCGTCGCGAACTGGCGGTACCAGTCCTCGCGCTGTGCGGCCGGGACCTCGATCACCTGTGGCGCGTCCCACGACCGGCGCAGGAACACGATCCACTCCGGCCGCGACGGTCGCGGGAACAGCCAGCCCGCGGCCTCGGCGCCGAACACGTCGGGCATGAAGTCCAGGCCCCACCGGCTCACGCCGCGCAGCCCGGCGGTGTCGTGGACCTCGCCGGGCGCGGTGACCACGAGGCTGCCGTTGTTGATCCGCAGGCTCTGGCGGCCGAACTGCATCGTGCCGGTGCCGCCGGTCGCGTAGAGCAGCGCGAAGAACCCGTGGGCGTGCGGGCCCTCGGCATGGATCGGATCGCCCATGCCATCGAGCCGCGCGACCGAGATCGGGAACCCGAGCGGCGCCGCCGGCGGGAACTGGATCAGGTTGGGCTGCGCCCGCCGCATGCCCGCACAGTATGGGGCGCACCAGCCCGGTTCAGCCAGGCCGGCGCTCGCGGATCACGACCGGGCGACCGCCGCCTTACTGGGCGACCCAGCCGCCTTCGACATTCACGTAGGTGCCGTCGCGCAGCTCCCAGCGCGGCTCGCGCCACACGAAGCCGACCCGCTCCTTCTCGTAGTGGCCGGGCGCCCAGGCGTACTCGCCGCCGCGCCAGTCATAGCGACCGCGCACCCAGACAAAGCCGTGCCGGGCCTCCCAGCGCTCCTCGCGCAGCGCCGGTGGGGCCGCCCGTGGGCCGGCGACGACCCAGCTGCCTTCGACATTCACGTAGGCGCCTTCGCGCAGCTCGTAGCGCGGCTCGCGCCACGTGTAGCCGCGGCGTTCCGCCTCGTAGCGGCCGCCAATCCATTGATAGCGGCCGTCGCGCCAGTCCCAGCGGCCACCAACCCAGAGGTAGCCGCGGCGGTCGGCGTGGCGCTCGACCCGCAGCGCGGGCGGCGCTTCATGCGACCACCGGCGCTCGTCGCGGCGCTCCTCGTGGCGCTCTTCGTGACGTTGTTCCTCGCGGCGCTCTTCACGATGCTCGGGATCCGCGTAGGCGTGGCCCGCGGTCGCGGCGATCGTTCCACCCAACAACGCTGTGAACAGGAGTCGAAACAATTGTTTGCGCATGTATGATCTCCGACGGACTGGCACCAAGGGTACGCCGACCGAGGATGATAAATTTAATAAAGAGACAGTTCTTCACACATACACGTCGGGCTCTCCGCTCCATTCGCGCATAATGTGATCAGCCGTACTGAACCTGGATCGTCTCGATGATCGTCTTGAGCGCTGCGGTCACGACCTCGGTATCCGGATCGCGGACCAGCACGTAGCCGTCGCCTTCGTAGCTGTCGTTGCGCGGCGCGCCGGGCTGCGGCAACCGCGCCTCGACCACGTGGCGGCCGACCCGCTGCTGCGCGCGATCCACGCCGGTGATCCGCAGCACCCGGCCGCGGCCGACGCCGCGCAGGTAGGCGCAGCCGACCGCGTACTTGCGCTGGAACGGCCCGTCGAACGCGTCGTCGATCACCGCGCGGGCCCACGCGCGATACATGTCGGCGTCGTGCGCGAGGCTGTTCATCCGCACGATGTTCGCGCCCGGCGGCCGCGCCGCGATCTCGCCGATCGCGAGTGTGCCGTCGCTGCGCCGGAACCACTCCATGTGAGTGAACCCGGTATCGAGCCCGAGCGCGGTCACCGTGCGGGTGCCGAGCTCGATCGCGTCGGACCACGCGGGGCCGGCGATGTCGCGCGGCAGCACGCAGACCCACTGGATCCACGGCGTCTCCATGACCTCGAGCGGCGTCGGGTCGTAGCGCGACAGCGAATGGAACCGGACCTGGCCGCCGATCGTGATCGTCTCGAAGCTGTGCTCCACGCCGACCAGCATCTCCTCGGCGAGCGCGGGGTTGTCGGGCGAAGCGTGGATCGCCGCGAGCGCGCCGCGTAGCTCGTCGACGGTGCGGACCCGCCAGGTCGCCTTGCACGCCATGCCGGCGGGCGGCTTGAGCACCAGCGGCAGCCCGACCTCGGCGACGAACGCCTCGGCGTCGTGCCACGAGTGCAGCAGCCGGTGGCGCGCGCACGGCAACCCGTGGCGGCCCAGCTGGTCCTTCATGCGCGCCTTGTCGCGGAACAGATCCGCGGTCTCGGGGCTGGTGCCGGGCACGCCGAGCGCGCGGCGGACCTCGCCGAGCTGGACCTGCAGGACCTCGAGGATCCCGAGCACGCGGTGGATCGCGCCGTGGCGGCGCTCGAGCAGCCGCGCGGCCTCGATCAGCTGGCCGGCGTCGAGCCCGTCGCGCACCATGACGATGTCGGCGAACAGCGCCGCGTCGTCGCCGCGCGGCGCCTCCTGCATGATGCCGAGCATGCGGACCTCGGACAGTCCGGCCGCGGCGCGGATGAACCGCACGGTCGTATCGAGCGGAAACGGAGCGACGAACACCACGTTGCGCATCGCCGCGTTGTAACACGCCGTGTACGATGGTCGCGATGAAGGCCGTGTTCCTCGCGCCGAGCTATCCGCCCGAGATGCAGCAGTACACGCGCGGCCTCGCCGAGGTCGGCGCGGACGTCTACGGCGTCGGCGACACGCCCGTCGCCGCGCTGCCCGCATCGCTCAAGCAGCACCTGCACGACTACCTGCAGGTCCCGCGGCTGCTCGACGAGAATGACGTCGTCGCGCGGGTCACCAGCTGGCTGCGCGGCCGGCAGGTCGATCGCGTGCTCGCCAACTGGGAGGTCATGGTGCTGACCGCGGCGCGGCTGCGCGAGCGGTTCGGCGTGCCCGGCATGACGGTCGACACCGTCGAGGGCTTCCGCGACAAGCAGCTGATGAAGGAGCGGGTCGCCGCCGCCGGCCTGCGCGTGCCGCGCGCGGTCCGGGTCCGCACCATCGCCGAGACCCGCGCCGCCGCCGATCAGATCGGGTTCCCGCTGATCGTCAAGCCGATCGCCGGCGCCGGCAGCGCCGATACCTACCGGGTCGACGACGGCGCCGGGCTCGACGCCACGCTCGCCCGCATGCAGCACGTCCGCGAGGCGAGCTGCGAGGAGTTCATCGCCGGCGACGAGTACACGTTCGATACCGTCAGCATCGGCGGCGTGGCGGCGTACGCCAACATCGCGCAGTACCTGCCGCGCCCGCTCGACGCGCGCAGCCACGAGTGGATCAGCCCCGTGATCATCACGGTGCGCGATCTGGCGCAGCCCCAGCTCGCCGGCGGCATCGCGCTCGGCAACGCCGTGCTCGGCGCGCTCGGCATGGGCGATGGCTTCACCCACATGGAGTGGTTCCGCAAGGCCGACGGCGATGTCGTGTTCGGCGAGATCGGCTGCCGGCCCGGCGGCGCGCACCTCGTCGATCAGATGAACTACACGTCCGACATCGATCTGTTCCGCGAGTGGGCGCGCGCGGTGTGCTGGGGCCGGTTCGAGGCGCCCACCGCGCGCAAGTACAACGCGGCGATCATCTTCAAGCGCGCCAAGGGTCACGGCCGGATCACCCGGATCGACGGGCTGCGCGAGTTCCTGCGCCGCCACGGCGAGCACGTCGTCGAGCAGCGCCTGCTGCCGCCCGGCAGCCACCGCCGCGACTGGAAGAAGACGCTGGTCAGCGACGGCTACATCTTGCTGCGCCACCCCGACTGGGACCGGACCTACCAGCTCGCGATGGCAGCGGCCACTGACATCACGATGTGGGCGGAGTAAGCAAGCGGCCATGCGAGCCGGTCTCGCGGACCCGTGGATCGATCAGTTGGAGCCGCACCACGGCTGGGCGCTGTCGCCGTTCATCAGCGCGAACATCTCGGTGAACGACGCGCCGACGAACCCGACCGTCGCGCGGATCGCGCACGACGACGCGGTGCCGGCGATGCTGACCACGCCGTCGATCCCCGGCGCGACGCCCAGGACGTTGCCCTGGGCGTCGAACTGGCGATAGAACGCGCAGCCGGCGGGCACGTACGCGTCGGTGCCGAGCTGGGCCGCGCACTTCACCAGCGTGTAGTTGCCCTGCGGGCAGGTCTCGGTCGTCGGATCGGGCAGGTGCAGGATGATCTGCACGCCCGCGGCGCCCAGGCTGTGGTGCTGATCCGACGCCAGCGCGCACGCCGCGGCGCCCGGCTGGTCCGAGATCGAGAGCTGGGAGGTCCCGCTCATCGTCGCCAGGCTCCACGTCATCGACGTGAACGGGGCGTACGAGATCGCCGGGGTGCCGTCGGGCGGCGGGGCGTCATCCTCGGAGGTCGACGACGAGCATCCGCCGGCGGCGCCGCCGGCAAAGGTGATCGATACGAGCGCACATAGCCACCGTTCGGCGAACATGGCGCCACCGTACTACGAAGTCGCGATCAGCGGCCGCAGAACGCCTTGTCACCGGCGTTGCACAGGCCCTCGCGCGTCCGGTTCATCGCCGAGTCGATATCGACGATCGCGCGGCGCTTGAGGCCCTTGGCGTAGTCGTTGTCCTCTTCCTGATCGATGTCGCGGTGCGCGCTCTGCAGCGCCTCGAACGCGTGGTGCAGGCGGCCGCTGTACGGCTCCTTGGCATCGAGCGCCGGGTGGTCCGCCAGGTTCTTGCCGTCGTCGATCGCGGCTTCCTTGATCTTGCGGATCGCGGCGTCGATGTCGCCGATCGCCTTCGCCTCGTCCCACCGGACCTCGGCATCACCCTTGCGGCGCTCGAGGTTCGCGCGCGCGTTGCGCAGATCGGTCAGCGCGTGGAGGTACGCGGGGTGATGGCCCGGCTGGTCGGCAAACGCCGCCGGGGCGGCACACACGAACGCGAGCAGGGCGGGCAGAGCGATCTTGAAAAGCTTGTTCATTGTCGTTGTCCTTTGAACACCATGACTGCACTTGATGCGCCAGCGCACACGCCAGATTTTCCCAGCTTGCACGTCCGTACGCTGGGGCATCCTGTCCCTTCGAGGCGTTCCGCGCCGTCCGACAGGACCACTGGAATCCACATCACGAGGCGCAGCGATCGCTTGCAGCGGGGTCGCGCCCTACTTGACCGCCACGGTGTTCGCGGCGGCAGTGCCACCGAAGATGACAATGCCGAACAAGACGGAAAACACGGCAATCGGGCGCATGACCACTCCACGAAAGGCGGCGCGAAACTAGCATGGGTAATCCGCCGGCGATCGAGGCTGCTACGGCAACCAGCGTTCGATGGAACAGTGAGATGCCGTCCCCGATCACCGCCGCGGCCGGTTAGTCTAGGTCCATGCGCTGGCAGCTCGTGTATCTGTTACGCGACTTCATCGTGGCTCCCCACACGTTCTTGAAGCCCAGGGCGCGCAGGACCGCGCTGATCCCCGAGCTCGGCGCGCACGTCCCGACGCTGCCCGTGCTGCGCAGTACCCCGGCGGTGATCGCGTTTCTCCGCCACGTCGGCTGTCCGTTCGCCGAGGCCACGGTGCGCCGGATGGTCGCGATGGCGAAGCACCATCCGATGCTCGACTTCGTCGCGGTGACCCACAGCCGCGAGGGCACGTCGCGCAGCTGGTGCGATGCGTTCGGCGGCGCCACCGGGATCCGGCTGGTCTCCGACCCCGAGCGCGCGAGCTACGCCGAGTGGGGCATCGGGCTCAGCGACGGCAAGCACTTCGCCGGGTCCGACTCGCTGGCCGCGCTCCGCCAGCTACTCGACCAGGGCATCCACAACCGATGGGCGAGCGGCAACCGCTGGCAGGCCGCGGCGACGTTCGCGGTCGACTCCGGGGGTCGTTTGCGCTGGCGTCATCGGCCGCGCCACGCCGGCGATCTGCCGCCGCTCGAGGACGCGGTCGCCGCGCTGGTCGGGTAGCTCGCAGCCGCGCCGCGCGAGAACTTCAGCGCGCGATTCTCGATCCGGCCCAGGTTGGTGGTCAGCGCGTCGAGGATGTAGTTCTGGCGCAGATACCACGGGGCCCGCGCGCCCTGGCTCGGCATCTGGTCGGCCGCGCGCTCGATGTAGCCCGACGCGAGCTCGAGCAGCGGCCGGCGCTCGACGTCGGCCGGATCGGCGTGCGGCGCGACCTGGGTGTAGCCGCGGCGGTCCATGTAGTTGAGCAGCCGGCACACGCTGCGCGACGACAGATCGGCGCGCAATGTCCACGACGCGTTGGTGTACCCGACGCACCACGCGAAGTTGGGCACGCCGCTCAGCATCATGCCCTTGTAGACCACGGCATCGCGCGCGGCGATCGTGCGGCCGTCGACCGCGAGCTCGATGCCGCCCCACGCCACCAGGGTGAGCCCGGTCGCCATCACGAGGATGTCGGCCTCGAGCAGCTGGCCCGCGCCGGTGCGCACGCCGGTCGCGGTGAGCTCGTCGACCGTGTCGGTCACGACCGAGACCTTGCCCGATCCGATCGCCTTGAACAGATCGGCGTCGGGCACCAGGCACAGCCGCTGATCCCACGGGTTGTAGCTCGGCGTGAAGTCGCGCTCGACCGGATAGCCCGCGGGCAGGAGCTTGGCGACCTGGCCGCGCAGGAACCGGCTCGCGGCGGCGGGGTAGCGCCGGCAGAACTGATAGAACGCCGTGCCGAGCACGACGTTCTTGCCGCGGACGATCCGGTGCGCGAGCGGCGCCGGCAACCGGGCGCGCAGGAAGTCGGCGACCGGGTCGGCGTTGGGCCGCGATATGTAGTACGGCGGCGACCGCTGCAGCATCGTCACGTGCGCCGCGCGCTCGGCCATCGCCGGCACGATCGTCACCGCGGTCGCGCCGCTGCCGATCACGATCACGCGCTTGCCGGTGTAGTCGAGCTCGGCCGGCCACCACTGCGGGTGGACGACGCGGCCGGTGAACCGCTCGGCGCCGCGAAACGCCGGCGTGTACGCGGTGTCGTAGCGATAGTAGCCGGCGCACAGATAGAGGAAGCGGCAGCACAGCTGCTCGCGGCGGCGCGCCTCGCCGACCTCGACGTCGAGCTGCCAGCGCGCGTCGGCCGAGGACCACCGCGCGGCGACGATCCGGTGGCGGAACCGGATGTGCGCGTCGATGCCGAACGCGGTGGCGGTGTCGCGGATGTACGCGAGGATCGCCGGGCCGTCGGCGATCGCCTTGGGGGCCTTCCAGGGATGGAACGGATAGCCGAGCGTGAACATGTCGGAGTCCGAGCGCACGCCGGGATAGCGGAACAGATCCCAGGTGCCGCCGATCGCGTCGCGCGCCTCGAGGATCGCGAACCGCTTGGCCGGGCACTCGGTCTGGAGGCGATAGCCGGCGCCGATGCCCGACAGCCCCGCGCCCACCACGATGACATCGAAGTCGTTGATCATGCGCAGCGCCTCCGGAGGACCCGGGCACGATATCGCGTTATCCTCGCGGCCGTGACCGCCGATCGCAGCTTCGGTCGCTACCGCGTGACCGCCACGCTCGGCGCCGGCGCGATGGGCGAGGTATTCGCCGCCACCGATGACGTGCTCGGCCGCGAGGTCGCGGTCAAGACCCTGCGCGGCACCGCCTCGGGGCTGGCGGCGCGGATGCTCGACGACCGGTTCCGCCAGGAGGCGCGCGCGATCGCGGCGCTGCATCATCCCGGTGTGGTCCAGGTATTCGACCTCGACCTGTCGGCGAACCCGCCGTTCCTCGTGATGGAGCGCGTGGCCGGGCCATCGCTGAAGGAGCGGCTCGCCGGAGGCGCGCTGCCGTCCGACGAGCTACGCGCGATGGGGATCCAGATCGCACGCGCGATCGCCGCCGCGCACGCCGCCGGGATCGTCCACCGCGACGTCAAGCCGGCGAACATCCTCGCCGCCGGACCGGGCCGCTGGAAGCTCGCCGATTTCGGGGTCGCGCACGTGCCCGACTCGTCGATCACGATGACCGGCCAGTTCGTCGGCTCGCCGGCCTATGCGCCGCCCGAGGCGATGATCCGCGGCGTGTCGGGCGCGGCCGGGGACGTGTTCGGCCTCGGCGCCACGCTGTACGAGGCCGCCGCCGGGCGCTGGCCGCGCATGGAGGCCACCATCGCGGGCACGCTGGGCGCGCTGCTCGCGCCGCTGCCGCCGCTGCACGAGCTCGCGCCGGCGCTGCCGCCGGAGATCGCCGCGGTGATCGACCGCGCGGTGGCGATCGATCACGAGCAGCGGCCGTCCGCCGATGCGCTCGCCGATGCGCTCGCCGGGGCCGCGTCGTTGCCCGGGGTGCCGACGCCAACGCCCGGCGGGCCGACGCCGACGCCCGGCGGGCCGATGACGCTGCCCGGCGAGCCGACGCCGCCGCTCGGCGGGTCGGCGACGACGCCTGGCGAGCCGGCGGCCGTGGGGGTGCCTGGGGTCGGGGTCGCGGGGGCGTCGACGTTGTCGGTGATGCCGGTGACGGCGGGATCCAGGCCCGTTGGCGGCATCGCGCCGCCGGTGACCGCCGG
>DATBBB010000190.1:0-14848 GCA_036271215.1 Kofleriaceae bacterium | reverse complement strand
CACCGACGGCACGACCGTGTTCTGGACGACCAACGGCTCGGGCAACCTGCGCAGCGCCCCGGTCGGCGCGCTGTCGACCGCCACCACGCTGCTCGCCAACCTGAGCCACCCCGACGCGATCGCGCTCGACGCGGCCAACATCTACTTCACGACCAACAATACGGCCAACCAGCAGCCCCCCGGCACGATCATGAAGCTCGCCAAGACGGCGACCGGCGGCCCGGCGACCACGCTGGTCACCAAGCAGAACGGTCCGCACAGCCTCGCGGTGGCCGGCGGCTACGTGTACTGGATCAACCAGGGCGATGGCACCCCCAACACCGGCAGCGTCAACCGGATCGCGGTCACCGGCGGCGCGATCACCACGTACGCCGGCCAGCTCCCGGGGCCGACCACCATCGCGGTCGACGCCAGCTACATCTACTGGACCGACTCGGTCGCCGGCGCGGTGATGCGGATCCCGATCGCTCCCGTTGCAGGCGCGACCCCGACGCCGGTCGCGGTCCGCGAGCTGACCCCGATCGGCCTCGCGGTGTCGTCGAGCTGCCTGTACTTCACCGACTACGCCGACGGCGCCGCCGGCAACGGCTCGGTCCGCAGCCACGATCTCGACTGAACCGCGCGCCGGCCGCGGTATGCTGCGGCCATGGCGACCCGACCGACCCGGCTCCACCATACGGCGTACGTCTCCAGGGATCTCGAGCGGACCCGCGCGTTCTACGAGGACGTGATCGGCCTGCCGCTGGTCGCGACCTGGCGCGAGTCCGACGAGCTGTTCGGCGAGGTCCGGACCTATTGCCACTGTTTCTTCGAGCTCGAGGACGGCAGCGCCCTGGCGTTCTTCCAGTTCGTCGACGACCGCGATCAGGCGCTGTTCGGGCCCGCGATGCCCGAGTCACCATTCCACCACATCGCGCTCAACGTCGACGCCGCGACCCAGAGCGCGATCGCGGCGCGGATCGCCGCCGCCGGGATCGCGCCGCCCGATACCTACGTGCTCGAGCACGGCTACTGCCGCTCGCTGTACGTCAAGGATCCCAACGGCATGACCGTCGAGCTGACCTGCGATGAGCCCCAGGCGGTGCGGCCCGAGCTGATCGCCGCGCGCCGCGCCACCGCGCGCAAGACGCTCGCCGAGTGGCTCGCCGGCAACCACACCTCGAACAACACGTACCGGTAGGCCCGTGCGCGTCACGCTGACATTCGACAACGGTCCGGATCCCGAGGTCACGCCGCGCGTGCTCGAGATCCTGGCCCGCCGCGGCATCACCGCCCAGTTCTACGTGCTCGGCAAGTGGCTCACCGACCCGGCGCGCCGGCGCTGCGTCGTAGAGGCGCGCGACGCGGGCCACCTGATCGGCAACCACTCGTTCAGCCACGACGTGCCGCTCGGGGAAGATCCGCGGCCCGACGCGGTGGCGCGCGAGATCGCGGCGACCGAGGCACTGCTCGCGCCGCTGGTCCCCGGGCCACGGCGGTTCCGGCCGTTCGGTGGCGGTGGCGCGATCGGCCCGCACCTGTTGAGCCGCGCGGCGGTCGATTACCTGATCGCGCACAGCTACACGTGCGTGCTGTGGAACAGCGTGCCGCGCGACTGGGCCGATCCGGACGGCTGGGTCGCCCGCGCGCTCGCCGACTGCACCGACGACGCCAGCCACACCGGCGATCCGGCGGTCACGGCGCCGACCCACACCGTGATCGTGCTCCACGACCTGCCGGGCGCCAGCCTCGCCGGGCTCGACGACTTCCTCGGGACGCTGCTCGATCGCGGCGCCGAGCTCACGGCGGAGCTGCCCGAGTCGTGCACCCCGATCGTCGACGGCCACGTGGTCACGACGCTCGACGGCCTGGTCGCCCCGGATAGCTAGTGCCGTGACCGTCGCATGCTGCTCCGGCACGGCACGTCGCCTCGATCCCAAGGGGCTGCACCCCTCCCCACGGGCAAAGCCCGCGGGGTCCCCTCCCCGCTCGTTCTCCGAGTCGTGATCGAGCGTCAGCCGGCGCCGCGCGCCTTCTTGCGCTCGTCGGGGTTCTCGTCGAGCCAGGCCTGCAGGCTCTCCTGGGTGATCTCGACGACGAGGTCGTCGCCGGCGAGCTTGGCCTGGCAGCCGAGCCGCGACTCGGGGCGGACATCGAACGCCTTGTCCATGATGTCGTTCTCCTTGTCGGTGACCTCGGGCAGCGAGTCGAGGCCGCGGTGGACCCAGACGTGGCAGGTCGAGCACGCGAGGTTGCCGCCGCAGGCGTGGCCGACCCGCGCGCCGCAGGCCTCGGCCGCGTCGAGGATCGAGATCCCCGGCTTGCACTCGACGGTCAACGGGCCGGTCGAGCCCAGGCCGATCGGGTTCTGAAACGTGACCTTGGGCATCACGCCCCGACCTTTCGCGCCGCGTCTTCGAGCGACACGCCGTGGAGCTGCGCCGCGATCGCGCGGTTCATCCGCAGCTGGGCGAACGGCTTGGTCGCGACGTCGAGCGCCTCGATCCTGGCGCGGACCGCGAGGTAGTCACCGCCGGCGATCGCGGCCTCGAGCTCGGCGATCGCGGCCTCGCCCGCCGCGCGGACCTCGTCGGCCAGCAGCGCCGCGTCGCTGACGAACGCCGCGCGGGTCGCGGCCAGGATCCGCTCGGCCTCGACGCGCTCGATCGCGAGGTTGCGGCGCGCCAGGTCGTCCTCGGCGTGCTCGAACGAGTCGATCAGCATCTGCTCGACCTCCTCGTCGGACAGCCCGTAGCTCGGTACGACCTCGATCGAGGACTCCGCGCCGGTGGTCAGCTCCTTGGCCATGACCTTGAGCAGGCCGTCGGCGTCGATCAGGAACGTGATCTCGACCCGGCCCATGCCGGCGATCATCGGCGGCACGCCGCGCAGGGTGAACCGCGCGAGCGACCGGCAGGTGTCGACCGTCTCGCGCTCGCCCTGCACGATGTGGATGTCGAACCCGGTCTGGTTGTCGGCGTAGGTCGTGAACGTCTGGGTCGCGCCGGTCGGGATCGTGGTGTTGCGGTGGATCAGCTTCTCGACCACGCCGCCCATCATCTCGATGCCGAGCGACAGCGGCACGACGTCGAGCAAGGTGACGTTGTGCTGGCCGCCGGCGAGCACATCGGCCTGGACCGCGGCGCCGAGCGCCACGACCTGCTCGGGATCGAGGTCGCGCAGCGGCGCGCGCTCGAACAGCCGGGCGACGTAGTCATGCACCACCGGCGAGCGGGTCGAGCCGCCGACCAGGATCACGCCGTCGAGCTGCGCGTTGTCGAGCTCGGCGTCCTTGAGCACCCGGCGGCACGCCTTGCCACAGCGGTCGAGCAGCGGCTGCGCGATCTTGACGAGGTCGTCGCGCGTCAGCCGCGCTTCGATCCGGAGGGGGCCTTCCCGCCCCCTCTCGTCCGGCGAAGCCGGCCGATTCACCCCTCCGCGCGTCGCGTCGCGCGCTTCTGTCCGGAGGGGAGCTTCCCGATCGAGCCAGTAGACCGCCTCGGGGGCGTCGGTCAGCGCTTCTTTCACCCGGCGGGCCTCGGCGACCGCCGCGCCGATCGTCGCGCGATCGAGCTCGCCGATCCCGGGCACCAGCTTCATCGCGATCAGCCGATCGAGGTCGTCGCCGCCGAGCGCGGAGTCGCCGCCGGTCGCCTTGACCTCGAACACGCCGTCGACCAGCTTGAGGATCGAGACGTCGAACGTGCCGCCGCCGAGGTCGAACACGGCGTAGGTCCCGGCCGCGCCGCGATCGAGCCCGTAAGCCAGCGCCGCCGCGGTCGGCTCGGCGACCAGCCGCAGGACCTCGAGCCCGGCGAGCCGGCCGGCATCGCGGGTGGCCTGGCGCTGCGCGTCGTCGAAGTAGGCCGGCACGGTGATCACCACGCCCTCGATCGGCCCGCCGAGCGCGGCCTCGGCCCGCGCCTTGAGCTCGCGCAGGATCTCGGCCGAGACCTCGACCGGCGACACCTTGCGGCCGCCGGCGACCCGCAGCCGGACCGCGCGGTCATCGCCCTCGAGCTCGTACGGCAGCATCGCGCGCACCGGCGCCAGGTCGCGCGCGCCGCGGCCGATCAGCCGCTTGACCGACGCGATCGTGTCGTGCGGCGCGTCCGCCGCGTGGGCCTGGGCGGCGCGGCCGACGATCACGCCGCCGTCCGCTGCGTAGTGCACGACCGACGGCACCAGCGCACCGCCGTCGCCACCGATCACCGCCGGCGCCGCGTCGGCGACGTGCGCGACCAGGCTGTTGGTCGTCCCGAGATCGATGCCCACGACGCGCGGCTTGCACGCGTCCTTGATCTTCGATTCTCCAGGCTCTGCGATCTGCATCAACATCGGCGTGTTCTCGACTCTCGATCAGTCCTCGTCAAGCGCGGCGTCGCACTCTTCGAGGTAGCGATGGATGTAGCGCAGCGAGATCAGACGATGCTTGATCGCTGCGAGGTCATGGGATGCAAACAGCGCGGGCAACGCGTCGAGCGCCTCGGTCCGCCGCGCCCGCATCGCGCCGGCCAGCTCGGCGACCCGCGCGGTGTTCCCGGCGACGCGCGCCTCGGCCAGCTCCTCGCGGAGCTCGAGGATCGCCATCAGGAACGTCGGATCGAGCTGCTCGTTGTCGCCGATCGTCACCCCGGCGCGCACGAGCAGGTACTCGGCCCGCGCCACCGGCTTCTTGATCAGCTGGTAGGCATCGTTGAGCGCGCGCGACCTCGACAGCGCCGCCACCCGCTCGGCGGCGGACCCACCGGCGACCCGGTCGGGGTGCGTGGCCTTGCTGCGCTCGAAGAACGCGCGCTCGAGCGCCGCGAGATCGACCTCGAACGCCGGGGCGAGCCCGAGCAGCGCGAACGGATCGTCGCCCGCGTGGGCGGCCCGGCTCGCGCTAGAACTGGACGGATTCGCCACAGCCGCACGAGCCCTTGGCGTTCGGGTTATTGAACTTGAAGCCGTGGCCCATCATGCCGCGCACGAAGTCGAGCTGCATCCCGCCGAGGTACACCAGGCTCTTCGGATCGACGACGATCGACACGCCGTGGCCCGAGAACACCTTGTCGGTCGGGCGGAGCTGCTCGGCCCACTCGAACACGTAGGTGAAGCCGGTGCAGCCGCCGCCGCGCACGCCGATCCGGATCGTGGCGTCGGGCGTGCCGCGCTTGGTGCGCTGCTTGGCGATCTCGTCCGCCGCCGCGGCGGTGATCTCGATCTCGCGCTTCGACGGACCGCTCGACGGAGCCGCCGAGCCCGAGGCCGCCGGGGCTGGGCCCGGCGAGGTCTGGGGAGCCGTTGTACTCATGCTGGACTCCATCAACTCACGCGTGCTTCTTCTTGTAGTCCTCGATCGCGGCCTTGATCGCATCCTCGGCGAGCACCGAGCAGTGGATCTTGACCGGCGGAAGATTGAGCTCTTCCACGATCTGGGTGTTCTTGATCTGGGCGGCCTGGTCGAGCGTCATGCCCTTGATCATCTCGGTCGCGAGCGATGACGACGCGATCGCCGAGCCACAGCCGAACGTCTTGAACTTCGCGTCGGCGATCATGCCGTCCTTGACCCGGATCTCGAGCCGCATGACATCGCCGCAGGCCGGCGCGCCGACCAGGCCCGTGCCGATCTCGCTCGCGTCGACCTCTGCCTGGGTCTTGAACGTCCCGACGTTGCGGGGGTTCTCGTAGTGCTCGATGACCTTGTCTGAATACGCCATGGGGGTTCTTCTTATCTGGACTCGATGAGAAACGAAGGAGAAGCGCCGCTCTAGCTCAGTGCGGAGTCCACTGGATGGAATTGATGTCGATGCCGTCGAGGTGCATCTCCCAGAGCGGAGAGAGCGAGCGCAGGCGCTCGACGCTGGCCACCACGAGCTCGACCACGTAGTCGATCTCGGCCTCGGTGTTGAACCGGCCGATCCCGAACCGGATCGAGGTGTGGGCCAGCTCGTCGCCGACCCCGAGCGCGCGCAGCACGTAGCTGGGCTCGAGCGACGCCGAGGTGCACGCCGAGCCCGACGACACCGCGACGTCCTTGAGCGCCATCAGCAGCGACTCGCCCTCGACGAACGCGAACGAGATGTTCAGGTTGCCGGGCAGCCGGTGCTCGAGCGAGCCGTTGACGTAGGTCTCGGTCAGCCGCGCCGTCAGGCCCCGGTACAGCCGGTCGCGCAGCGCGCGCAGCCGGATCGCCTCGTCGGCCATCTCCTCGCGGGCGAGCTCGGCGGCCTTGCCGAACCCGACGATCATCGGCACCGGGAGCGTGCCCGACCGCATGCCGCGCTCGTGACCGCCGCCGTCGATGATCGGATCGATCCGGACCCGCGGCTTGCGGCGCACCCACAGCGCGCCGATGCCCTTGGGGCCGTACAGCTTGTGCGCGGTGACCGACGCGAGGTCGAGCCTGGCCTTCTCCACGTCGAGCGGGACCTTGCCGAACGCCTGCACCGCGTCGGAGTGGAACAAGGTCTTGGGGTTCTTGGCCTTGATCGCCGCGCCGATCGCCTCGATCGGCTGGATCACGCCGATCTCGTTGTTGGCGTACATGATCGTGACGAGGATCGTCTTGTCGGTCATCGCCGCGGTCACCTGCTCGGGGCTGACCAGGCCGTCCTTGGCCGGCGTGAGGTACGTGACCTCGAAGCCCTCGCGCTGCAGCCGCTTGCAGGTATCGAGCACGCTCTTGTGCTCGGTCTCGACGGTGATGATGTGGTTGCCCTGCTTGCGCAGGAACGACGCCGCGCCCTTGATCGCGAGGTTGTTGGCCTCGGTCGCGCCCGACGTCCACACGATCTCCTTGGCATCGCCGCCGAGCAGCGCGGCGATCTGGGCGCGCGCATGATCGACCGCGGCCTCGGCGGTCCAGCCGAACGAGTGGTTGCGGCTCGCCGCGTTGCCGTAGTGCTGGGTGAAGAACGGCAGCATCGCCTGGACGACCCGGAGGTCCACCGCGGACGTCGAGTGGTTATCCATGAAGATCGGCAGCGCCACGCCCTGGGGCACCGGGATCACGACCGGCCTCTGCGAGGAGGCCTGGATGTCAGCCTGTACAGCCATTAATTGTTTCCTTCTCGAAAGAGAACGGTGACGGGGACATCGAAGTCCTTGTCCTTGGGGGCCTGGTCCTTGGCCGCGTGGTCGTCGCACCCGGGCGACGGCCGGCGCGACAGCCCGGCGAACAGCGGAGGAGCTTCACCCTTCTGATGCCCGTGATGATCGCACTCGCCGCACGCGCGCGGCGCATAGTCGTCGGAGCAGGTCTGACAGGAGTCGAGGTACGCGAGCGCCTCGCTCAGATCGTTCTCGATCACCTGCAGCTGGATGATCTGGTCGCGGATCTGCGACTGCTTCTCGGTGAACAGCGCGCGGACCCGGGCGGTCGCCTCGCGGCCCGAGTCGGCGCCTTCGAAGTCACCGACAAAGCCCTGGATCTCGGCGAGCGTGAACCCGATCGCCTGCAGCTTCACGATCCAGTGGATGCGATCGATCGCATCGGGCCCGTACATCCGGAACCCGCCATCCGATCGCGACCGCGGCTCGAGCAGGCCGAGCTCTTCATAGAGATGCATCGCCCGCACGGTCTTGCCGACCGCCTTGGCCAGCTCGCCCACCCGCATCAATTTGGAGTCGTCCTTGGTCATTTGGATCTCAACCTAACGCGTACGTAAGGTTTAGCTCGTCTGACCGGACTATGCTGGCTTAGGGGTACCCTGTCAAGTCCAACCCTAACCTTCACGTTGGGGTTACGCCGAGCGCACCAAACCGTGCGCGGTGAGGCTTTCTTGCACAGTTCCGGTTCGCTACACGACGTGGCGATGACGGTCGGCGTCGATGTCCTTGCGCGTCATACGCCACGGCGTCGCTTCAGCGGTCTCCAACCCATTGGAGCCCTTCTTGGCGCTACGGACCGGCTGGGGCTTCTTCGGATCTTGGTCTTCGTAATCACGCATGGCGAGACGACTCAGTGCAGATCCGGTGCCCATAAAAAAACCAGGCAGAGCGCCATCACTCGCTCTGCCTGGCCGACCGAGCCCGCGAACACGGGCATGGTCAGTCATCTTGGCTTCGGTGTGTCTCAGGCGCGGTGCTTCTTGTCCTGCGTGCCGTTCTCGAGCTCGGTCTTGGACTCCTGCTTTCCGACCGCGCTCGTGCCGGACGAGTTGTCCCGCAGGCTGACGTTCGATGCCGCGCTGCCGGACGACCCGGATTGCCCCGTGCCGTGCTGGGTGCCGGTCATGCTCTGGCCCGTGGTCCCCATGCTCTGGCTTCCGCTCTGGCCCGTGCGCTGCGACTGCTCGTCGCGAACCCGGAGCTGGAGCTGGACGTCGCGCACGCCCGGCACGCTCGAGACGCAGTCCTCGGCCTCGCGCTTGACGCGGCGGTTCTCGACGGTCCCCGACAGCGTGACCTCGCCGTCCTTGACCGTGACCTGGATCTGCGAGGCGTCGATCTGATCGTCGTCGGCGAGCGCCTCGCACACCATCTCGCGGATCCGGTCGTCGGAGCGCTGGTAGCCCTGCGGCCCCTTGCCGCGATGCGGGCCGATGCCACGGTGCATGTGCGCGTCGTTGCCGTACTGCTGCGACGGTGACCAGCTGGCGTCGTGGCGGCCCTGGCCGCCCGACGTCCCCTCGTAGCCCATGCGTTGCGTGCCGGGGTTGCCGTCGCCGCCATGGTAGCCCATGCGCTGATCGTAGCCGGCCATGCGGCCGACCCGCGGGTCATAGCCCGCGCTGCCGCCGCCGCGATCGAAGCCGCCGCCGCGATCGAAGCTACGATCGTAGCTCTGATCGAAGCTGCGGTCGCCGCCACCTTGGCGATAGCCGCGTTGATCGACGCCGCCTTGGCTGCCGCGCTGGCTGACGAACCGCGGCTCGTAGCCGCCCCGGCCGTAGCCGCGCGGATCATAGCCACGCTCGGACTCGAAGCCGCGGCCGCCGCCGTAGCCGCCCTGCGCGCCGTAGCGCTCGGGGTCGTAGCCCCGGTCGCTGCGATCGCTGCTGTAGGCGGAGCCACCGCGGCCGGTGAACCGATCATCGGTGCCGGCGTCGTAGTGTCGATCCTCGAAGCTGCCGGGCGACGGCGACCACATATCGTTGCGGTTCTGCATGCCGCCCTGCTGCGCGCGATCGTCGCCGTAGCGCCCGGCGCTGTAGCCGCTCTGGCCCTGGCCATAGCGCTCGGTCGCGCGGCCGACGTCGCGATCCTCATCATATCCGGAGCCGTAGCCGGAGCCGACCTCCGAGCCGCGGCTGCCTTCCCAGCGCCGCGGATCGCGCTCCATCGCCTGGCGATCGTCGTCACCGCGGTAGTTGCGCTCGCGCCACGACCGGTAGTCGTGGTCGTCCTCGTTGCCGCGCGTGCGGTGGCTCGAGGTCGACTGATCCTGGGGGCGCCAGCTCGGGCGGTTCTCATCGGGGACGGCCACGTTGCGTCCGCCGTTCTGGTAGTGATTGGCCATGGAATCTCCTTGGTGGGGGGAGCCCCTGGCAATGCATCGCGTATGCCTCCGGCGCGGTGACGTCCCACCTGGTGGCGCACGCGATCTCGCGCGTTTTTACTAGGTGTGCGGCGGTCTGGTGCGCGGGAGTCATCCGTGCCGGCCCCGAGCCCTGGTACGTCGGCGCACAGCGCGGTGCGCGCTGTGGCGTGCTCGCACTCGAGAGCATTCGAACCTTCGTTCGCCGCTCTTGGGCGCCGCTGACTCAGTTCGCGGTCGCGGTCGCCTCGAACGCGCGGATCACGGTCACCTTGATCTGACCGGGGAACGTCATCTCCTCGGCGATCTGGTTGGCGATGTCGGTCGACATCTCGACCACGGTGAGATCGTCGACGTCGCGCTCCCGGACGTAGACCCGCAGCTCGCGGCCGCCGTGGACCGCGTGCGCGAATGCCACGCCGCGGCGCGACAGGCCGATCCGCTCGAGATCCTCGATCTTCGCGGTGAAGCCCTCGGCGAGCTCGCGGCGCGCGCCCGGCCGGGCGCCGCTCATCGCGTCCGACGCCGCGACCAGGTACGCGTACACCGAGTTGCACGGCTCGTCGGCGTGGTGTGCGCCGATCGCGTTGGCGACCAGCTCCGGCTCACCGAGCCGGCGCGCGATGTCGGCGCCGATCACCGCGTGCGAGCCCTCGATCTTGTGGGTCAGCGCCTTGCCGATGTCGTGCATCAAGGTCGCGCGGCGCGCCAGCTTCTCGTCGAGCCCGAGCTCGGCCGCCATCATCCCGGCGAGGTACGACGCCTCGACCGCGTGCCACCACTGGTTCTGGGTGTAGCTGGTGCGGAAGTTGAGCGCGCCGACCAGCTCGACGATCTCGGGGTGCGCCTTCTGGATCCCCAGGGTCTGGAACGCGCGCTTGCCGAGCGCGCGGATCTCCTGGTTCAGGTGCTCGCGACCGCGCGTCGCCCAGCCGTCCGGATCCTTGCGGGCGTCGTCGATCGACTCCGGCTTCTTGATCAGCTTGTTGATCGCGCGCCGCACCATCTCCTTGCCCACGCCGTCGAGCCCGTCGAGCCGGATCGCGTCCTTGTCGTCGTTGACCTGCAGCTGCACGCCGGACACCCGCTCGAGCGCGCCGTGCAGCGCGGCGCCCTGATCGAGCAGCACGGCGACCAGGTCGGCGCCGATCCGTAGGTTCGAGGCCGAGCGCTCGGTCAGGTAGTGGTGCTGGTAGCGCGTCGCGGCGATCTCCATCACCCGGCTCGCCTCGCGGTCGTGCGCCGGATCCGCCGCGGTGGCGTCGATCGCGCGGACCGCCGCCGCCGCGCGGGCCCGCGCCTCGTCGAGCCACGCCTGCGACAGCTGCGCGATCAGCTCGCCGCCGCGGACCCCGGCGCGGGCCTCGAGCTCGCTGCGCGCGCTCGCCAGCTTGCGCTCGGCATCGCGCTCGACGCCCTGGGCGCGGTCGCGCCGCGACTGGACGTCGCGCTGGGTCGCGGCGATCTGCGCGTCGAGCTGCTCGATCGCGTCGCGCTGCGCATCGAGCTCGGCCTGGGCGCGGCTCAGCTCGCCGGCGCGGCGCTCCACGGCGGTCTCGGTGCGCTCGAGCGCCTCGTCGGCGGCGGCCCGGGCATCGAGCGCCTCGGCGCGGGCCGCGGTCTCGATCGCGCGCTCGCGGGCACCGGCCTCGAGCCGGGCGGCCTGGATCTGCGCCGCGGCCTCGGCGGTGGCGTCGTCGACCGCGCGGCGCGCGAGCCGCGCCTGCTCGGCCGCCGCCGTGCGCTTCGCGAGCACCGCCGCGACGACAGCGATGACGGTACCCGCCAGGAGCGCGATCCACATGGCGTTGAGCATAGCGTAACCCCGGCGCGCCCGGGGCCTGCCGGCGAGCTGTGCGCGAGCCGCGACCCGACGCGCATGCTCGCATTCGGCTCGGCTCGGCTCGACTCGGCTCGGCTCGGGCCGAGTCAAAGTGGCAGGCGCGCCCTGGTTGATCGGCGCGGCGGTGGTATAGGGGTTCACGCAGCGTCCCCTCGAACCATCACCCGTCCGTCGCTCGCGGCCACCGCCATCGGGTGGCCGGGCGGGTGGCCGGGCCGACGATTCCGCGCCACGGGCCAGCGAATCGCCGCTGCGCGCCGAGCTGTTCAGCGTCGGCCAGCTCGAGCGCCACGCGCGCACGCTCGCCGGCTGGCACGAGCTGGCGACCGCGCCCGCCCGCAACGACGGGCTGCTGGCGCGGCTGGGCGACAACGAGGTCGCGCTGCGCGCCGCCTACACCCTGGTCAGCGACGCCGTGCGGCGCGGCCGGCAGATCACGCCGGCGGCGGAGTGGTTCCTCGACAACTACCACCTGATCGAGGACCAGATCCGCACCGCGCGCCGCCACCTGCCGCGCGCCTACAGCCGCGAGCTACCGTGGCTGGTCAACGCGCCGGTGCCGGGGACGCCGCGGGTCTATCACCTCGCGCTCGAGCTGATCTCGCACGCGCACGGCCGGGTCGACGCCGAGGCGCTGCGCGCGTTCATCGCGGCGTACCAGGCGATCCAGCCGCTGCGGCTCGGCGAGCTGTGGGCGATCCCGATCATGCTGCGGCTCGCGCTGATCGAGAACCTGCGCCGGGTCGCGCTGGCGATCACCGAGGGCCGCCACGATCGCGAGGCCGCGTCGGACTGGGTCGGCAAGATGCTGGCCGCGGCCGCCGGCAACGCGACCGACGTGGTGCTCGTGCTCGCCGAGCTGGTCGCGGCCGATCCGCCGCTGACCCACGCGTTCGTCGCCGAGCTCGCCACCCGGATCCAGGCCCAGGGCTCGGCGCTGACGTTCCCGATGGCGTGGCTCGAGCAGCGGCTCGCCGAGCTCGGCCAGACCGTCGAGCACGTGTTCGAGCTGGCGACCCAGAGCCAGGCCGCCGATCAGGTCTCGATCGGCAACAGCATCGGCAGCCTGCGGTTCCTCGGCGCCACCGACTGGCGCGACTTCGTCGAGGCGATGAGCGTCGTCGAGCACACCCTGCGCGGCGATCCGACGTACCCGGCGATGGACTTCGCGACCCGCGATCGCTACCGCCACGTGATCGAGGCGATCGCGCGGCGCAGCCCGGGCTCGGAGGACGACATCGCGCGCGCCGCGATCCGGCTCACCGGCGAGCGCACCGGCCGCGCTGCGCACGTCGGCTACTTCCTGATCGCGCACGGCCGGCGCGAGCTCGAGCGCGCGGTGGCGATGCGGCGCTCGCTCGGCCAGCGCGCCCGCGCCGCGTCGGCCGCGCTGCGCACCGCGCTCTACGGCGGCGCGATCCTCACCGCGACCGCGCTCACCACGCTCGCGCTGCTGGCGGCCTCGCCGATCGCGCCGACCGCCGCGTGGGCGGCGCTGCTCGCGATCTGCGCCGGCGATCTGGCGATCGCGGTGGTGCACTGGGCGGCGACCCGGATGGTCGCGCCGCGGATCCTGCCGCGGCTCGAGTTCGCGCACGGCATCCCGGCGGACCACCGCACGCTGGTCGCCGTGCCCGTGCTGCTGACCGACGCGGCCGAGATCGACCATCTGGTCGAGGCGCTCGAGGTCCGGCTGCTCGCGAACCGCGATCCCAACCTCGGGTTCGCGCTGATCAGCGACCTGCGCGACGCCCCGGCCGAGACCACGCCGGGCGACGCCGCGCTGGTCGCGCACGCCGCGGCGGCGATCGCCGCGCTCGACGCGAAGTACCCGGGCCACGGCGGCGTGTTCCTCCTGCACCGCGCCCGGCGGTGGAACCCGCGCGAGCGGGTGTGGATGGGGTGGGAGCGCAAGCGCGGCAAGCTCGAGCAGCTGAACCTCGCGCTGCGCGGCGAGCTCGCGCTGTTCGCCACCGTGGTCGGCCCGGTCGCCCGGCTCGCGGACGTGAAGTACGTGATCGCGCTCGACGCCGACACCGGGCTGCCGCGCGACGCGGCCGGCCGGCTCGCCGCCACGCTCGCCCACCCGCTCAACCGGCCGCGGTTCGACGACGCGCGCGGCCGGATCACCGAGGGCTACGGCATCCTGCAGCCGCGGGTCGGGGTGACCATGGCGAGCATCGCGCGGTCGCGGTTCGCCCGGATGTTCGGCGGCCAGGCCGGCATCGATCCGTACGCGTGGGCGGTGTCCGACGTCTACCAGGACGTGTTCGGCGAGGGCTCGTTCATCGGCAAGGGGATCTACGACGTCGACGCCGTGCAGCGCGCGGTCGGCGGCCGGCTGCCCGACAACCGGGTGCTGAGCCACGACCTGCTCGAGGGCGGCTACGCGCGCGCCGGCATGGTCAGCGACGTGCTGCTGCTCGAGGATTACCCGTCGAGCCACGCCGCCGAGCTCGCCCGCCGCCACCGCTGGACCCGCGGCGACTGGCAGATCATGGCGTGGCTCCTGCCGCGCGTCCCCGGCCACCGCGCGCGGATCACCAACCCGCTGTCCGGGCTGTCGCGCTGGAAGGTGTTCGACAACCTGCGGCGCAGCGTGACCCCGCTGGTGCTGGTCGCGCTGCTCGCGATCGGCTGGCTGTCGGGTGCAGCGTGGTTCGCCACGCTCGCGGTGCTCGCGATCATCGCGATCCCGGGCGCGCTCGCCGCGCTCGCCGCGCTGCCCCGGGCACCGGACGCGCGGGCCGCCGAGGCCGCCGGCGCGCACGGCCGCGAGGTGCTCGGCGGCTTCGTGCGCCAGCTCGCGCGCGACGGGTTCCGGCTGGCGTGCCTGCCGTACGACGCGCTCCAGGCACTCGACGCGGTCGGCCGCGCCGCGCTCCGCGTGATGATCACGCGCCGCAAGCTGCTCGAGTGGCGCACGGCGAGCGACGCCCAGCGCACCTCGCGCGTCGGGCTCGGAGCGGCGCTGGCGGCGATGTGGATCGGCCCCGCGCTGGCGGCGGGCGCCGCGATCTGGCTCGCGCCGGGCGAGCTGCTCGCGGCCGCGCCGGTGCTCGCGCTGTGGGTGATCGCGCCGGTGTGGTCGTGGTGGTCGAGCCTGCCGATCGCCGCCCGCGGGCCGCGGCTCACCGCCGCGCAGCGCACGTTCCTGCGCCTGGTCGCGCGCCGGACCTGGCGGTTCTTCGAGGTCCACGTCACCGCCGGCGATCACTTCCTGCCGCCCGACAACGTGCAGGAGGATCCGCCGCGCGGCGCCGCGCACCGCACGTCGCCGACCAACATCGGGCTGTCGCTGCTGGCCAGCCTCGCGGCGTACGACTTCGGCTGGCTGCCGGCCGGCGAGCTGATCGCGCACACGACCCGCACGCTCGCCACGCTCGACCGCATGCAGCGCTACCGCAGCCACTTCTACAACTGGTACGACACCACCACGCTCGAGCCGCTGCAGCCGATCTACATCTCGACCGTCGACAGCGGCAACCTCGCGGGCCACCTGGTGACGCTCGCCGGGGGGCTCGACGAGCTCGCCGGGGCGCCGGTGCGGCCGGAGCTCGCGG
>DATBBB010000189.1:0-8799 GCA_036271215.1 Kofleriaceae bacterium | reverse complement strand
CAGGGTCTTCGTCTTGCCCGACCGGCGCACCGAACGAGTCTTTCCACGAGCGGTCAAGCTCAAGATGAGCAACTACGCGCGCAAGCGGCCCGCGAAGTCCTCGTCGAGGTCCCGCGCTAAGTGAGTGGCATTGGCGCTAGCGCGAGCATGCGAGCGCGTCCGGGTCCGTATAGCCGAGCGTTTCGCGAGGCGATCGAGGCGACGGAGTCCGTATGCCATACGGACTCCTAGCGCTAGTCGTGCGCCATGGTGACGACGAACAGCACGTCGTCGTCGGTGACGTAGAGCTCGTGGCAGATCAGCTGCTGGGTGAGCGCGGCGGCCTCACCCATCGCGGTCTCGAGCTTGCCGAGGTCGGCGGCATCGAGCTTGCCGAGCGGACCGACCTGCACCGACGCGAGCTTGATACCGTAGGCCGGCTCGTCGTCGCGGTAGCCGACCGAGAGGATCAGCTGCTTCGACTTCTCGAGGAACTCGATGCCGATGCTCTTCGGCGCGACCTTCGCGGTCTTGGCCCACGCGGCGATTTGATCGGCGAGCCCGCCGATGTGGCCGGCGGAGTCGAGCGAGCCGGTGAACAGCTTGAACTTGGTGTGGACTTGATCGGCGATCTTTCCCATGCGTGCTCCTGGAGTTGACTAGAGTTTGCCTAGAGTTTGCCTAGAGTTTGCCTAGAGTTTGGTAAACGCGGCCTTCAAGCGATTCTCGAGCTCGACGAACTTCGGCTCGGTCTCGAGGTCGTCGCGATAGGCCAGCCCGAGCGCGACGAGATCGACGGTCTCCTTGATGTGCGCGCCCGACGCGACCTTGCCGTCGGTGGCGCGGTCGCGGCCGAGCATGAACACGGTGTCGGCGACCTTGAGCGCGGCGCGGATGTCGTGCGTGACGATCACGATCGTGTTGAGCTCGTGCATGTCGCGGACCTGGACCAGCAGCTTCATCACCTCGTCGAGCGCGGCGGGGTCGAGGCCCGAGAATGGCTCGTCCATGAGCAGGAGCATCTTCTGCTTGACGAGCTGCTGCGCGATCGCGACCCGCTGGCGCTGGCCGCCGGACAGCTGGACCGGGTAGAACCCGGCGCGCTCGGCGAGGCCGAACCGCGCGAGCAGCTGCGCCGCCTTGTCCCGCGCCTCGGTCCGCGGCATCCCGTTCATCACGCCCGCGGTAACGAGGTTGCCGAGCACGGTGCGGTGGCGGAGCAGGATGTAGTTCTGGAACACGACCCCGACGCTGCCCGCCGGCATCGGCTGGTCGTGGAGCCCGGTGATCGTGCCGCTCGTCGGCTCGCTCAGCCCCGCGAGCAGCCGGAGCAGCTGGGTCTTGCCGACGCCGGACGGCCCGAGCAGCGCGACGATCTGGCCGGTGATCTTGTCGGGCCGCACGCGATCGATGATCTCGAACCCGAGCTTCTCCAGGATCAAGTTGCCGCCGAGCCGCAGCGAGACATCCTTCGCGCGGAACAGGACCTCGTTGGCCACCATCACGCCCGCATCCTGTCGAGCTCGCTGTACGGGCACAGCACGCGCGTCAGCGCGCCCGCCGCGTAGTCGAGCACGAGCCCGATGACCAGGATCACGATCATGATCGCGTAGACCTCGGCGAGCCGAAAATGCTTGCTCTCGTTCGCGATCAGCGCGCCGACGCCGCCCTCGGCGCGCGAGATGTTCTCGACCATCGTGATCATCGCCCAGCCCATCGCGACGTTCTGGCGCAAGACATCCAGCGCCTTGTCGAGCGTCCCGAGGATCACGACCTCCCACAGGATCCGGAGCTCGCTCGCGCCGAGCGCGCGCAGGTGATCGAAGTTCTCGCGCGGGATATCGACCACGACGCGCGCCATCGCGGTGACGAAGTACGTCGTCATGCCGAACGTGAGCAGATCGACCTTGAGGTCGTAGCCGCCGCCGGTGATGAGCGTGAACGGCACGACCAGGCCCGAGCCGAGCCCGAGGAACCGCAGCTTCGAGATGCCCTCGACCAGCGGCCGGAACACCGGGACGATGGTCGCGTACGACAGCGCCATCGAGATCACCACGGTGAGCACCAGCGCGTGGCCGATCAGCTTGAGCGTCGTGAACAGCTCCTGCGCCAGGCCGCTCTGCATCCACAGCCCGCCGAGCGCGTCCCAGACCTCGCCCGGCCCAGGCAGCGTCTTGAACGGCGACGCGACCCACGCGACCATCGCCATCGCGAGCCAGAACGCCACCAGCCCCAGCGCGATCGTGCGATCGACCGAGCGGTTGGGCAAGAACGCGTTCTTCAGCGATGACGATGCGCTCAACTGCGATCCGTCGAGCCCAGGACGATCTCGACCCGGCGGTTCTTCGCCTTGCCGTCCGCGGTCGAGTTCGACGTGACCGGGTTGGTCTGGCCGTGCGCGAAGATCCGAACCCGTCCGTCGGGGAAGTTCGACGGCGATTGCTTCTCGAGCCAGGTCTTGACCGCGAACGCGCGGTCCTCGCTGAGCTTCATGTTGGCGTCGGCGTTGCCCGCGTTGTCGGTGTGGCCGTGGATCTCGACCGTCGTGCCGCCGGCGATCACCAGGTCGTTGAGCAGCTTCTTGAGCGTGTCCTCGGCTTCGGCGGTGAACGTCGCCTTGCCCGAGTCGAACTTGATGTCCCAGTTCTTCTTGGACACGACGATCGCGGCCGGCTTGGTCGATTTTTCGAACGTCGCGAGGTCGGGCTTGGTCGGCGCCGGCGCGGTGGTGTTGAGCTCCTTGACGAACGACACGTCCGAGATCTGGTCGACCGGCGGGTAGTTCGGGACGAGATCGGGGTACATGAGCTTCACGATGTTGCCGAACGTGGTGTAGGTCGCCGCGAACAGGTTCGTCGAACCAGGCGCGAGCCCGAACAGCTCGAGGTTGTCGGCGAGGTTCGAGACCGCAGAGCCGCCGAGATCGACCGGCACGCCGGTCTTGTCCTTCACGATCTGGGGGCTGAAGTACTTGAACCAGTAGTCGCCGTCCTTCTCGTTGTAGGCCACGGCGCTGACCGCGGCCGCCTTGTGGAGGTTGGCCTCGTCCTTGACCGCGTCGGCGCCCTCGAAGATCGCGGCGAGCATGCCCTTGACGGTGTCGCGGTTTCCGTTGATCCACTTCTTGCTGCCGATGATCACGGCCGGCATCTGCGACCGGTACTGCTTGGTCGACACGATCGAGACCAGGCCGCCCTTCTGCTCGGCGGCGTTGACGTCGCCCGGCGTCCACGTCACGACGCCCTGCACGCAGTGGTTCTCCTTCGCGCCGGTCTTCTTGTTCTTCATGTCGACGCAGAACCCGGTGGCGTACTTCGTCGCGGCGTCGAGGTAGTCGGAGGCGTTGACCCAGTTCATCGCGTCGGGGTCGTAGTTCGCCTCGTCGGGGTTGTTCGGGATGTTGTTGTCCCCGAGCCACTTCATCGCGATGTTCCAGTCGCCGTCGCGGAGCACCCCGGCCACGAGCGAGCCGCGCGCCGCCTGGGGGTTATCCTTCCACGCCTGCGGGCCCATCAGCTTGTCCTCGCCGCGGCTGTAGCCGGCCGAGCCGACGACCTCGACCTCGTAGTCCTTGCCGAGCTTGTCGAGCCGATCGTTGACCCCCTTGAAGAACTGGGCACCGCCGTCGCCCATGATGATGATGAAGTGCGCGCCCTTGGATGGGTTCTTCTCGCCGCCGTTCAGCGCCTCGGCGAACGTGACGAGCTGCGCCTGCATGTTGTTGGTGTCGTCCTCACGAATCAGCTTCAAGTTGACGCCGTGCTTGCACATCAGGCTGCCTTCGGCGGCCTGCTTGCCGCCGGTGGCATACATGAGGCCCATCTGAGCGTTCCACGCCCAGTGGTAGAGCCGGACCTCCGGCTTGTCGGCGCAGCCCGGCTTCGCCGAGATCGGCGCGGGCGCCGTCGTCGGCGTCGCGCTTCCGCTGAAGTCCGGCGTCTTGGGCACCGCCTTGGTCTCCTGCGGCGGCTTCTTCGGAAACAGCTTCTCGCGCTGGCTATAAACGCCCGCGCCGACGGCGCCGACGACGATGAGCGTGATGAGCAGCTTGGCAAACGGCGTGAGTTTCAACGTCCCCTCCCGATTGAATCGCCGGATCTTTGCCCCCATCCCACGACGGGGTCAAGTCGGCTATCCTCCAGCCTAAGCATGGCGACCGATGGGGGCAAGAAGCCGAGCCTGTTCCACCGCGCGTTCTGGAACCAGTACAACTTCATCCTGCTCGGCGCGGCGGGCGTGTTCTCGATCGCGACGTTCACGTGGATCCCGCTCCTGCTCGGCGCCGGCGTCGAGGTGCTGTGGCTCGCGCTCGGCAGCGACACCGCGCCGTTCAAGCGCTGGGTCGCGATCCAGGAAGGGCTCGAGGCCCAGCAGCGGCTCAAGCAGCACGCCGAGGCCTGCCTCGGCGCGCTCGAGCCCGCGTACCTCACGCGGTTCAACGAGCTCGAGCAGGTCTCCGAGCGGATCCAGGCGCTCGCCAAGGAGAACCCGAGCCTCGAGACCCAGCTGATCCAGGGCGAGATGGACAAGCTCGGCAAGCTGCTCCACTCGTTCCTCGACATGGCCGTCACCCATCAGCGCCTCGGTCATTACCTCGCCGAGAACGACGAGAACGACCTGCGTCGCGACCTCGAGTCCACCGAGCGCGCGCTGCGCAACGAGCAGAACCCCGAGGTCACCGCCGGGTTGCGGCAGGGCCTGGCGCTGGCGCAGAAGCGGCTCAAGCAGCACCAGAGCATCGAGGCGAGCTATCGGTTGCTCGGCGTCAAGCTGGACACGCTCGACAAGTCGTTCAGCTACCTCGAGTCGCACGTCGTCGCGATCTCCGAGCGCGAGGAGCTGAGCCAGGAGATCGACGAGCTCATCCTCGGCGTCGACGCGGTCAGCGAGATCGGTGGTGAGATGGAGGGCACGCTGAAGGAGATCAGCAAGGTCGACGATGCGATCACGATGCGCAAGACCGCCACCGCCACCGCCGCGGCGCAACGGCGCGTGAAAAACTAAAGGCAGCCGCGATTCGTGCCCCTGGCGCCGCCTGTCATTTCTGTCGGAAACACGGCGGACCCTTGCCAGGGAAACCGACATCTCGCGGCGGCTATGTCCGCAAAGTCCGTGGAGATCCGGTCGTGATCTGGCGGAAGATGGTGGCCTTCCACATGCAACAGGACCGCTACCGTCATGGCATCCGTAACCCCGATTCGCGAAGACAAGGCCCCCACGGTGCAGTCCGGACCTGACGCATCCTCTGGCTCTGGCTCTGGCATCGGCACTGCGCCGACCGCCCTGGCCCCGTTGCCCCCGGCCAGGCGCCGGCGCGCCCCGTTCGTGGCGGCGAGCCTCCTGGCGATCGCCGGCGGTGTCGCCGCCGTCATCTACTTCACCCGGCTGGGCAAGGAATCCACCGATGACGCCCAGGTCGAGGCCCACGCCTCCGGCGTCGCCCCCCGGATCGCCGGCCAGGTCAAGCGCGTCCTGGTCGTCGACAACCAGCTGGTCAAGGTCGGCGATGTGCTGGTCGAGCTCGATGACCGCGATCAGCAGGTCAAGCTGCGCAACGCGCGCGCCGAGCTGAACCAGGCCAACAGCCAGCTCCACCAGGCCCAGATCCAGCTGTCGCTGACCGCGAAGACCGCGCAGGCCAACCTGACCGTCGCCCAGGGTGCGATCTCGCAGGCCGCCGCGCTCACCGGCAGCACCGCGGCGATGATCGATCAGGCCAAGGCCGACGTCGCCGCCGCCGAGTCGCGCAAGCAGCTGACCAAGGTCGACCGCGAGCGCGCCGAGCGGCTGCGCAGCACCGGCGCCACCACGCAGTCCGAGATCGACATGCGGGTGTCCGCCGACACCCAGGCCGACGCCGCCCAGGCCCAGGCCCAGGCCCGGCTCGCGAGCGCGCTCGCCAACCGCTCGAACTCCTCGGGCACCGAGGTCTCGGCGCGCGGCCGGCTGCTCGCGGCGCAGACCGTCGACGAGCAGGTCGAGGCCGCCAAGGCCCAGGTCGATCTCGCCCAGGCCAAGGTCGAGCAGAACCAGGCTGCGGTCGACCGCGCGGCGCTCGAGCTCGAGTACACCAAGCTGCACGCCGAGCTGTCCGGCTCGGTCACCAAGCGCAACGTCGAGCCCGGCCAGCTGGTGTCGCCCGAACGCGCGCTGATGGCGATCGTCGATCTCGACGATACCTGGGTGGTCGCGAACCTCAAGGAGACCCAGCTGTCCGACGTCAAGGCCGGCCAGGCGGTCGACGTCGAGGTCGACACGTTCGGCGGCGAGCTCATCGGCCACGTCGACAGCATCGCCGCCGGCACCGGCTCGCGGTTCTCGCTGCTGCCGCCGGAGAACGCGACCGGCAACTTCATCAAGGTCACCCAGCGCATCCCGGTCAAGGTCAAGCTCGATGACCGCCGCGGCCAGGTGCTGCGCCCCGGGATGAGCGCCGAAGTCACGATCCACACCCGCTGATCGAGGCCGCGCCATGCAGGCTCCCACCATCCAAGGCTCGAAGACCGCGATCACGATCGTCGTGATGGCGGCGGCACTGATGGCGATGATCGACATCTCGATCGTCAACGTCGCGCTCAGCGACATCCGGGCGAGCTTCGGGACCCCGATCGACCAGATCGGCTGGGTCTCGACCGGCTACATGATGGCCAACATCGTGGTGATCCCGATGACCGGCTGGCTGCAGCGCCGGTTCGGGTTCCGCCGCTACTTCTCGGTCTCGGTCCTGATCTTCACGTTCGCCAGCGCGCTGTGCGGCCTGGCGTGGAACCTGCCGTCGCTGGTGATGTTCCGCATCCTGCAGGGCATGGGCGGCGGCGCGATCATCCCGACCTCGCAGGCGATCCTGTTCGCGCGCTACCCGCGGGCCCAGCACGGCATGGCGGCCGCGCTGTTCGGGCTCGGCGCGATCACCGGCCCGCTGCTCGGGCCGACGATCGGCGGCTACATGATCAACTGGGCGAGCTGGCACTGGATCTTCCTGGTCAACGTGCCGATCGGCCTCGCGGTCGCGTTCGTGATCCCGCGCGTGCTCGAGGAGCCCGGGTTCAAGCCCGACACCGCCCGGATCGACGCGGTCGGCATCGGCCTGCTCGCGGTCGGCATGGCGTCCTTGCAGTACGTGCTCGAGGAGGGCAACCGCGAGGGCTGGACCGACAGCACGCTGATCCTCGCGCTCGCCGCGGTCGCCGCGATCGCGCTGACCACGTTCATCGTCCACGAGCTCGAGACCCCCAACCCCGTGGTCGATCTGCGGGTGTTCAAGAACCGCAGTTACGCCGCCGGCACCGGGCTCAACTTCTTGCTCGGGCTCGCCGTGTTCGGCGCGAGCTACCTGTTCTCGCTGTACTGCGGCGCGGTCATGAGCTACCAGGCGCTCGACATCGGGCGGATCTTCCTGCTCGCCGGGGCGTCGCAGATCTTCCTGATGCCGCTGATCGGCAAGATGTCGAACAAGGTCGATCCGCGGCTCATGCTGGTGTTCGGGGTCTCGGTGACCACGGTGTCGCAGTGGGTCGCCGCGCACCTGACCAGCGACGCCGGGTTCGCGAACCTGGTGTATCCCAACCTGATCCGCTCGCTCGGCCTGGTGTTCGTGTTCGTCCCGGCCAGCATCGCGGCGCTGTCCGATCTGTCACCGGCGCAGCGCGGCAACGCCACGGGCCTGTTCAACCTGACCCGCGAGCTCGGCGGCTCGCTCGGCACCGCGTGGATGGGCAAGCTCGTCGCCGACGGCATCGCCACCCACTCGTCGGTGCTCTCGGAGCACATCTCGCCGTACGATCCGGTGGCGCAGGAGCAGTGGTTCGCCCTGATCAAGCGCGGCATGGATCCGGCGGCGGCGCTGTTCGGCCGGATGACCCGCGAGGCGATGGTGATGTCGTTCGAGGACGGGTTCCGGATGACGATGACCGCGATCGCCTTGGGCCTCTTCATGGTGATGCTGCTCAAGCGGCCCAGGCCGGTGCCCAGCGCCGAGCCGAGCGCCGCGCACTGATTGAACTATCTACAGGGGACGTTCCCGTCCCTCTTTCGCGGGCCAGCCGCGAAATTCAGAACCGGCCCGAGAGCGTGACGGCGGCCCCATCGCCGGTCGGGTGAGCCGCCACCGCAACGCTGTGCTCGCTCGGTGCGGTCACCCACAGCGCCACGCCGGTGATCGCGGCGGCGCTGCCGGCGATCACGAGCACTGTCGAGATCGTCGCGCGCCCGTTCGCGGTGTTGCGCAGGGAGTTCGCGCGATCGAGGTCAGCCTGCGTGCCGCACGTCGTACCGCCGCATACGGCCTGCGCGTCGTGCCACGCGCTGCGCGCGAGGCCACCGAACACCAACCCGGTGGCGACCGCGACGCCGCCTGTCGCGAGCGCGCCGATCGCGTACAGCTTGCGGTGCGAGCGTGGCGGCGCCTCGGTGGTTGCGGTCGCGACTGGCCCGGGCGACGGTGCGACGGGCTGCTCGGGCAACAGCGTGATGACCAGCGTCGTCGTGCGGCCCTCGTCGGCGATATGGACGGTGTTCTTGAAGTTTGCGAACCCCTCGGCCTTGACGACGACAGTGTAATCGCCGAAGTCGACTTCGACCGGGGTGTTGAGCGCGATCGTGCGCGCGTCGAGCCGAACCTCGACGCCGGCCGGCGGATCGGTGAGCTGCACGAGCAGCTTCGGCACGCGTAGCGTAACCTTCTGCACGAGATCGACGGCGGTCGCCTTCCGGGTCGCGTTCGTATCGGAGGCCGCGCCAAGCCGCGCGTGCACCATCGTCGCCGCCACGTCGGTCTGTCGCGAGGCACCCGCTGGAGCGCGACGCGACGCCCAAAGCGTT
>DATBBB010000188.1:0-10604 GCA_036271215.1 Kofleriaceae bacterium | reverse complement strand
TCGGCGCGGCCGATCAGCGAGATCGCCTTGCCCTTGAGCGCGCCGCTGGTCAGGCAGGTCGCGAGCTGATCGAGCACCGCGCGATCCTCGGGCGTCAGCTCGTCCTTGTCGTAGTCGAACTGCGGGTTCGCCTTGGTCGTCGCCGAGGTCTTGATGCCGCACGTCGCTGCGATGTCTCCGCCCATGGCGATGCCCGGGCTGACCGGGGTATCCTGGTCGACGGCCGGTGCCGGCTTGTCGGGCGGCGGGGCCGGCTTGGTAGCGACCTCGGGCGTCGTGGGCTGCGCGACCTTGGGCTTGTCATGGCTGCAGCCAGCGGCTACCACAAAGGCGAGCAGGAGGGTCGTGGTCTTCATGTGGCGCATCCTGCCACATCGCGTTAGATCCAGGGGCTCGCCATGCATCGACGGATCATGTTCAGTGCCGCGCTGACGCTCGCGATCGCCGCCTGTGGGAACAAGTCGCCATCCCCTGCCAAGGGCAAGGACGATGCGGGGGCCGCCGGCTCGGCGGCGGCGGTGCCGCTCGCGATGCCGGTGCTCGGCGTCGATCAGATCAAGCGCTTCAACTTTCCGTACGCCGACGGCCGGCCGTTTCATGACAAGGCGGTCGCCGCATATCGCAAGAAGGACTGGGCCGCCGTCCGCACCCAGAGCGAGGCCGCGCTCGGAAAAGATCCGATGCACCTCGGCGCGCATCGCCTGCTCGCCGCCGCGCTGGCCCAGACCGGCGAGCCCGCCGCGGCGGTCGATCACCTGGTCGCGGCGCTCGCGGCGGACTACTTCCAGTACGCGCCGACCCTCGCCGAGGACGATCTCAAGAGCTTCATGGCGTCGCCGCACGGCGCGTCGGTCCAGGCGCTCGCGGCGAAGATCCAGGACGAGTACGCCCGGCAGATCGCCAGGGGGCTGTGGCTCGTCGCGCGGCGCGCCGACTTCGCGTGGCCCCGCGAGCCGGGCGTGCAGGTGTCGACCAGCCGCGGCGAGCTGTACGCGCTCGACCGCGAGTCGCGGCGGTTCCTGCGGCTGACCCACACCGATCACGAGGTCGTCGGCTTCGTGCGCTCGGCGTCGGGCAGCGAGGTCGCGGTGGTCGGGTTCGACAAGATCGATCGGCCCAGGCCGGATGCCAAAGCCGATGCCAAAGCCGATGCCAAAGCCGATGCGAAGCCCGATGCCGAGCCGCCGCCGCTGCTCGCCCGGCCGTGGATCCAGGTCTACGACCCCGTGACCTGGAAGCCGACCACGCAGCGGATCAACCTGCCGGCCGCGCGCGAGGTCACGCTCGGCTACGGCCCCGGCGATCAGCTGCTGGTGTCGGTCGCGGCCCCGACCGGGCGGTGGACCACCGGCGAGCCGGCGGTGTCGTCGGTCGACCGCGCGACGAGCAAGCTGACCAAGGTCACGACCGCGCTGCCGGCGACGCGGATCGCGGTGTCGCTCGACGAGGGCCGCGTCGTCCGGGTGCCGGACGGCGTGATCGCGGCGTGGACCGGCGAGCCGCCGGTGACCGCGAGCCTCAAGGCCGCCGCGCCGGGCCACGACAAGCCGATCCAGATCCCGGTGTCGGGCTCGGCGTCGCAGCCGTCGATCGCGGTGTCGCCCGATGCCGCGCACCTGGCGTTCGCGACCGCCGCCGATCCGTGTGCCAAGGACGCAGCGCCGTCGCTGTACGTCGCCGATACCCGGACCGGGACATTCAAGCACCTGCTGTCGGCGAAGAGCCGGTTCGCGACCCGCTGGCTCGATGCCACGACCCTGGCCTACGAGGACGGCGACAACGCGATCCGGCTGTGGGACGCGTCGACCGGGCGCGAGGCGATGCGGATCGAGGACAAGTCCGGCATCGCGCTCGACGTGCTGTCGCTCGCCGACGCGCCGCTGTGCAAGCAGGCGGCGCCCGATGCGGCCGCGGCCGGGTCGGGCAGCCCGCCGGCCGCCCCGCCGGCCACCCCGTCCGGCGATGACCTGCCGCCGGAAGAGGCCACCGGCTCGGGCGGCCCGGTCACCGCGCCGCAGTAGCGCGGTTTTTCGCTATGCTAGCGGGGTGCGCATCTACCTCGTCCGCCACGGCGATGCGATCCCGGAAGAGGATGCCGGCAGTGACCGCGATCGCTGGCTGTCGGCGCGTGGCCGCGAAGCGGTCCGGGTGCTCGGCCGGCTGCTGCGCGAGCAGGCGGTCGCCCCCGACGCGATCCTGAGCTCGCCGCTGCCGCGCGCGGTCCAGACCGCCGAGCTGCTCGCGGCCAGCCTCGACCACCTCGGCATCGTCAGCTCGCGGCGCTGCCTCGAGCCGTCGGCTCAGCCCCGGGTCGCGGCGACCGCGATCCGCGAGGCCGGCGAATCGGTCCTGGTCGTCAGCCACGAGCCGATCCTGTCGGCGCTCGGCGCGTTCCTGCTCGGGATCCCGGGGTTCCCGCAGTTCCGCACCGCCCAGTGCTGCGCGATCGATCAGGGCAAGCCGACGTTCACGGCGCGCGCGGACCTCGGCCAGGTGCTCCCGCTGATCGTGGACTAAGTCCGACGGCTCTGACGCGGCTTCGCGGGTTGCAACACAAGTACACATCGCAGCAGCATCCCGCCCCGGGCCGCGCTACCGTGTCGGCGATGGGTTTGTGTCGTAGAGCCTGGGCCGCGCGCGCGCTGGCGATCTCGATCGTCTGGGCGACCGGCGCGGCCGCATGCGGCTCTGCCAGGCCGGCCGAGCGCACGCCAGCCCACCGCGACCATCAGCCCGGCGATGGCGGTCCGTTCGCCGCCGCGCGTGACTTCAAGCCGGTCTCGTTCAGCGTCGACGTCAAGGGCCACGGCCGGCCGGTGATCTTCATCCCCGGCCTCGGCTGCCCGGGCGCGGTGTGGGACGACACCGTGGCCCACCTCGGCGACCGGTACGAGACCCACGTGCTGACCCTCGCCGGGTTCGCCGGCAACGATCCGATCGAGGAGCCGCTGTCGGCGGCGGTGCGGCGCGATCTGACGCGCTACATCCGGTCGCGCCGGCTGCGCGATCCGATCATCATCGGCCACAGCATGGGCGGCTTCATCGCGTACTGGATCGCGTCGTACCACCCCGAGCTGGTCGGTCCGGTGATCGTCGTCGACGCCGGCCCCGCGCTGTCGGGCGACATCGACGAGGCCAAGGCGCTGCGCGCGCGGTGGAAGAACGCCAGCGACGACGAGTTCGACGACGGCATGCGCGCCGCGTTCATGTCGATGACCAGCGTGCCCAAGAAGATGGAGGGCGTGCTCGACGCGGTGACCAACTCGGATCGCCGCGTGATCGGCGACGCGATCTACGAGATGGTGACCACCGATCTCACCGAGCACGTCCAGGAGATCACCGCGCCGGTGCTGGTGATCGCCGCGGACGGCGGGTTCCAGCAGCGGATCCGGTCGCAGATCGAGACGATCCCCGACCACGAGATGATCGTGCTGCCGCACACCAAGCACTTCGTCATGTATGACGACCCCGACGGGTTCTACAAGGCGATCGACAGGTTCCTCGAGGATCACCCGGCCGGCGGCGCGGGGCACAGACCGAAGCCCGAGAAGCCCGAATCCAAGCCCGAGAAGCCCGAACCCAAGCCCGAGCCGAAGCCCAGCGACGCCAAGAGCTGACCGGTCAGCTGCCGCCGAACACCTGGCGCGCCCGCGCCGCGAGGCCCCACGCGACCGACGTCAGCTCCTCGCCGCCGATCAGCTTGGCCTCGCCGAACCGCGCCGCGAGCCGGCCGCGCACCGCGGGCACCAGCGACGTACCGCCGGTCGCGAACACGCGGTCGATCTGATCCGGGGTCACCCCGGCACGCGCCAGCACGTCGTCGAGCACGCCGTCGATCGCGGTGAGGTCCTCGGCGATCCAGCCCTCGAACCCGGCGCGCGCGACCGGCAGGTCGAGGCCGATCGGCTCGAGCGTCACCCGCTCGTCGTCGTGGCTCGACATCCGGACCTTGGCGCCCTCGACCGCGCGGTGCAGCACCAGCCCGAGGTCCTCGTCGATCAGCTGGGTCAGCCGCTCGATCTTCGCCGGCTCGAGCGCGCCCTGGACCACGCGATCGAGCAGCCGCAGGGTCGACTCTTCCTTGAGGAACGACAGGTAGTGCCAGCGCCGCAGGTTGCCGTAGATCCACGCCGGCACCGGCGCCTCGCCGCCCATCTCGTCGACGCGGTACCGGCTGCCGCGGCCGAGCGCCGGCGCGACGATCGCGTCGATCATCCGGGCGTCGAACGCGTCGCCCGAGATCCCGATGCCGCCGGTCGCGAGCACCGTGCCGCTCGGCACCCGGACCACGCTGAAGTCGGTGGTGCCGCCGCCGAAGTCGGCCACGACGATCTGCTCCTCGCGATCGAGCCGCGCCGCGTAGCGCGCCGCCGCGCCGACCGGCTCGTACTCGAACACCACGTCGTCGAACCCGGCCTTGCCGAGCGCGTCGCGCATCCGGGTCACCGCCCGGGCGTCGTCCTGGGCCGACTCGGCGCCCCAGTAGCGCACCGGCCGGCCGACCACCGCGCGCGGCCCCAGGTCGAACGGCGCCGCGGCGCGGATCTGCCGCAGGTACGCCGCGATCATGTCCTCGAGCTGCCAGCGCCGGCCGAAGATCGTCGTGCGCGAGAACGACGCGCTCGCCAGGTGCGACTTGATCGACTGGATCAGCCGGCCCTCCCCCCCGGTCTCGAGGTAGCGCGCGATCGCGGGGCCGCCGGCGGTCAGCTTGCCGCCGGGCTCGAAGTACAGCACGGTGCGCCAGTGCGACACACCGGCGAGCGGTACCAGCTGGACCGCGCCCGCGTCATCCGCGACCGCGACCGCGGAGTTGGTGGTTCCAAAGTCGATTCCCACGAACGCCATGGCGCCCTTATCGGCGACTTCATTTCGCTTTACTAGCTGGCCCTGGATCCCTATCCTGTGGGAGCTACTCGGGATGACCTGGCGGGCGTGCAGCGAGGTGTCTTGGGGGAGCGCTACCAAGGTCTCGCAGTGTCCGACGCGCCTCTCGTGATCACGGGTCATGCCTACGGCCGGCGGGCGACCCTCGAGATCATCGGTGCCACCCTGATGTGGCGGGCGCAGCGCGGCGCGCGGCGGACCGCCGAGAACATCGCGACCACGGTGCACGACGTCCGCAGCGCGCGCTGGCTCGACCTGGCGTGGAGCCGGGGCGGCGCGGCGCTGATCGGGCTCGGCGGGCTGTGGGCCGCGAGCGAGGGCGTGGTCGCCGGCGGCGCGACCATCGCGGTCGGCGTGGCGCTCATGGGGTGGCGGCGGATCCGGCCGCGCCAGTTCCTGGTGCTCGAGGTCGGCGATCGCCGGCTCGTGCTGCGGGTCACCGGCGCGTCGGCCGCACCGGCGCGCGCGCTCGCCCAGCGGATCCAGCACGCGCTGGCGAGCGGCGAGGTCCCGCTCGCGACGCCGATGCTGCCCTGAGGATCGTGACCGTGTGACCGTGCCGGTGCGCGCCGGTGACCGCCGCGGCTACTTGACCGGCAGCTTGGCCGGCCCGCCGCCGCCGGTGATCCCGGCGAAGAAGTCGTTGCCCTTGTCATCGACCACGATGAACGCCGGGAAGTCGACGACGTCGATCTTCCACACCGCCTCCATGCCGAGCTCGGGGTACTCGAGGACCTCGACCCGCTTGATGCAGTCCTGGGCGAGCCGCGCCGCCGGGCCGCCGATCGATCCGAGATAGAACCCGCCGTGGGTCTTGCACGCGGCGGTCACCTGCGGCGAGCGGTTGCCCTTGGCGAGCATCACCATGCTGCCGCCGTGGGCCTGAAACAGATCGACGTAGCTGTCCATCCGGCCCGCCGTGGTCGGCCCGAACGAGCCCGACGCGTAGCCGGCCGGGGTCTTCGCCGGGCCGGCGTAGTACACGCAGTGGTCCTTCATGTACTGCGGTAGCCCCTCGCCGCGGTCGATCCGCTCCTTGAGCTTGGCGTGCGCGATGTCGCGCGCGACGATCAGCGGGCCGCTCAGCACCAGCCGGGTCTTGATCGGATAGCGCGACAGCGCCTGGCGGATCTCGGACATCGGCCGGGTCAGGTCGATCCGGACCTCGCCGGCGCCGGCGACGTCGTCGTGCGTGGTGTCCGGCAGGTACTTCGCCGGATCGTGCTCGAGCTGCTCGAGGAACACGCCGTCGCGCGTGATCTTGCCGAGCGCCTGGCGGTCGGCCGAGCACGACACCGCGATCGCGACCGGGCAGCTCGCGCCGTGGCGCGGCAGCCGGATCACGCGCGCGTCGTGGCAGAAATATTTGCCGCCGAACTGCGCGCCGATCCCGGTGCGCCGCGAGATCTCGAGGACCTTCTGCTCCCACTCGAGATCGCGGAACGCGCGGCCGAGCGCGTTACCCGAGGTCGGCAGCTCGTCGAGGTAGCGCGCCGACGCGAGCTTGGCGGTCTTGAGCGCGAGCTCGGCGCTGGTGCCGCCGACCACGATCGCGAGGTGATACGGCGGGCACGCCGCGGTGCCGAGCGACCGCAGCTTGGCGTCGAGGAACGCCGCGAAGCTCGCCGGGTTGAGCAGCGCCTTGGTCTCCTGGAACAACAGGCTCTTGTTCGCCGAGCCGCCGCCCTTGGCCATGAACAAGAAGTGGTACTCGTCGCCGTCGGTCGCATACAGCTCGATCTGAGCCGGCAGGTTATTGCCGGTGTTGTGCTCCTCGAACATGTCGAGCGGCGCGACCTGGGAGTAGCGCAGGTTGGCCTCGGCGTAGGTGTCGAACACGCCGCGCGCGATCGCCGCCTCGTCGTTGCCCCGGGTCAGCACGAGCTGGCCGCGCTTGCCCATCACGATCGCGGTACCGGTGTCCTGGCAACCCGGCAGCACGCCGCCGGCGGCGATGTTGGCGTTCTTGAGCAACTCGAGCGCGACGAAGTGATCGTTGGGCGACGCCTCGTGGTCGTCGAGGATCGCGCGCAGCTGCGCGAGGTGACCGGGGCGCAACAGGTGCGCGATGTCGCGCATCGCCGTCCGGGTCAGCAAGCTCAGCGCCTCGGGCGCGACCTCGAGGAACTGGCGGCCGCCCGCGGCGAGCGGCTGCACGAAGTCCGCGCTCAGCTGGCGATACGGCGTCGAAGCGTGGTGGCCGGATTCGAAGATGTCCTGGAAGGCGAACGTCGGCATGGCGCGCGTAGCATACCTATAGATCTAGCCCGGCGAGATCCGCCGGCGTCGCCGTGCGCAGCCAGACCAGGTACTCGGCGAGCGCGTCGCGATCGGCCAGCGCCAGCTCGCCGTCGAACCGCGGCATCTGGCTGTTGTCGTGCCCCATGTGGAGCGCCGACTTGGGGTTGCTGATGAAGCTCAGGTAGTACGCGCGGCTGCCCACGCCGGCGAGCCCGGGCGCGGACGAGCCGGGCATGCCGTCCTCGCGCGCGTGGCAATCGCCGCACGCGATGTCGAACACGCCCTTGCCGAGGTCGCGCTTGGCGACGTCGACATCGTTCGCCCCCGACTCGGCGTAGATCAGCTCGATCACGTTGTCGAGCTCGGCCGGCGGCATCTGGCGGAACGACTTCATCGCGCTGTCCTTGGCCGCGAGCTTGGTCCGGCCCCACATCTCATCGCTGTCCGGGCCGGTGATCATCGCGCGCAGCCACGCCCGGTCACCGTGGCCGATCGCGATGATCGGGCCCTTGCGATCCTTGCTGCCGGCGTCGTGGCAGCCCTTGCAGCGGGTCGCGAACAGCGCGCGCGCCTTCGCCATCGGCGCCGACAGGAACACGTCGGTGGCGCCGGTCGCCGGCACGCCGTATTCGCGCGCGAGCCGGCGGGCGAGCTCGGCGCGCTTGTCGGCCAGCAGGTCGCGCTTGGCGAGCTCGTCGTCGCGGGCGTCGCCGACCAGCGACGCCACGGTGAGCCCGCCGATCAGCGCGAGCAGCCCGACCAGGCCGCCGAGGTAGGCCACCCGGCGCCGCGGGCTGCGGCTCGGTGCACGATCGGCGAGCGGCAGCGCGACCAGCGCGCCCGCGACCAGCGCCGGCGTGATCAGCGCGACCAGCTTCTCGGCGCTGCCGGCGAGCTGGCGCAGCTCGAACAGCCAGCGAAAGTACCACAGCGGCCGCGCGTCGTAGGCGGCCGACGGATCGGCCGGCGCGGCGAGCTCGACGCCATGGCAGTTGATCACGTACGCGAGCAGCACCGCGAACACCACGGCGACCGCGATCACGTCGCGCAGGGTCTGCGCCGGCCAGCGCGGCCGGGTCGTCCGATCGCGCTCGCCGATCGGCGTCGGGCCCAGCTTGCGCGCCAGCTTGACGTGCGCCCAGGTCACACCACCGACGATCACCGGCAGCAGCAGCACGTGCAGCGTGTAGAACCGGGTCAGGGTCAGGTTGCCGTAATCGTTGCCGCCGAGCGCGAGCTTGCGGATCGCGTCGCCGACCACCGGGGTTGCCGCGGCGATCCCGATCTCGACCTTGTTGGCCCAGAACCCGGCCTGATCCCAGCGCAGCACGTAGCCGGTCACCGCCCACGCCAGCACGAGCATCATGACGAGGATGCCGAGCCACCACACCAGCTCGCGCGGCTTCTTGTACGCGCCGATCAGCGCGGTCTGCAGCAGGTGGATCCCGGCGACGATCACGATCGCCGACGCCGCGTGGGCATGCAGCCCGCGCAACAGCCAGCCCAGCGTGGCCTGGTCCTGCAGGTACGCGACCGAGGCCCAGGCATCGGTCGACGACGGCGCATAGAACGCCGCCAGGGCGACGCCCGAGACCGCCTCGACGCCGAGCAAGAACACCAGCACCGCGCCGAACACGCGCGCGAACGACACCGGTCCGGTGATCAGCGCCGGCGCGGCGCCACCGCCCACGCCGCGCGCGACGAGGTAGTCGCGCAGCCAGCGCGCCGCGCCCGGCGCCGCGGCATCGCCGCCCGCGTCGGCCCGCGCTTCGCGCGCCGACTTCTCGGCCGACTTCTCGCGCGATCGCTCGGGCGCCCGCTCGACGGATCTCTCGAGCGATTTCTCGGCAGCTCGCTCGACGGACTGCTCGGCGGGCCGTTCGACCGAGCGCTCGGCTGAGCTCCGAACAGACGGGTCTGCGGGCTTCTCCGCGGGCTTATCGGCCGGGTTCTCCGCCGACCGGTCGGCTGGCTTGTCGGCCGCCTTGGCCGTCACTTTGTCGGCTGCCTTCTCGGCGGCCTTCTCGGCGGCCTTCTCGGCGGGATGATCCGCCGCCTTGTCGGCTGCGTAGTCGGCTGCCTTCTCGGCTGCCTTCTCGGCGGGCTCGCTGCTGGGCCTGGACGCCGGCCGCTTGTGCTTGGCCGTCACGCCAGCTCCCGGCCCGACTGACCCAGCTTGTAGCGAACCCACGTCAGCTGGAGCCTGCCCTCGACCACGGCGAGCGGGAGCTCGTCCATGCCGCGCTCCGACGGTCCGGTCAACTTGTCGCCCTCCGGACTGAACCGGCTATCGTGACATGGACACAAAAAATTGCCGGCGCCGCCGTCCCATCCGACAGCGCACCCGAGGTGCGGGCAGACCGCCGACAGTGCCACGAGCTTGTCAGGCGCGGTACGTCGAATCCACGCGGCGCCGAGCACCACGTTGCGGGCCGCCGTCCACGCGTCCCTGATGAGCGGAGCGACCACGTCGACCTTGCGCGGCTCCGCACCCGCGCGGAATTGCTCGACCGGGCCGAGATCGAGCGGCGAGGTCGGCGCTGTGACGGTGATCTTGCTCGCCGGATCGGCCAGCAGCGCCAGCGCCGGTGCAGCCATCACCAGCCCAACGCCACCGCCAATCGCGCAGGTCGCGACCTTCAGGAACTTCCTGCGATCTTCATCCGCCATCTGGGCCTGACGGTATCAGAGGTCGTTGTAAGGAAGCTGTCGCAGCCGATCTCACCGGTGATCGCTAACCCATCGCCAGCTGGGGTCTTTTATCCCCCCGAGGGCTCTCCGATGCACCCGAGGTGGGCCAGATCAGGCCATGGTAGGCAAGGGTCAGCCCATGGTGCGCTCTTCGCGCTCCTGGTCTTCCTTACATTTGATGCAGAGCGTGGTCTCGGGCCGGGCCTCGAGCCGCTTCTTGCCGATCTGCTCGTCGCAGATCTCGCAGATCCCGAACGTTCCGTCGGTGATCTTCTTGAGCGCGAGGTCGAGCTTGGACAGCAGGCTCTTCTCGCGGCCGCGGAGCCGGAACTCGAAGGACTGGAGGTACTCGCTCGACGCGAGATCCATCTCGTCCGGAAGGTCGTTGGTGTCGAGCGCCATGTTCTCCACCGACAACATCTCGCGGGCACGGTCTAGCACCGCCTTTCGCTTCTCTTCGAGGAGTTCCTGAAACTTCTTCAGTTCCTTCTTGGTGAGCTGCTTGGATTGCGCTGCGGTCGTGGTGCTCATGGTTCTACCCCTCTACAGTCGAAGCCGAGGGCTGTTTGAAAAGCGCGATAGAATAGTAACGACATGGAGGTATGACAACCCCCAAGGCCATGAACGAAGCATCTCAGCGAACGGATGGAGGGTTTCGCCCGTGAGATCTCAGGGGCCTAGAGCGAAATACGGCAGGGACAAGCGCAGAACGATCGCCTTACACCAGCGGATGTCTTGACACCGTGTAGGCGGTCCTCGAAACTAGCTTGCGTATGGCCGGCTCG
>DATBBB010000187.1:0-4651 GCA_036271215.1 Kofleriaceae bacterium | reverse complement strand
CGCGTGCCCCGTGATCCACCGCGCCTGACGGCCGGTCCCCTCGCGCTGTCGGTGACGCCAGATCGGGCGCTCGGCGGGTCGTGCTACCGTCGCCGCCCATGGCGTTCGATCATCGGGGTAGTCGTCAGGGTGCGGCAGGCGCGGTCGACACGCGGTCGCCGTCTGCAAGTGCGCCGGGCAAGCAGACGCTGACGCAGGCGCTGCCGGTCCAGCGCAAGGCGGAGGGCGGCGCGGCGGCGTCGGGCGAGACCGCGCAGGCCGCGGCGCAGCAGGGCGTCGCCGGCGCCGGCGGCCCGCTGCCGCACCTCGATCAGATCCAGCGCGCGTTCGGCGATCACGATGTGTCGGGCATCCAGGCCCACGTCGGCGGCGACGCGTCGTCGTCGTCGGACCAGCTCGGCGCGCAGGGCTACGCGACCGGCAACCACGTCGCGTTCCAGCAGGCGCCGAGCCTGCACCTCGCGGCGCACGAGGCGGCGCATGTCGTCCAGCAGCGCGCGGGGGTGCAGCTCAAGAGCAACATCGGCGAGGCCGGCGATGCGTACGAGCAGAACGCCGACGCGGTCGCGGATCGCGTGGTCGCCGGCCAGTCGGCGCACGATCTGCTGCCGTCGTCCAGTGGCGGCGGCGTGGGCGGTGCGGTCCAGCGCCAGGCGATCCAGCGCAAGGACGATCCCAAGAAGAAGGAGATCACCGACGCGCAGGTCAAGGCTGCGCTCGACTGGGTCACCAAGAGCAAGATCGGCGCCGAGGCGATCAAGGAGATCCAGGGCGTCTGCGGGCTGACCAAGTCGGGCACCTACGACGAGGAGACGGTCAAGGCGGTGTACGCCAAGCAGCAGGAGCTGCAGATCGGTGCCGACGGCCAGGCCGGCCAGACGTTCTGCCAGCGCACCGGCCTGATCTTCACGCATACGATCACGGCGGCCACGGTCGCCGACAAGGACCTCGATGCGGTCAAGGCCACGTTCCCGCACGGCGTGACGGTGGCGATCTATCCCGACTTCGAGGCGACGGTGTCGGGCAAGGACGAGTTCAAGCTGCAGGCCGACACGTTCGCCAAGAACCAGCAGGCGGTCGGCGTGTCGGGCGGCGCCGTCGTCATCGGCCAGGCGTGCGCGATCAAGGAGGTCGGCGACGTCATCGAGGTCGTGCAGTCGATCCACCGCGGCCTGCTGCAGAAGTGGCAAGCGTCGCAGCCGGCGGCGGGCGGCGACGCGGCGGGCGCCAAGCCGGCCGATCCGCCCGAGTACACCAAGGTGCTGAACCTCGCGCTGTTCTGCCACGGCGAGAGCTGGGGCATGGGCCTCAACGCCAAGAACGACTTCAGCGGCGGCGGCCTGCACAATAACAAGACCCGCGACGTGAACCCGGCCAACGTCGAGGCGTTCGTTCGCGGGCTGTCCGACGCCGTCGTCAAGAGCGTGCGGGTCGAGCTGTTTGCGTGCAGCACCGGCCACGACACCACGCGCTCGGACTACGACGAGTGGACGGGCCACAAGCAGGGCGACAAGGCGGGCGGTGACTCGTTCGGCTCGTCGATGGCGCAGGCGTTCGGCCCCGACGCCACGGTGTCGGCGCACACCACGGTCGGCCACACGACCGAGAACTACGCGGCGCGCGTGTTCGGCAAGGAGGCCGGCGGCGGCACCCAGGGCATCACGCTGTTCGACTCGATGTACCCCGAGACGTTCGTGCAGTCCGAGCTGACGCGGCTGTTCCCCGATCTGAGCAGCGACGACCGCGGCGCCCGTCACGACAGCCTGCGCGATCAGATGTGGTCGCACTTCAAGGACGCCGTGCTCGAGGATCACCAGCGGCCCCAGAAGCGCTATCCGGTGCCGATGGGCCAGGAGTCGTTCACCAACCCCGATCACGCCCGCCAGCTGCTCTACGCCGACTGGAAGACCAACTGGATCCCCGATCGCCTCAAGGACGTGAAGCCCACGCCGGCGAAGAAGAAGTGACCGGCGAGCCAGTGTGCGGCGTGGTGGCCGCGATCATGAACGAAGCGCAATCCACGAAGCGCAATCCACGAAGCGCAATCCACGAAGCGCAATCCACGAAGCGCAATCCACGAAGTGCAATCCACGAAGCGCAATCCACGAAGCGCAATCCACGAAGCGCAATCCACGAAGCGCAATCCACGAAGCGCAAACCCGTGCAGGAAGTGAAGTGAGCTGATGCGTGCGCCTTACCTCGCCGGCCTGCCGGTCCTCGGCGCCTGCCTGCTGTCGTCGGCGCCCGTCGCCGGCGAACCACCCGCGGCACCGACCGGGAAACCGGCGGCCATCCCGGCCGCGACCGCGGCACCGGCCGCGAAACCGGCGCTCACCCCGGCCGCGCCCGCAGCACCGACCGCGAAACCGGCGCCCACCCCGGCTGCGCCCGCGGCACCGACCGGGAAACCGGCGCCCACCCCGACCACGCCCGCGGCACCGGCCGCGAAACCGGCGCCCACCCCGGCTGCGCCCGCGGCGCCGGCCGCGAAACCGACGCCCACCCCGGCCGGGCCCGCGGCGCCGACCACCAGACCTGCGCCGGCGGTCGCGGCACCGTCCTCCGCTCCGGCGGCGGGAGCCGCGCTCGATCTCGGCGCGCTCGCCAGGCAATCCAAGACGCTCGATCTCGCCGAAGATCAGCTCCGTCCCGCGCTCGTGAAGGGCAAGCCCGACGGCGTCGCGTTCTCCTCCGCGCTCGATCTCGGCGCCGGCAACGCGGCGATCGCCTGGAGCGAGTGCAGCAAGTCCGGCTGCCGCGGCTCGCTCGCGCTGCTCACCGGCGCGCCCGATCACCCCAGGCTGGCCAAGCAAGCGCCCCTCGTCGCGCCGCCGAAGGTGTTCTTCGCCGACGGCTTCAGCTTCGACGCACCTTCGGTCTCCGATCTCGACGGCGATGGCGTCCCCGAGATCATCTTCCATTACACCGCCACCGAGCCGCCCCGGGCTGCGCTCGGCTCGCTGACCCACGAGTACCTCGCGGCCTACTCGTCCAAGGATCTCACCCTCGTGTTCTCGCACGAGCTCCGCCGCGCCGGCGGCGACTCCGAAGACGCCTGCCAGTGGACGCTGACCCTGGCCGGCCCTCAGCTCACTGCCAGCGGCCAGTGCAACACGCGCACCTGTCTCGAGTCCGCCTCCCCAGCCCCGACTTGCAAGCCCGCCCGCAAGCTCACCGAGTTGTGGCGCAAGCCCGCCAAGCAGCCGCGCTACACCCGCGCCCCCGGTCCGTAGCCGTCGCCGGCCTGCAGGTCGCTCATCGGGATCGCGATCACGTAAGCTCTGGCCTCGATGTCGCGATCTCGTCGTGTTCCTCCGCCGAAGCGCGCCACGCGCGTGGCACGACCGGCGACGGGCGCGATGCGGATCGGCGAGGTGACGCGCAAGGCTGGGGTAACGGCGCGGACGCTGCGGTACTACGAGAGCGTCGGGCTGATGCCGCCCGGCGAGCGCAAGGGCGGGCAGCGATACTACGACGAGGCCACGATCGTCCGGCTGCGCAAGATCGATCAACTCAAGGCGCTCGGGCTCGGGCTCGACGAGATCCGCGGCGTGATCGACCTGTACTTCACCGACCCGAGCGGCGTCCACGCCAAGCGCAAGGTGCTTGCCGTGCTGCGCGCCCACCTGGCGGACGTCGATGCCAGGCTCGCCGGCACGCGCGCGCTGCAGCGCGAGCTACAGGTGCACGTGGCGCGGTTCGAGCGCTGGCTTGCCGAACACGACCGGTGACGCTGCGGACCACGTGCTGCAGTTCGAGCGCTGGCTTGCCGAACACGGCCGGTGACGCTACTGACCACGTGTTGCAGTTCGAGCGCTGGCTTGCCGAACACGGCCGGTGACGCTGTTGACCACGTGTTGCGGTTCGAGCGCTGGCTTGCCGAACACGACCGGTGATGGCAAACTTGACGTTAACGTCAACGTTAATATCAGGAGCCAGCGATGCAAGACTCGATCGGATTCCTCGGGCTCGGCCACCTCGGGCTGCCGATGGCGACCCACCTGCTCGACGCCGGGTACCCGCTCCGCGTATTCAACCGCACCGTCGACAAGGCCGCACCGCTGGTCGCGCGCGGCGCCCAGCTGGCGACCGGCCCGGCCGACGTCGCCACGCCCGGCGGCGTGGTGGTCAGCGTGGTGTGGGACGACGCGGCCCTCGAGGCCGTGGTCCGCGACGGCCTGCCGGAACGCCTCGGCGCCGGCGGCGTGCACGTCGCCATGAGCACCGTGCTGCCGGCGACGTCCAGGCGGCTCGCGGCGCTCCACGCGCAACACGGCGCGACCTATGTCGAGGCGCCGATCTTCGGCCGGCCGGAGGCTGCGGCCGCCAGGCAGCTGTGGATCCCGATCGCCGGCCCGGCCGCTGCCAAGGCGCGCGTGCGGCCGATCCTCGAGGCGATGGGCGCGCAGGGCATCTTCGATTTCGGCGACGAGGTCGGCGCCGCCAACGTCGTCAAGCTGGTCGGCAACATGCTGATCATCTCGGCCGCGCGCTCGCTCCACGAGGGCCTGACGCTCGCCGAGAAGGCCGGCTGCGATCCGGCCCAGGTGCTGGCGATGCTGACCGAGACCCTGTTCTCGGCGCCGATCTATCGCAACTACGGCAAGATGATCGTCGCCAAGGCGCCCACGATGGCCACGAGTTCGATCCC
>DATBBB010000186.1:0-6954 GCA_036271215.1 Kofleriaceae bacterium | reverse complement strand
AGCGGGCCTCGATCGTCGGCCGGCGGCGAGCCGTCGCCGGCGGCGTCCGAGGGCGTCGGCCACAGCGCGCTCGCGATCCCGCGCGCCGGCCTGCCCGGCTGGCTGGTCGCGCTGACCTTCGTGTGTATCGCGCTGTTCGTCGCCGGCCTCGTGGTCTACCTGCGGCGCGCCCCCGCGAGCTCCGGACCCAGCGTCCGCACCGGCGACGCCAGCCAGCCCGCGCCCGGCAAGGCCGGCCCGGGCAAGCTCGGTCCCGGCGATCCGAGCCAGCCCGGCCCCGGCGATCCGGCGACCGCGCTCACCCCGCCCGGTGGCCTGGTGCTGGTCCGCAAGACCGACGGCTCACCGTGGTTCTACGTCTACGCCAAGCCGGTGTCCGCCGGCGCGTTCCGCCAGCTGTTCACCAAGCACGAGCAACCGGGCGGCATCAACGACCCGGTGGTGATGGTGTCGTACAACGAGGCACGGTCGTACGCGCAGACCCTCGGCGCGCGCCTGCTGACCAGCGACGAGTGGGACTCGGCGATGACCACGCCCGGTGTCGGCGTGTCCGGAGATCTGCGCGAGTGGGTCGAATCGCCCGACGAGACCAAGATCGTCCGCCGGCGCGGCACCGCGGAGCCGCGCCCCGATGCCGCGCAGAAGGACATCACGTTTCGGATGGCGATGCGGGTCGCGCTGTGACGGCCGCCGGCGACCGGCCTGGGCTATAGTCCGCGCGATGACCGACGTCGATCGGCTGGTGGATCTGATCACCCAGCGCGTCCAGGACCAGCTCAAGGGATCGCGGCCGGCGGCCAGGCTCGCGCTCGTGCCGCGCGACCGCGGCGAGTGCAACGACGACACCGCGCCGGGCGAGGACTGCGCGGGCTGCGGCGTGTGCGTGGTGCGCCGGCCCTGGTCGGTGCGCGCGATGGAGGGCGCCGGTGCGATGCGCGTCGGCGCGCCGCTCGGGGTCGGCGCCGTACCCGCCGAGCTGGCCAAGCTGATCGACCACACGCTGCTCAAGCCGGAGGCGACGCGCGACGAGGTCGTCAAGCTGTGCGAGGAGGCGCGCCAGCACCGGTTCGCGTCGGTCTGCGTCAACACCACGTGGGTCCCGCTGTGCAAGGCGATGCTCGGCGGCACCGACGTCATGGTGTGCGCGGTCGTCGGGTTCCCGCTCGGCGCGATGACCCCGTCGGCCAAGGCCTACGAGGCGCGCGAGGCGATGCGCCAGGGCGCCAAGGAGATCGACATGGTGATCAACATCGGCGCGCTCAAGTCGCGCGACTACGAGACCGTGTTCGAGGACATCTGCAAGGTCGTCAAGTCCGCCGCGCCTGCCGGGGTCAAGGTCATCCTCGAGACCTCCGCGCTCGACACCGAGCAGAAGATCATCGGCTGCACCTTGGCCAAGCTCGCCGGCGCGGCGTTCGTCAAGACCTCGACCGGGTTCGGCAAGGGCGGCGCCACCGTCGAGGACGTTGCGTTGATGCGGCGGATCGTCGGCCCCGAGCTCGGGGTCAAGGCATCGGGCGGCGTGCGGACCGCCGAGGACGTCGTCAAGATGGCGCAGGCCGGTGCCAACCGGATCGGCGCGTCGGCGTCGGTCGCGATCGTCAGCGGCACGGCGGACGGCAAGGCCAAGGCCGGGAGTTATTAGATGGTGCTGCCGGTCCAGCTGATCCGCAAGAAGCGCGACGGCGGCGCGCTCGACGACGCCGAGCTGCGCGGGTTCATCGCCGGCGTCACCGACGGCAGCATCCCGGACTATCAGATCGCCGCGATGCTGATGGCGATCTTCTTCCGCGGCCTCGACTCCGCCGAGCTGGCGAGCTGGGCCGACGCGATGACCCGGTCGGGCGACGTGCTCGATCTGTCGAGCATCGCGCGGCCCAAGATCGACAAGCACTCGACCGGCGGGGTCGGCGACAAGATCTCGATCCCGCTCGCCCCGGCGGTCGCGGCGTGCGGCGTCGCGGTGCCGATGGTGTCGGGCCGCGGGCTCGGCCACAGCGGCGGCACGCTCGACAAGCTCGAGTCGATCCCCGGGTTCCGGATCGACCTGCCGGTCGAGCAGTTCCGCCGCCAGACCGACGAGCTCGGGGTCTGCCTGATCGGCCAGACCGCTCGGATCGCGCCGGCCGACAAGCGGCTGTATGCGCTGCGCGACGTGACCGCGACCGTCGAGTCGCTGCCGCTGATCGCGTCGTCGATCATGTCCAAGAAGCTCGCCGAGGGGATCGACGGCCTGGTGATCGACTGCAAGGTCGGCCGCGGCGCGTTCATGAAGACGATCGAGCGCGCCCGCGAGCTGTGCGGGCTGATGCGCGCGATCGGCGAGGCCGCCGGCAAACGGCTGACCTGCGTGCTGACCGACATGAACGCGCCGATCGGCCGCACGATCGGCAACGCCCTCGAGATCCGCGAGTCGATCGAGATCCTGCGCGGCGGCGGCCCGCGCGACACCCGCGAGCTGACCCTGGTGCTCGGCGGCGAGATGCTGGCGCTGGCCGGGGTGGCGGCCGACGCCGAGGCCGGCCGCGCGCGGATCGATCGCGCGCTCGGCGACGGCAGCGCGCTGGAGGTCTTCCGCAGGGTCGTCGCGGCGCAGGGCGGCGACCCGAAGGTCTGCGACTCGCCGGGCAGCGTGCTGCCCAGGCCGGCGCATCGCGACGAGCTGGCGCTGCCGCCCGGCCGGGTGGTCGCGATCGACAGCGAGGCGCTCGGCATCGCGGCGCTCGTGCTCGGCGCCGGCCGGCGCACCAAGGACGACGTGATCGACCCGGCGGCGGGCCTGGTGGTCGACGCCTACGTCGGCGAGCGGATCGAGCCCGGCGCGCCGCCGCAGGTGATCCTGTGCCACAACCTCGCCGCCGGCGACGCCCGGCTCGCCGAGGCCCGCGCGATGATCGAGCGCGCGTTCGAGATCCAGCCGGCCGACCAGCCGTTCACCGAGCCGCCGGCGTCGCGCGTGCTCGAGGTGATCCGATGACCGCGCCGAGCCTGCCGGTGCGCGAGCCGGCGCGCGAACCGACGCACGAGCCGGCGCGCGAGCCAGCGCATCCGGACGATGGGCCCGGGCTGTACGATCGCGTGCAGGCCGCGGCGGACGCGATCCGCGCGCGGTGTGGGATCACGCCCGAGACCGCGCCGCGGATCGGCCTGATCCTCGGCTCGGGGCTCGGCGGGTTCGCCGACGGGCTCGCTGCACCGGCCGCGATCAGCTACGGCGACATCCCGCACTTCCCGCGCTCGCACGTCGTCGGCCACGCCGGCCGGCTCGTGCTCGGCACGCGCGGCGGCGTGCGGTGCGCCGCGATGCAGGGCCGCGTCCACCTCTATGAAGGCCACACCGCGGCGACCGTGGCGTTCCCGGCCCGCGTGCTGATCGCGCTCGGCGCCAGGCTCCTGATCGTCACCAACGCCGCCGGTGGGCTCAACCCCGCGTGGCCGCCGGGCACCCTGATGCTGATCCGCGATCACATCGATCTGCTGCGCGATCACGCGCTGCGCGGCCCCAACGACGATCGGCTCGGCCCGCGGTTCCCCGACATGACCGCGGCCTATGCGCCCGAGCTGCGCGCGCTGGTGGCGCGCACCGCGGCCGAGGCCGGCATCGCGCTCACCGAGGGCGTCTACGTCGCGATGCCCGGCCCGACCTACGAGACCCCGGCCGAGGTCCGCATGGTCCAGCGGCTCGGCGGCGACGCGGTCGGCATGTCGACCGTGCCCGAGGTCTGCGCTGCGCGGCACATGGGCGCACGGGTGATCGGCCTCTCGTGCATCACCAACCAGGCCGCCGGGATCACCGGCGAGGCGCTGTCGCACGCCGAGGTCACCGAGACCGCGGCGCGGGTCCGCACCACGTTCGAGCGCCTGCTCGATCAGATCCTCGGCGCGCTCGCGGCGGCCGGAGAGGTTTCCCCATGACCGACACCGCGCTCACCCCGGATGCGCTGTCCGCGCTCGCGCTCGAGGCCCAGCGCAAGGCGTACGCGCCGTACTCGAAGTTCTCGGTCGGCGCTGCGATCCAGATGAGCGGCCAGATCTTCGACGGCGCCAACGTCGAGAACGCATCGTACGGCCTCGGCGTATGTGCCGAGCGCACGGCGGTGTTCGCCGCGGTGATCGCCGGCGCGCGCGAGCTCGAGGCGGTCGCGGTGTGCACCAGCGCGTCGCCGCCGTCGTCGCCGTGCGGCGCGTGCCGCCAGGTGCTGCTCGAGTTCGCGCCCGATCCGGCCGCGGTCACCGTCACCGCGATCAACCCGCAGGGCGAGCGCCGCAGCTGGACCCTGGCGGAGCTGATCCCCGACGGGTTCTCGGGCCGCGAGCTGCCGTGACGTGATCGTGATCGCCATTGGGGCCACACGATGGTTCGATAAGTGACCTGATAACGATCCTAGAATCACGCACAGAGAACCCGGCACCGCACTTTTGCTAGACGCCTTGGAAGGTGCGTGGTACAGACCGCGAACGTTCGTCACTGAGCCCTGCGGCACACCGTGGATCTCAGTCAAGGCGATGTGGCCGCGGTGCGGTCGCAGGACACGCCCCGCACTGCTCCGGGGGCATGTCCCCGGAGCTTCGGAGCGCCAGGAAGAGGACCGTTGGAGAATCCGCAGACCACCGAGATCAGCGTCGAGCTTCCGACTGCCGTTGCGTCCGCGCTCGGCAAGGCCTGGGCGCACGACGTTGCGAACGCACTCCATACCCAGGGGCGCTCCGCGATCGGCGCCTGGCCTGGAACCCTGCGCGAGGCTCGCTCACGCGTGCTGATGGGCTTGCCGGCCGCACGCCAGCCGACGTTTGACGTCGAGGCGCTCCAGGCGCTGTCGCGCGCGCTCTACGACGCCGCGCGCCGGAGCTGGGACGATCTCGCAGAGCCTGATCCGGAACCCTGAACACGCGCCGTGAGGTTCGGCACGCCGAACCGGTGAAGCCCGCTTGGGACGTCGCGCGGCCGCCGGGTCCGGGTATCCTTGGATCAAGCGATGCTGCTGACGCGCAACGAGATGACGTTCGACTTTGCGGGCGCGAAGCTGGACCCGGCGCGCGACCGCGAGCTGCTCGAGTGGATGTTCAACCAGTTCCTCTACGGCGAGGTCACCGGCATCCAGGTCGGACACTGGTTGTACGAGGCGCCGGACTTCGAGGCTGCCAGGTTCCTCGCGCGGCAGTCGCTCGAGGAGATGCAGCACGTCGATAACTTCCTGCGCATCATGGCGATGCTCGGCTGCCGGCCGCGCCCGGCGCACGCCGCGGTCCGGTTCCTCGCCACCGGCATGATGGGCGGCTCGTGGGCCGAGCACGTCGCGCTCGAGATGGCGCAGGGCGAGGGCTTCGTGCTGCAGGCGTTCTACGCCGTGATCGACACGCTCGATCACAAGCCCTCGGTCGACATCCTGCGCCGCGCGGTGAAGCAGGAGGAGCGCCACGTCGAGTTCGGCGAGCAGCAGACCGCCAAGGCGATCGAGGGCAAGCCGTGGTTGCGCCGCCGCCTGCTCGGGCTGTCGCTGGTCTCGATGTGGGGCGTCGCGCGGCTCGCGCGGTTCATGGAGCATCGGCTGCCCAAGGACCACCCGGTGCTCGGCTACCTGCCGGCGTTCCTCGCCCACGCCAACGTGTGCGCCGAGCTGCGGCTGCGCCGGATCGGCGTGCTCGATCGGCCGCTCGCCGAGCTGTCCGGGGCCGCGCGCGCGGTGCTCGTCGCCGAGGCCTACGGCGGTAAGCTGCTCGGCGGGCTGGCGTCGCTCGTGACGCTGCCGCTGCGCGTGCTGCCGCTGTGGCCCAAGAAGAAGCGGCTGACCGATACCTACCTGCGCGACGCGCACATCACCGGGTTTGCTTTACCGGCGGGTGGTCCGGAGCTCGACGAGGCGCAGCCGCAGGAGCCGTAGCCGCAGGACCCGTGGCCGGCGGCGTACCGTCGGAGCAGTCGAGCGCGAGCGGCTTGATCGACGCCAGCGCGGTGCCGAACACCTGCTGGGTCAGCGCTTCATCGCTGATCGGTTGCGACATGTGGCTCTGGACCAGCACCCAGTGGCAGTCGGCGAGCCGGTCGCGCGCCTTGAGATCCTTGGGATCCTTGGGCGGCGCGCAGCCGTCGTATGCGGTCCCCGGCGCGGTCCCGATCGGCTGGGCGTGGCGCTTCTCGAACACGTGGGTCACCCGCATCCGGACCTTGCCGGCGGCGGTGCCCGGCGTCGCCGGCACGTCGGCGAGGTAGTTGCCGACCCAGTACGCGACGGTCGCCGATGCCGGATCGCGGCCGACCAGACCGACCCGGCGGTCCTCGAACCGGCCCGCCGGCAGCTGCTCCTCGAGCACGTGCGTGCCGTGCCACTCGTCGCCGGCGTCGGGCCCGAGCACCAGCGCCAGCGGATCCCGGGCGACGACCGATGGATCGTGCGGCAGGTGAAACAGCCCGCGGGCGAGCACGCCGGACAGCTCGTCGCGCAGATCGCCGGTCACGACCTCGGTCTTGATCGCCTTGGACTGCGGCGCGTCGAGCACGGTCGGGGCCCAGCCGAACGACAGGTGCTCGAACACCGGGACCCAGCGATCGCCGTCGTGGGCGTACAGCGCGGTCAGCCGCAGCGGGATCACGGCCGTGCGGCCGCACAGCTCGATCCGCCACGACAGCTCGTCCGACATCCACGCCGCGCTCTGATCGAGCGCGATCTGGATCGCCAGGTTCTTGGAGCGGATCTCGGTCCGGGTCGAGCGCTCGACCTCGAGCGGCCACCGGCTCGGCGCGCGCGCCAGATCGCCGGCGATGTAGACGTCGCCCGGCCCGGCGCCGATCCGCGCGGTGCCGATCCGCGGATCGATCATGCCGGAGTCGAGATCGGGCGGCTCGTCGCGGTCGTACGAGGTCAGGATATCGTCCTGCAGCTCGCCGTACAGGTGCGCGAGCCGGCCGCCCTCGTCGTCGCTGAGCACGGAGTCGGTCGGCGCGGTCGCCCGCCG
>DATBBB010000185.1:0-10945 GCA_036271215.1 Kofleriaceae bacterium | reverse complement strand
GGTGTCCTCGCGCAACGAACGCCGATATAGCCGATGCGGAGGGCCGGGGTATCATTATAGCGGAAGCCCGCCCGCAGGGTGGTCGCAACACTAAAGAAGCTCCCGCCGCGGATCACCCGGTTCGATGCAGCTGTGATATTGGCGCAATCCGTGCACAGATTTGCGTAGTTAGCATACCAGTCCAACGCCCACTCAAACACGTTCCCCGCGAGGTCCGACTGGCCCCATCGCCCATCCCCAGCCGACTTGCTGCCGACCGCCACCAGGTCGGTCACTGCACAGCCTGCTGCCCCATCCCCCACGCAATTCGTCCCGTCGTAGTAGCTCGCGTGAGAGCCATCAAGCGTCAGAGAGCTCGTCGGGCTCGACCACGGGTACGCGCGCTGCTGGTCCCCACCAGTTGCCGCGTAGTTCCATTCCGCCTCCGTCGGCAAATACCCACCGTCCCACGCGCAGAACGCCATCGCCTCGTACCACGTGATGCAGTTCATCGGCCGGTGCTCGTTCGCCGCGGGAGTGTCCGTCCACGTCTGGTACGTCGAGTCGCACTTCACCGCCGCGACCAGCGCTGCTGTGTTCGTCGCCAAGCTCGCGTTCCAGGCTGCGTCCCACCCGCTTCCGGCGATCTTCGCGTGGGCACCTACCCCAGGAACTGGCGGGCTCGCCTGCGTCCCCATCCCCGCAGTCACGAACGCTCGAAACCGCCCCACCGTCACCTCGTACTTGTCGAGCCGAAAGCCGCTCACCGTCGCCGGATACATCGTGTTGCCAGAGTTGCCGTCGCCAGCCAGGTCGTAGCTGCGATCGTACGATCCGCTGGGCACCGCGAGGCTGTTGCAGCAGCTATCACTGCCGCTGGCGCCACACGTCGCCGGCAGCGCTGCGCAGCTCAGAAACTGTGGCGGCGGCGCGGCATCAATGGTCGGCGCATCGCTACTCGCTGCGTCGCTGACGACACCAGTGAGCTCGAGCTCCGGCAGCGGCGGATAACCACACGCCGCAAGCATGACCGCGTACGTCTCGACAGAGAACCATCGCACCGATTGCCTCATGGCCACGTATTGTCATCGCTTCCCACACCGTTTCCAAACGCGATCACACGGCGGTGCGTGTTAGGGCATGTACTGGTTCGGCGTGAACGTGACGGTACTGGGTGAAAGTTACAGAAATCGGAGCATGGAAAAATGGGGATCATGCGGCCGCCTGGTGGAGCTCGGCGCGGCGAACGCGACGTGTCTCGCGGGCGGCCTCGAGCTTGGCGTCGCGCGTAGCCCAGATCGCGGGCCCACGACCAGCGAGGCGGTCGGCCGGCGTGATGTAGCCGATCGCGCTGTGTAGGCGGACGGTGTTGTAGTGCTCGACCCAGCGAGCCACGAGCTCGCGGGCCTCCTCGAGCGTCTTGGGCTGGCCGGGGCCGGATAGCGTCCTCGCGGATCGAGCTCGAGGCTCACCAGCTGGCGTTCCTGCTCGCGTACCTCGGGCGATGATCGCGCGCCGATCGTGCTAGCGTCGCGGCGATGGATCGCGTCGAGCAGGCACGGCGGCTCGCGGCGCTGCGCGGCGAGCTGGCCCAGCGCGAGCTGGCGGCGTTCGTCGTGCCGCGCGCCGACGAGCACCAGCACTCGTATCTGCCGGCGGCGAGCGAGCGGCTGGCGTGGATCTCGGGGTTCACCGGATCGTGGGGCACCGCGGTGATCGGCCGCGACCGCGCCGCGCTGTTCGTCGATGGTCGCTACACGCTGCAGGCGCGCGACGAGGCGCCGGACTGGGAGCACCACCACCTGGTCACCGCACCGCCCGAGACCTGGCTCGGCCGCATGCTCGGGGCCGGCGACTGCGTCGGCTACGACCCGCGGGTCCACACGTCCGACGGCGTGCGAACGCTCGCCGCGGCGATCGAGCGCGCCGGCGCGAGCTTGCGCCCGGTCGACAACCTGATCGACGCGATCTGGACCGATCGGCCGGCTCCGCCGCGCGCGCCGGTCGAGCTCTACCCCGAGGCGATCGCCGGCGCGTCGCGCGCGGACAAGCGGCGCCGGATCGCCGAGGCGCTGACCGCCGATCGGCTCGACGCGCTGGTGATCTCGGCGCCGGACAACCTCGCCTGGCTGCTCAACCTGCGCGGCGGCGATCTGCCGATGACGCCGGTCGCGCTCGGGTTCGCGATCGTGCGCGGCGACGCCACGGTCGCGGTGTTCATGGACGGCGCGAAGCTGCCGCCCGAGGTCCGCGCCGCGCTCGCCGCCGAGGCCAAGAGCGAGGGCAAGAGCGATGGCGATGGCGCCGGGGCCCCGGCAGCCGTCACGCTGGCCGAGCCCGCGGCGCTCGCCGGCGCGCTGGCCGGGCTCGCCGGGCGCCGGGTCCGCGTCGATCATGCGACCGGCAGCGACTGGATCGTCCGGACGCTGCGCGCCGCCGGCGCTACGCCCGACGTCGGCGCCGATCCGTGCACGCTCGCCAAGGCGTGCAAGACCGCCGCGGAGCTCGCCGCGATCCGCGCCGCCCACGTGCGCGACGGCGTGGCCGTGGTCCGCTTGCTCGCGTGGCTCGCCGGCATCACGCCGGCCGACGAGACCGAGTGGACCGTGGCGCTCCGCGCCGCCGCGCTGCGCGCCGAGGGCGAGCACCATCGCGGCCCGAGCTTCCGCACGATCGCCGGCGCCGGCCCCAACGGCGCGCTGCCGCACTACGCGCTGCACGAGGCGACCGCGCGCCGGCTCGCCGACGACGACGTGCTGCTGATCGACAGCGGCGCGCAGTACCTCGACGGCACCACCGACGTCACGCGCACGGTCATCCTTGGGCTCGGGCTGCCGACCCCGGAGATCCGCCGGCGCTACACCCAGGTGCTCCAGGGCCACCTCGCGCTCGGCAACGCGCGGTTCCCCGACGACACCACCGGCGCCCAGCTCGATCTGCTCGCGCGCCAGCCGCTATGGGCCGACGGTGTCGACTACGATCACGGCACCGGCCACGGCGTCGGCTGCTTCCTCGCGGTCCACGAGGGGCCGCACGGGATCGCCAAGCGGCCCAACGCGATCGCGCTGCGGCCCGGCATGATCCTCTCGAACGAGCCCGGCTACTACAAGGCCGGCGCCTACGGGATCCGGATCGAGAACCTGGTTGTCGTCGCAAAGCTCGACCCGCAGCCGGCGGGCGCCGAGCACACCACGCTCGGGTTCGAGACCCTGACCCTGGCGCCCTACGATCGGCGGCTGATCGACGTCGCGCTGCTCGCGCCCGGCGAGCGCGCCACGGTCGACGCCTACCACGCGCGCGTGCGCGACACCCTGACGCCGCTGCTCGATCGATCCTCCGATCCGGCCTTCGATCCGGCGGCCGCCGCGTTCCTCGCCGCCGCCACCGCCCCGCTCTGACGCTGACGCTGACCCAAGGGACTGCCCATGACGCTCCAGACCATCGCCGAGCACACCGGCTATCGCGCGACCAGCACCCACGCCGAGGTCATGGCGTACATCGACGCGCTCGCGCAGCGCCAGACCCGCGCGCTGCACGTGACCGGCTTTGGCCACACCCCCGGTGGCCGCGCGCTGCCGCTGCTCGTGCTGTCGTCCGACGGCGTCACCCACCCCGCCGCGGCCCGCGCGCTCGGCCGGCCGGTCGTGCTGCTGCAGAACTGCATCCACGCCGGCGAGGTCGAGGGCAAGGAGGCGGCGCTGATGCTCGTGCGCGACCTGCTCGACGGCAAGCACCCCGGCCTGCTCGAGCGGCTCACCGTGCTGGTCGTGCCGATGTTCAACGCCGACGGCAACGACGCGATGGACACCGAGAACCGCGCGCTCCACATCGAGCAGCTGATCGGCCAGGACGGCCCGCCGCGGGTCGGCACGCGGGTCAACGCCAAGGGCATCAACCTCAACCGCGACTACATCCGGCACGACGCGCCGGAGATGCAGCTGTTGCAGACCCGGGTCTGCCACCCGTGGGAGCCCGAGCTGATCGTCGACACCCACGCGACCAACGGCTCGGTCCACCGGTTCGCGATGACCCACGACATCCCGCACACGGTGGAGTCAGGGCGGCGCGAGCCGATCGACTTCATGCGCGGCACGCTGGTCCCCGAGATCGCCGGCGCGGTTGCAGCCAACTTCGGGCTCGACTCCGGGTGGTACGGCAACTTCGTCGAGGACGAGCGCGCGCTCGATGCCCGCGGGCTCGCCGATCCGGCGGCCGCGATCGGCGAGGGCTGGATGACGTATCCGCACCATCCGCGGTTCGGCAGCAACTACCGCGGCCTGACCGGCCGGCTCGACCTGCTGCTCGAGTGCTACTCGTACCTGACGTTCGAGGACCGGGTGCGCACGACGTACGCGTGGCTGGTCGAGACCCTGAACGCCGCCGCCGCCCGCGCCGACGAGATCCGCGACCTGGTCGCCGCCAGCCGCACGCCGCCGGACCGGATCGCGGTCGGCTACCGCCTCGAGGCGATGGCCGAGCCGATCGAGATCCTGACCCGCCAGCCGCGGACCCGCGACGGCGCGCCGCACCAGGTCCGGATCCCGCACCTCGCCCGGTTCGTCGGCACCACGGTCGTCGATCGGCCGCGCGCGTACCTGCTGCCCGCCCAGCTCGCGCCGTTCCTGCGCGGCCACGGCCTGCGGGTCGACGACGCGCCGGCGCACGCCACCGTCGAGGTCCCGCGGTTCGAGGGGTTCTCCGAGGCCGGTGCGCGCGCGATCCTCGAGGCTGCGACCTCGGGCCAGTGCACGGTGTCGTGGTCGCGCGAGGCGCGCGCGATCCCGCAGGGCTTCGTGAGCGTGCCGACCGATCAGCCACTCGGCGCGGTCGCGGTCTACCTCGCCGAGCCCGAGAGTGACGACGGTCTCGTGACCAATGGCATGTTGCCGATCCCGAGCGTCGGGAGCGAGTTCGGGGTGCTGCGCGTCATCGAGTAGGGTCCGCGCATGGCAACGCAACACGCCCCTGGATGGATCCTGGCCGCCGCAACCGCCGCCGCGCTCGCCGGCTGCACCGAGCCACCTAACGAGCAGCCCGCCGAGCACGCCGCGACCAGCGCGGTGACCTCGACGGCCGGCCTCGACACCCCGCTCCTGTACGACGCCCAGTACTACGAGAGCCTGTACCCCGATCTGCAGGCCGCGTTCGGCACCAACACCACCGCGCTGCACAACCACTGGCTGACCAACGGCATCCACGAGGGCCGGCGCGCGTCGCCGATCTTCGACTGCGCGCTCTACCTGGCGCTCAACCCCGATATCGCCCCGTCGTTCGGCGGCGATTGCGCGGCGGCGATGACCCACTTCCGCGACACCGGCCTGCCGGTCGATGGCCGGCGCGCGTCGATCGAGTTCGACGTCAAGTACTACCTCGCGACCTACGTCGATCTGCGCAACGCGTACGGCGCCACCGGCTACCAGAACGCGGCGACGCACTTCCTGACGTTCGGCCTGTGGCAGGAGGGCCGCGCCGGCTCCAACGAGTACGCCGGCGGCTACTACGTGTGCTCAGCGAGCGATCTGACCAGCGCGTTCTACGGCAACGATCGCGCCGCGGCCGAGCAGTGGGCCAAGGACGGCGTCCCCGGCGGCCGGCGCGGCTCGGTGCACTTCGACGTCCACTACTACCTGCAGGTCAACCCCGACGTCGCCGCCGCGTACGGCACCAACTACGCCGGCGCGCTGCAGCACTGGCTCGTCAACGGCATCCACGAGGGCCGCACCGGCGATCCCAACGACGGCGGCGGCGCATCGCCGTCGTGCGCGGCCGGCACCCCGGTCGACATGCACGTCTCGGCGACGACCTCGGCGACGGGCTTCCCGACCACGTGGTTCGGCTTCCCGCTGCCCGCCGGCCAGCTCGGCTACGCCGGCCTCAACGGCACCGTCTCGGTCACCAACTCGGCCAACATCTACAGTGAAGTGCTGTTCATCGTCGGCTACCTGCCGTCGGGCGCGTGCCAGGCCGGCCAGTGGCCCGCGACCACGCCCGAGTTCGGGCCGCCCGGCTTCGTCGGCGTCACCAACCTGATCGTCAAGGCGCCGACCGCCGGCACGTACACCTCGGGCGCGAACTTCGTGCTGCCCGGCCACCCGGCGATCTCGAGCTGCCTGATGATCGGCCTCAACGGCGGCACGGTCGCGGCGTCGCACAGCGTGACCTCGACCAGCAACCTCACCCTGCGCTACACCGCGCCGCCCTCGACGACGATCCTCGGCGGCGGCGCCGAGTTCTGCTTCGGCCAGAACTGGGGCTGCCAGGGCGCGACCACCAGCAACGCGCAGTCGTTCGCATCGGTGTCGGCGATCCCGCGCGCCGGCCGGCTGACCGCGCTGTTCGGCAACATCAGCGACACCACGTTCGACGGCTCGGGCACGTTCGGCGCCCCGCCCGCCGGTGCGTGGACCGCGAGCAACGACTTCTACATCTATCACGGCGCCGAGTGCGCGGCGGTCGGCCCCGGCGGCCCCACCAAGGCCGGCAACTACTACGCGCAGATCCCAGGCGACGCGATCCACCTGGCGAGCGTGCCGATCTCCGGCAACCACATCAGCGCGTCGGCGGTGCCGGTGTTCCAGCCGCTGTCCACGCCGGTCGCGCCCGGCGACTGCCTGGTGACCTTGTTCGGGGTCAACGCGGCCGGCGGGTTCGACAACGAGACCCAGGTCTCGGCGATCCTCGAGTAGGATGATCTGCTCATGATCCTTGCCTGTCTGGTGTGCGACAGCCGCTACGACGTCTCGGGTCATGCGATCGGTCAGAAGTTCCGCTGCCGGTGCGGCACCATGATGACGCTCACCGCGCCGTCGCCCGCGGCCGGTGAGCTCAGCTGCCCGCACTGCGGCGCCGGGGTGTCGCCGCGCGAGCACACCTGTGCGCACTGCGCCGCCGAGCTCCTGCTCAAGGCCTGCCCGCGCTGCCTGTCGCGCGTGTTCCACGGCCACAAGCACTGCCCCGAGTGCGGCGCCGACCTCACGATTGCCGCGATCGGTGACACCGCGGCCGACCGGCCGTGCCCGCGGTGCACGCACGCGCTCCACGCCCGCCGGGTCGGTGACCTCGTGATCGACGAGTGCGGGGCCTGCCTCGGCGTGTTCCTCGACCACGTCGCGATCAAGCGCGTGATCGTCGATCGCGCCCAGGCCCGCGCCGAGGCGCTGCTCGGGGCCCTGCCGCGCAGCGAGGTCCAGGCGGTGCCCGCCGCGGGCCAGAAGATGTACCTGCCGTGCCCGGTGTGCCACGTCGTGATGAACCGCCGGCTGTTCGCCACCGGCACCGGCGTCATCATCGACGTCTGCCGCACCCACGGCACGTTCTTCGACGCCGGCGAGCTGCCGCTGATCATCGAGTTCGTGATGAACGGCGGGCTGGAGAAGGCCCAGAAGCGCGACATCGAGCGCATGCACGAGGCGGCCCAGCGCGAGCTCGCCCACGCGCGCGACGCGGCCAACGCTGCGGCCCGGATGCCCCACAGCACGAGCTCGCACAGCCTGAGCGGTCCGCTCGCGAGCTCGGCGCTCGTCGACTTCCTGGCGACCCTGTTCCATTGATCCGGGGTATCGTGCCGCCGCTGATGCGCACGTGGCCCGTCCTGCTCTGCCTGTCGCTCGTCGCCTGCTCCGGCCAGTCGACGCGCACGACCGATCCGACCGGCGCGACCGACCCGACCGGCGCGACCGACAAGCCCGCGCCCGGTAACGAGCCGCGGCTCGTCGTGCTGCTCGTCGTCGATCAGTGGCCCGAGTGGGCGCTCGAGGCCAAGCGCCCCGCGCTGACCGGCGGCTTCGATCGCCTGCTGCGCGAGGGCGAGTGGCACACCGGCCAGCACCCGTCGGCGGCGACCCTGACCGCGCCCGGCCACGCGCTGTTCGGCAGCGGCGAGCCGGCCTATCACTCCGGTATCGTCGCCAACGAGTGGTGGCACCGCGACCTCGATCGCTCGCTGCGCTCGGTCGAGGCCGAGGACGGCTCGCCGACGGCCAAATGGCTGCGCGTCCCGGGGCTCGGCGACGCGATCGCCGCCGCCCGGACCGGCGGCAAGGCGGTCAGCGTCAGCCTCAAGGACCGCGCCGCGATCCTCCCGCTCGGCCACGCCGGCACGGCGATCTGGTACGACCCCAAGGCGGTCGCGTGGACCAGCATCCGCACCGACCGCGAGCACGACGGTCCGCCGGCCTGGCTCACCGCGTGGAACGCCGAGCACCCGATCAGCGCGCACCTGCACGATGTGTGGACCCCGCTGCCCGAGACCGCCAGGCTTGCCGGCATCCCCGATGACGCGCCCGGCGAGGCCGGCGAGAAGGGCTTCGGGCCCACGTTCCCGCACGCGCTCGACGCCACCAAGAACCCCGCCGAGGCCATCTTTGCCACCCCGCTCGGCAACGAGCTCGTGCTCGACACCGCCACGGCCGCGATCGATCGCCAGCGGCTCGGCGCCGATGCCCACCCCGATCTGCTCGTCGTCAGCCTGTCGGCCCACGACTACATCGGCCACGGCTGGGGCCAGGAATCATGGGAGTCGTGGGACACCATGCTCCGGCTCGATCGCCGGCTCGACAAGTTCCTCACCGACCTCGACACCAAGGTCGGCGCCAACCGCTGGGCGATGATCGTCACCAGCGATCACGGCGCCAGCCCGATGCCCGAAACGCTCCACGGCGGCCGCATCGCGTACACCCAGCTCAAGGACGCCGCCAACCGCGCCGCGGCCACCGAGCTGGGGCCCGGCGACTGGATCGCGTTCGCCAAGTACCCGACGATCTACCTGTCCAAGGCTGCCCTCGCGCTCCGCCCCAAGGACCAGGCTGCCGCGATCACCAAGATCCTGCTTGCCCTGCGCTCGTTCCCCGGCATCGCGCGCGTCGAGCGGACCGCCGACTTCGCCGGCCACTGCGAGACCCGCACCGGCGACGCCTTCCTGCTCTGCGTCACCCTCGACCCCGAGCGCTCCGGCGAGATCCTCTATCTCCCTGCCCCCGGCTGGGTCCTCCAGGAGGCCGACGAGAGCGTTGCCACCGGCCACGGCTCGCTCCAGCCCTACGATCGCCTGGTCCCGATGATCATGTTGCCGCCCGGCCGCACCCCGCACCCCGCGCTCACCCACCCCGACGACGCCACGGTCCAGATCGTCCGCGTCGCCACCGTGCTCGCCCGCTGGCTCGGTGTCACCCCGCCGTCGTCCCTCCACTGACCCACTCACTTCTTCGGCACCCGCCCCATCAAATAGAACTCCTCATTGGGTCGCATCGCCGTCATTCACCGCCAGCTGGTCGGCGATGTACGGGTTCTTCTCGTAGATCCGCAAGATCGCCCCGTGCGCGATCACGCAGTACAGACAATCATTCGCGCCGCTCGTCGCCACCACGATCATCTCGCGCTCCGCCTTCGACAGCCCACCATCCTTGAGCATCAGCGCGTCGTGATACGTGAAGAACGCGCGAAACTCCTCCGGCCGGTGCGCCAGCACCAGGAAGACATTGGGCACGAAGCCCGCCTTGTCCTGCACCTCCTGGATGCGGGCGCGAACATCATCGGGCAACTCCGTCAGCGCGGGCACCGGGAAGCGCGAGATCGCAGGGCCATCAGCCATGCCCCAGTATACGTCCTACCGGCCCGCCGCCGCCTCGAGCAGCGCCCCGACCCCCACCAGCCCTGCCGTCGCCGCCTCCGGCAGCCCGTGCCGTTCGTTGAGCAAACCAACCTCGTTGTAGCTGAGCCAGACGCTCCCCTCCGTGTCCTGCCAGGCCAGCGCCTTGAGCGGCAGATCCAGCGCCACCGTCGGGTTCGCGATCATCAGCGGCGTCCCCGCCCGCGGGTTGCCGAATAGCAACAGCACCGCCGGCGCCATGCGCAACCCGACCAACTCGGCCTCCGCGGCCTGATCGATGCACGCAAAGACCTTCATGCCACGACCGGTCACCGCCTGCTCGACTCGCGCGATGGTGGCCTCGACCGAGTGAACACTGGCGACTGTCTTGATGTGCGTGGCCATGATCTTCCGCTCCTTGGTATCATCAATCGAGAGCATCGGTGATCGCCAGGTGCCCGATCACCGTGCCATACGGCATGGGCTTGCCGTCCCAATCACAAGCATGCGTGCCTGCGTCGATCGCCAGCGCCTCGTTGGCTGCACGGATATGAGGCCAGCCCAGCGCTCCCGGCGCCACCGCAGGCCGCCGCGCCACCGCCGGCACGAGCCCGCCACGCGGGTCCCGGAACCGGGGCCGTTGATCGGGCCCCATCTCGACCTGATAGCCATATTCATGCACAAAGCGATGATGCAGGCTGCACATCAAGCATGCATTCCCGAGGCTGGTCTCGCCTCCATCGGCCCAGTGCCGCACGTGATGCCCTTCCAGGAACACGCGATTGTCGCAGCCTGGAAAGACACACGCCGTATCACGCTGGAGCAACGCCCGCTTGATCGATCCGGAGATTGACCGCCGCTTGCGCCCCACCGACAGCGGGATACCATGGTCATCTTCCACCACCTCGATCACGCCCGCATCACAGCTGAGCCGCCGCGCCGTTTCCGCGGAAACATACGAGCCGCCCATGGACCCCACCTCGGTCGGATCGCCTCCACCCTCTCGCAGCTCGCTCGCAGGCACCGTGACCATCACGTCGACCGGCGCCCGGTTCAGCCGATCGCCCCGCAGATAACGCTGCGCGATCATCATCAATGCATCAGCGCGGTTGAATGCCCTCCTGGTCGCATCGACGGCTCGATGCAACGGCCCCGTCGCACCAGCGCTCGAGCATGCAACATCTACTACGCGGTGGCCACCATCCGGCTCCGCGAAGACCTCGGATACGTACGCTGCTTCATTGCCCACCACCGAGACGGGCTCAGACTCATATGACACTAGCTCGTCAGAGGTACAGCAGATCTCCGCGGCAGCCAAAGCCCGGTACGCTGCCACCCGATCCCGCATCGAGGCAAGGGTGGATATACGGGCGGCCGTTG
>DATBBB010000184.1:0-17186 GCA_036271215.1 Kofleriaceae bacterium | reverse complement strand
TTGACGTTCTCTCCACGCCGGCCCTCCGCTCCACGCTGAGTTCCCCGCCGCGTCGGATTCCTGCCCGCGTCGGATTCCCTGCCCGCGTCGGATTCCCTGCCCGCGTCGGATTCCCTGCCCGCGTCGGCCTTCCCTCCGCGCTGACCTCCCCTCCACGTCGGCTTCCCTCCGCGTCGGCTTCCCTCCGCGTCGGCTTCCCCGCCGCCATCGAGTGGGGAAGCATTCGAAAAAAAAATCCGCCGGCAGCCCGGGGAGGCTACCGGCGGGACCCGCAACGATCGCGGGGGTCATTGGCAGCTTTCTGGCGCGGGTGGAACGCCAGACAAGCCGCAAGCAAACTGTGGATCGGGGCGGGCCGTGAGGGCTCGCTGCTCTTGCCCGACGTGACAGGACTATGTGCAGGCTTGATACCAACTGCTTTGGAACGAGAGGTTCCACAGTTGGCCCCCGGTTCGCGGCCTCAGCCGTAGCGCCGTCGCCCAGCGGGGCGTTTCCGCTCGGCGTCTCAAGCACAGGCAGTTCTTGGCCGATCCAATGTTGTCGCGAGGCCCATGCCTGGCACTAACAGTGCACAATCGCGGACCATGTCGCGCCCCAACCCGCCCAAGACCTACGACGAGATCGTCCGCAGCACGGTGGTCGATCCGGATTCTTCTATGCGGCCGACCCGCACGCAGGAAAAGGCCGCCCGTGAGGGCTTCCGCGCGCTCGACGCCGACGAGCAGGTGATCCATGACCGCGTCACCAGCGCGCTCGCGTCCATAGGTGCCACCGGGGTGACTGCCGAGATCAACCGCGAACTGGTCACGCTCCGCGGCCGGGTCCCCACCACGACCGCCTTGCGAGAGGTCGAGGACTCGGTCGCTCTCGTGTCCGGCGTCGAGACGATCCACAACCAGATCGTCATCGGCAACTGACGCCGCGAGTCGTACGCGAAGCCGAGCCAACGACCGAACGAACCGACCGAACGAATAGATGAGGCCGGCGCAACGCGTGCCGAGCTGGACCAGAACAACACCGTCGTACCGGCGTCAACGCGGGCGAAGCGAACGCGGGCTGGGTTTCGAGCGAGGTAGCTACCACAGGTTGATCATCGAGGGCAGGCCGCTCCGAGTATTAGGCATGGAGTGGCGTTCTCTCGTCGGCGGTCCGCTTTCACCCGAGCGAGGGGCCCAGGCCCGCGTGCAGCGCAGCCAAGCGTGTCCGCGATCTACCGGGAGACCGTTTGGAGGAGCGGGAGACCGTTTGGAGGAGGGAAAAGATGGACGCTGATGGGTGAGATGGAGTGGTGGCGGTGTGGGAGGTTTGCATTTCCGAGCGAACGCGCGCAGCCGAGCGCGCAGCCTCGCACAGCGAGCGCCAGCGCACGGCGAGGGGCCGCTGTTGCACGTCGAATCAAGAACCTAGACGACGACGCGGTCCGGCATCCATCTGGCATATGCGCTGCACCGACTGAATGCATAACCATAGGAGATAGATCATGTTTTCCTGGGCCATTGCATTTTTTGTCATTGCACTGATCGCAGCGATGTTCGGGTTCTTCGGCCTCGCCGCCAGCGCCGCCGGCATCGCAAAAATCATCTTTATCGTCGCGCTCATCTTGGCCCTCGTCAGCTTCGTGGCGGGGCGCCGTCCCGCCGTATGAGCGCGGCATCAGGGCCCCAGGCGCTGCCTGGACTCAATGGCGGTAGAAAGGTATGACCTCGCTGTGAATGGAACCATCCTGATCGTCGACGATGATGACGACACTGCTTTGCTTCTGCGCGACAGTTTGCGCAAGCGTGGCTTCGCCGTCGATGCCCTCAACTCCGCCCAGCAGTGCCTCGAGCACCTGCGCACGGAGTCGGCGGATGTGGTGGTGACAGACGTCCAGATGTCCGGCATGTCGGGGATCGACCTCTGCCAGGAGCTGCGCCGCCGTTATCCGGACCTCCTGCCGATCGTGTTGACCGGTCAGGGTGGCCTGGACACGGCGATCGCTGCGATTCGCGCCGGTGCGTGGGACTTCATCACCAAGCCGGTGAAGGTCGACGCCCTCGCGATCTCGGTCGAGCGCGCGCTCCAGCATCTGATGTTGAAGCGCGAGGTCAAGCGACTCCGCGAGCGCGACCCGAGCAGCGTTTCGATCGACGGAATTGCGGGATCGAGCCCCGCCATCCGCGAGACGGTCGAGATGATCCGCCGGGTGTCCGACAGCGATGCCACCGTGCTGGTCACCGGCGAGTCCGGAACCGGCAAGGAGCTCGTCGCCCGGGCGCTGCACAATCTTTCACCGCGGCGCGACCAGCCGTTCGTCGCGGTCAACTGCGCTGCGATGCCCGCGCCGCTGCTCGAGAGCGAGCTGTTCGGCCACGTCCGCGGCGCGTTCACCGACGCCAAGCGGTCGCGCGCCGGGTTGTTCGTGCAGGCGGGCGCCGGCACGATCTTCCTCGACGAGATCGGTGAGATGCCGATCGAGATGCAGGTCAAGCTGCTGCGCGTGCTGCAGGAGCGCAAGGTTCGCCCGGTCGGCGGCGACGAGGAGATCCCGTTCGAGGCCCGCGTGGTCACCGCGACCAACCGCGATCTCGAGACCGAGGTCGACGAGAAGCGGTTCCGCGAAGATCTGTTCTACCGGATCAACGTCGTCGCGATCCCGGTCCCGCCGCTGCGCGCCCGCGCCGGCGATATCCTGCTGCTCGCCCAGTACTTCCTGAAGCGAATCGCCGGCCGCACCGCCAAACCCGTCCAGGGCATCTCGGGCCCGGCCGCGCGGCTGCTGATGGACTACGACTGGCCCGGCAACGTCCGCGAGCTCGAGAACTGCATGGAGCGCGCGGTCGCGCTGTGCCGGCTCGACGAGGTCACGGTCGACGACCTGCCGTCCAAGGTCCAGGAGCACCAGAGCAGCAAGATCGTGATCACCACCGAATCGCCGGGCGAGCTGATCACGCTCGACGAGATGGAGCGCCGCTACGTGCGCCAGGTGCTGAACGCCGTCGGCGGCAACAAGACCCACGCCGCCCGTATCCTCGGCATCGATCGCCGGTCGCTGTACCGGCGGCTCGAGGAGCCGCGCCATGACGCCAAGCCAGCCGAGCCCGGCAACGGCAACGGCAACGGCCACAGCCGATCGACCCCGATCTCGCTGCCGCACTCCAACGGCCACGCCGCGGCACCGCCGCCGCCGTCGGGAGCCAGCGCTTCGGAGCACGTCGGCGAGGTCGAGTAGTGACCGGCGCCCGCGGGCGACGTGCTCGCGGCGACGTGGAGTGGATGAGGAGTACTTCCAGTACGACATGAAACCGCAGCGGATTTATCTCCTGCCGGTGGAAGCCGACGCTCGGGACGTGATGAACGTCCCCCCGAGCGCCTTCACGGCATCAGAAAATTGCTTCGGTCCACGTCGCCCGCGACGGGCGCGACGAGATCGAGACGCTGGGCTTGTTGCGTGCAGAGCAAGCCGAGCCGTACGATTTCGCGATGCCGCATTTGGCCCGGGCGTGGCAGGTTTCTTTGTGAAGCCTGCGACGCCCAGCCGGTTCCGGCAGATCCTGGACGCGATGCGGAGTTGCTGGATCGCCGCCGAGCTCGCACCATCTCCACTGGAAGGGAAGCCATGAGCGAGCGTGTCCGGATCTTGTTGGTCGACGACGATCCCGTCGGCCGGCGTGCGATCCGCCGAGCGATCGACGACAGCGGCCTCAACGCCGAGATGGAGGAGGCCGGCTCGGTCGAAGAGGCGATACAGAAGGCTCAGGCGCACGCGTTCGACTGCTGGCTGCTCGACCACAACCTGCCGGGTACCACCGGCACCGAGGCAACGCGCCAGCTGCGCGCGGCCGGTGACCTGACGCCGGTGGTGCTGGTGACCGGCCAGCAGAACGAGGAGCTGCTGCAGGCCGCGATCGACGCCGGCATCACCGACTACTTACCCAAGAGCGATCTGTCGCCGCGCCGGCTGGCGTTGCGAATTCAGTTCGCGATCCGGATCGGCCGCGCCGAGTCCGCATCGCGCGAGGCGATCCGCGCCGCCACCGAGGCCACGCGAACCCGCGATGACGTGCTCGCCGTCGTGTCGCACGATCTGCGGGGTCCGCTGCACACGATCACCCTGGCCTGCGACGCGCTGCGTAACCCGGCCAACGATCGCTACCTCGGCACGATCGATCGCGCGGTCCTCAAGGCCGAGCGGCTGATCCGCGATCTGCTCGAGGCCAGCACGATCGAGAATGGCGGGCTGATGCTGTCGCGCGCGGCGGTCGACGCGTCGGCGATCGTGCGCCAGGCTACCGCCGACCACGAGCTGATGGTCAAGGAGGCCGGCGGCAAGATCACCGCGGTGCTGCCCAGCGGCTCGACCGTGGTGTCCGCCGACCGCGATCGCGTGCTGCAGGTGCTCGGCAACCTGATCGGCAACGCGCTCAAGCACGCCCGCGGCACGCCGATCGAGATCTCACTCGAGCGCAACCAGCAGCACGCCGTGATCGCGGTGCGCGACGCCGGCCCCGGCATCACGGACTCCGAGCTGCCGCACGTGTTCGACCGCTACTGGCATGGCCGCACCAAGAAGGCGGGCGCCGGCCTGGGCCTCGCGATCGCCAAGGGCATCATCGACGCCCACGGCGGCCGCATCGCGGTCGCCAGCAAGCAGGGCGCCGGCGCCGAGTTCTCGTTCACCCTGCCGCTCGCGTCGCCGCGCTGAGCCGCAGGTAGCCCGCGCCGAGCCGTCGGTCGCCGCGCTGAGCCGTCGGTCGCCGCGCTGAGCCGCTCGCGCCTCCGCCGCGCAGCGTCGCGGAGCCGCACAGGTTAGCCGCGCCCAACCGCACGCGCTGCCGCATCGAGCCGCACGCCCGCCTGCAGGGTTGGAGTGCGCGCGGTGAGCCACGATCATCGTGCACACCGCGCGCGACTGTCACAGGCTTCGAGGTCGGAGGAGCTCGACGAGCACCTCTGTAGCGCGCCAGCGAGGGCTCGCTTGCGGTGTCGCGTGGCATGCGTGCTGCTTTGGGAAAAGATCATGCTCGCCACGCGCCCCGCGTCCTCGATGTCTTCCACCGGGCTTCCCGCGACCGTCGACGCGTTCGTCGGCAGCGTCCTGGAGCTCGTGATCTATTCGGTCGAGGCGCTGCGCGGCCGGCTCGGCAAGCTCGCGCCGCGCGCGGCCTGGCAGCGTGGCGAACACACGCTGTAATTGCACGATGGCACTTTGCTTGCTGCAAGTGAGATCATGCGACGCAATCAAGAAATCCACGAGCCTGGCCACGGATCCGACCGTCAGCGGCCCAGCCGAGATCGCGATCCGGAGCCCGACGCGCACGAGCCCGGTGATGGCGAACGCATCACGCGGCCGTATCCGTCCGCCGATCGCGACGAGGACGAGGATGATTACCGGACCGTCGGCCATCGGCCGAACCGGCTGCCGAGCCGAGAAGCCGAAGAAGAAGTGGAAGTCGCCGACGACGACATCGTGGATGTGTTCGACGATGACATCGACGACGAGATGTTCGACGACGATCTCTCGAAGATGGAAGGCCCGGACGCCTGATCGGCCGACTGATCGCCGAGCCGGCGATGCGCAGCGCGCCAGCGATGTGCGGTGCCCGACCGCGCCGGCATCAGTCTTCCGCGTCGTAAGCGTCGTACGTCTCGGACGACACCACGCGCACGACGCTGGTCACCGCGCGCATGACGCTGGTCGCCGGCGTCGCGATCGCCTCGTAGACCGGCACCGGGATGCCACAGCTGTCGTCGTCGCGGATCCGCAGGTAGGGCGGCGTCGCGCGCGCCAGGCGCAGCTTGCCGAGCGACGAGCAGATCTCGGACGCCGTCGGGCGCTCGGCGAAGTTCTTCGCGAGCATGCGCTCGACGAGCTCGACCAGCCCGTACGGCGCATCCGGGCAACGCGGTGCGAGCGCCGGCGCCGAGCGGTTCAGGTGCTGGATCAGGATGTCGACCGAGTTCGTGCCGATGAACGGCGCGCGGCCGGTCAGCGCGTGGTACGCGACCACGCCGAGGCCGTAGACGTCGCAATGTCCGCCCGTCGGACCGCCGCGCGCTTGCTCCGGAGCCATGTACGTCGGCGTGCCGATCGCTTCGTTCATGTTGGTGAACCGCGCGCCGGCGAGGTGATGGGCGATGCCCCAGTCGATCACGCGCACCGGATAGCGCGCGTCGTCGGGGACGAGGATGATGTTGTCCGGCTTGAGATCGCGGTGGGTGACACCGCGCGCGTGCGCCGCCGCCAGCACGTCCGCGACCTGGGTGACCAGGCCGATCACCTGATCGGCATCGATCGGGCCGCGCATCAGCTGGGTCAGCGGCATGCCCTCGACGAGCTCCATCGCGATCCACGGCCGACCGTCGTCGAGCATGCCGCACTCGTAGAACTGCGGCAGCCCGGAGTGGCCGACCGACGCGAGGATCGAGGCCTCGCGCATCATGCGGTCGATCGAACGGTCGCACGCCATCTGATCCTCTTTCAGGATCTTCAGCGCGACCAACCGCCCCGAGATATCGTGGCGCGCGCGATATACCCATCCCATACCGCCCATCCCGACAAGCCGCTCAATCCGATACGCAGAGATCAGGTGACCGGCCTGCAGTGGGCCCGACGGTACGTCATAGTCCGGAGCGTCCGGAGTGGACGCTGGCACGGATCGTTCGAGCTGCGAGCTCCCCATCACGGACGAAGTCCGAGCACGCCACGTGCCAGTTCGGCTCGCTGCGATCTCGTTTTGTGCGCCTACGCTACAAGTGGTGAAATCAGCCATCGAATTTGCTCGATCCTGGATAGCAAAACTCCTGGCGAGTTTCGTGCACCGGGCTGTACCCATGACGTCCGAGCCCCTCGCCGAACTTGGCCCAGATTCATTGGTGGGTGCGTATCGGATTGCTAGAGAGATTGGTCGAGGTGGAATGGCCACCGTATACGAAGCCGCGCATGCCGTCCTGCCGCGTCGTGCTGCACTAAAGGTCATGCACGCTGCATTGCTGCGGCAACCGGGTATGACCACCCGGATGGTCCAAGAGGCGTCCATCCTGGAGAACGTGCGGCACCCGGGCGTGGTGCGCGTCTATGAATGCAACTTGCTGCCGGATCATCGGCCGTGGTTCGCGATGGAGCTCGTCGACGGCGAGACTCTCGCAGATCGGCTGCACTACGCGACCGTGCTGCCGGCGCTTGAGGTTGCCTCGCTGATCGCCGACATCGCCGATGTGCTCGCCACCGTGCACAGGAGCGGGGTAGTCCATCGGGATCTCAAGCCGGACAACTTGCTGTCCACCCCCACGGATCGCGATTATCCGCTCCGTGTGCTGGATTGGGGCGTCGCGCGGCTGGGGCCCATTGGGCGACTGACGCTTGACGACCTGACCCCGGGGACGCCGATCTACATGTCACCAGAACAGGCGACAGGCCGAAACATTGCAGCACCTTGCGACATGTACTCCCTGGGCGTGATCGCGTACGAGGCATTGACCGGCGAGCCGCCGTTCGATGGCTGCACGCTGGCCGAAGTGGTGTGTATGCATTTGACGCGGGCACCGAAACCGCTGCGCAAGCACTGCAATGCCCCGTACGCGCTATGCGATCTCGTCGAGCGGATGCTCGAGAAAGATCCCTCCCTGCGCCCCACGGCGGTGGAAGCTCGACACCTCGCGCGGGTGATCGCCGCCGATCTCTCCCCCGCCTACGAAGCGTTTGAAGTCTCGGTCGGTGAGCCTCCGGAGTCCCCGCCCGCGACACGTTGCCGCATCGCCCGGGCTTCGATCGGCGGCCCAGATCGGCTCCCCGCGGTCGACGAAGTGCTCGAAAACGGGGTGACAGAGATGCTACCTGTGGTTCCAAAACCGCGATGGACCCCGGAGATCGGCCGCGTGCCGGCCGGGCTGACCATCTGTCACGGCCGCCGCGCGGTCGCGCCGCGCGCCCTACGCGATCCGATCCCGGGCGAGATCTTCGCAGCCAACAAGGCTCGCTGAACCCGCTCCACGGGTGTGCGGTTTTGTCACGATGCGCATTTTCGCAACGCGAGAGTGCGTATGTCTGCTGAGGTTTGTTGTGGTGGGGTTTGTTGACCGTCTCTTCCAGCCCCCAACCCGACGTGTATTCAACATGGATTTTCGATCTCCACCCCTGATCGAGCGCGATCGCGCACGCCGCGCCGCAGCGCACGGAGATCCCGAGCTACAACGGGCAGTTAGCCGCCCAATCAGCGGCATGCCGTGTGCTCTAATGGTGACCCGTCAATTCACGCTTATGGCGCAGCCTCTGGCGCAATCGTTCACATTTCGCAGACTGGAGAATCCCAATGAACAAGAACGGCATCCCCGGCGATAGCTCGGCAACCAACACGCTCGACGACAAGATCGACTCGCTCCGCGACAGCATGAAGGGCGTCGTCGATCAGGGTGCGCAGAAGGTCGATGCGCTGAAGTCCAAGATCGCCGAGGTCAAGGACGAGGCGTTCTCGCGCGGCGGCGACCTGCTGACCCGCGCCACCGGCGTGATCAAGGCGCACCCGCTCAAGTCGATCGCGATCGCGTTCGGCGCCGGCTACCTCGCCACACGGCTGATCCGCCGCTAGCCAGCGGTTCCGCATCGCCGCTGGCCAGCGGTTCCCGCCGCTAGCCAGCGGTTCCCGTATCGGCAGCGGTTCCCGCATCGAGCGGGTAGCGATGGTCCGACGAGCTCCGGTACTACCGGGGAGCGTCGGGCTTCCGCATTTTTGGAGGCCTCAGCGCGCTCCGCTTCGCTCAGTGCTGCGTCGCTTTGCTGACCGTCGTGGCGACCTCGGTGGTGACCTTGTCGCCGGCCTTGGCGATCGAGTGGCGCTGCTTCAGGAACAGCACGCCAAGGCCGCCGAACACGACCGCCACGATCCCGAACCCGGCCCAGTCCGGCAGGCCGAGCGCGATCAGGCCGAGCGAGCATGCGACTCCCAGGAGCACCGCGGCTACGGTGAGGATCAGAAGGCCCACGCTGGCGACCTTGATCTCCTGGCCAACCTCCTTGACCTCGGTGATCGCCTCTGCCTTGAGCTTGTCGACCTCGGCCAGAGCGAAGTCGCGTGCGTCGTGCAACACGCCGGAGATCAGCTCCGCCGGTTGCTCGTCTCGATGATCGACGTTGCTGGTGTTCATGATCCACACACAACGCAAGCCGCATGCCCCGCCCCTGTCGCAGCGCGGCGTCGTCGAGGACCACCCGCCGCGAGGCACATGGCTTGCTGGCATCCCCAATATGACCAGTCAAGACGTCGTCGATCCGACCATCCAGGAGGCCGATCGTCGCGCCGAGCGCGCGAAGGCGTCGCTGCTCGCCCGCGTCGAGCTTCTCAAGCACAAGATCACCGACGCCCGCGACAAGCTGGACCTGCCGGCGCAGATCGCGAGCCATCCATGGCCGGCGCTCGGCGTTGCATTTGCGCTCGGCGTGGCAGTGGGGGTTGCGCGCACGGGCTCGGCGTCCCCCGACCGCGTCCCCGGCAAGCGGTCGCTGGGCGACGTGCTGTTCGCCGCGGCCGCGGCGTTCGGGATCCGGCTCGTGCGCGACGCGGCGCTCGGCCAGGTCGGCGAGCTCGCGCGCCAGTGGTGGACCGAGCGCAACGGGCTCTCGCCGTCCGAGGCACGGACCGGCCGCCACGCCGACCTCGAACCGTTCCTGGAGCGCTAGTGGCGCTAGTATCGTGACCGAGCCGTGATCGTCAGACCTCGGCGACCTCGGCTGGCCACCGCGAGCCTCGTCGTCGCCGCGATCGCGGTGACCTCGAGCGGTGCCGCGCGCGCCGATGGCGCCTACATCGACGAGTCGTTCGGAGTGGCCTCGACCCAGGGCCGGCTCGCCGGGATGCTCGGCAACCCGATGCACCTGCGACTCGGCGTCGGGATGCGGCTCGGCGACTTCGCGATCGAACCGTGGTTGCTGTCCGATCTGCAGACCGATCGCATCGGCGCGTTCAAGGGCCTCGTCGGTGGCGACCCGGCCGTGGGCTCGGCCGACCTCAACGCGATGGGGATCGACCTCAAGTACATCGTGCCGATCGATCCTCACCTCGACGTGTTCGTGCGCGGCGGCCCGCTGACCGCGGACGGCAACGGCTCGCTCACCGGCTACGCCGGCCGCGGGCTCGGGTTCGGTGGCGGGGCGCAGATCACCGGCAAGGTCCGCGCGCTCGGGTTCCTGTGGTCGCCGCTGTTCTTCTTGAAGCGCGGCCCGCTGGTCACCGGCTCGCTGTTCCTCGACGCCGGCTACGACTTCTACTTCCTGCGGATGCCGGGCGGCGCCCCGATCGACACCCGCGTGGGCCACGTCAGCATCGGGTTCGCCGTCGGCTCCGCGTTCTGACGCCTGCAACCGGGCCTGCAACCAGTGTAGACGGCGCCCGCATCCCGAGGTCGGCGACACGGTCGCGCGGTGCGCCGTACAAATCTAGCGAATACAATGACTTGACGAGCAGGCAACGAGCGACCAGCCAGCGAACGACGAGGCATGATCGGTGCACAACGCCGGTGGATGAGCGCCGAGAGCACCGCCTGGTTGATCGCGATCGCTGCCGGGATCTGCAGCGGGATCATCGCCGGGGTCCAGCCATCCGTGAACACCGGCGCGGTCGTCGAGATCAGCCTGGTGCTCGCCGTGGCGACCGCCCTGGTCTCGCTGATCCTGCCGCGCGATACCGACGCCGATCCGGTGCCGTGACTTACCCCCAGAGGGCGGCGCCTCGACCTCGCAACATCTGCTTTGCGTGCTTTGCGATCCGGGTCATCTCAGGCGAGCTCTGGGTTCAGCGGCAGACCCGGCCGGGTCCGTCGGATACCGTGACGCAGCTGCGGCCCTTGGGGCACGCCGCGTCGGTGGTGCACTTGATCTCGCAGCTATGGAAGTGCGGGCCTCGCGCGCCGGCGAACCCGTAGTAGGTGACGCACTCGAGGCCGGCGGCGCATACGTCCCCTGCCGCGCACTTCTCGCCGATGCCAGGTCCTGCCGAGGGCGCGGCCGGTGACCGAGGCGCCGGTGGTGGAGAACCCGGGGCGGAGTCAGCCGGAGTAGCGACCGGAACAGGTGGAACAGGTGGAACAGGTGACGCAGGTGACGCAGGTGATACTGCATCATTTTGCTGCGTAACGGCTGCAGAACGCGCCCCAGCCGGGGTCGCAGCCGGCGGGTCGGCGGTGCCGGATCCCGACGCTACCGACGGAGACGAGGGGTGACACGCGCTCAGGAGCACCAGGAGACCGAGCCTGCCAAGCATGCCCCGTGTTTCGCACCCGGACAGATCTCACGCAAGTCGCTACCCAATCGCATGCCGCATCTCGTCTCGGTCTCTGCTACCGTCAACTGGATGAGGGGGAACCGGCATCGATGAAGACCGTCGGTGTCGATCTGTGGGGCAACCAAGTCCGCGGTAGCGGCACCAACAACGTCACGTGCCTGCGATCGCAGAGCGCGCCGAAGCTGCAGAAGTCGTTTCGCGACCTGTTCGTGTCGGCGTACGCAAGCTTTGCGGATCGCTGCCGCGAGATCAGCGAGCCCGGCATCGCGCTGATCGCGATCGACGAGACCACCGGCCGTGCGCTCGGCATCGCCCGCCTGCTGGCGCGGGTCCAGCGCCACGTCGCCGCGATCGTCGGCCGCCACGACGAATGCGATCTGTTCTTGAACGCGCACGGCCGGCTCGCGCTGCGCCACCTGACCGTGGTGCTCGACCCGGTCTCGGACTGGCGGCGCGGCGCGAACGTTCGCTACCGCGTGCTCGATCTGCGGACGACCGACGGATTCAGCGACGAGAACGACCGGCCGCTGCGCGGGCTGCGCTGCGAGGGCCCGGGCCTGCTCCGGTGCGGCGGCTACGCGCTGTTCATCCTGCCGCTCGGCGATCCGACCGACTGGCCGACCGACGCCAGCGACGCGTGGACGTTCCTGCCCGAGCGGGTCTACTTCGACGAGCTCGATCGCCACCCGGTGGGGACGGCGCCGCGCGGGCCGCGCCCGAAGCAGTCGTTCGAGAACCTGGCCACCCACCGCAGCCTGATCGTCCGCACCCACGGCCCGCGCGACACCAGCGACGGCAGCCTGGCCGGCAGCGGCGACCTCGCCGGTACGCTCGAGCTGATCGGCCCCAAGCACCGCGGCACGATCCGGATCGGCCACGACGAGCTGCGCGACGGCGTGCTGCTCGGCCGCTACGCGCGGTGCAACAACGCCCAGATCGCCGATGATCCGTCGCTGTCGCGGGTCCACGCGCTGCTGCTCCAGATCGACGACGCGATCCTCGCGATCGACACCGCGAGCCTCAACGGGATCCGCGAGGCCAACCAGCCCAAGACGCGGCTGATCCAGCTCCAGGGCGATACCGAGCTCGTGCTCGGCACGTCGACCCGCGCGCGCTGGCACTGGGTCTCGTAGGCCCGTAGCCCCGAGCCCTGTTCGATGCCCGGCGCAGGCGACAAGCGGACTCCACCGCGCGGCGCCGGGACCCGGCCCGCGGCGACCAAGCTCGGCGTGATCGCCGCCCGAACGTCGTCGCCGACGCCGCCGGATCGCCACGCGCACCTGATCGGCGAGGTCGTGCTCGATCGCTACCGGATCGAGTCGCGGCTCGGCGCCGGTGCGACCGGCACCGTGTTCCGCGGCCGCCACGTCAAGCTCGGGCGCGGCGTCGCGATCAAGGTCCTGCACGAGGACTTCGCCGAGCACCCGACGATGCTCGCGCGGTTTCGCCGCGAGGCCGAGGCCGCCGGCCGGCTCCGCCATCCGAACCTCAGCGGCGTGCTCGACATCGGTGAGACCGCGTCGGGCCACCCGCTGATGGTGATGGAGCTGGTCGAGGGCCCGAGCCTGCGCGCGGTGATGGACGACGCGCTGGCGAGCGGTGAGCTCCTGCCATCTGGCCGCGTGATCCACCTGATCCGCCACATCCTGCGCGGCCTCGACCACGCCCACGTCGCCGGGCTGGTCCACCGCGACCTCAAGCCCGACAACGTGCTCGTCGAGCGCGATGCCCACGGCGCCGAGCTGCCGCGGATCGTCGACTTCGGGATCGCCGCGCTCACCACCGACGAGGCGATCAGCGGCGGCCGGCTGACCGAGACCGGCGTGCTGCTCGGCACGCCGCTCTACATGGCGCCCGAGCAGGCGCGCGGCGATCGGCTCGATGGCCGCGCCGATCTGTTCGCGCTCGGCATCATGGTGTTCGAGCTCGCGAGCGGCACGACGCCGTTCGACGGCAGCGCGCTCGAGATCGTGATCGCCAACATGAACGAGGACGTCCCCGCGATCGCCCACCGCGCCCCCGGCGCGCGGCCCGATCCGGTGCTCGAGCTGTTCCTGCGCCGGCTGGTCGCGCGCGACCCGGCCGGGCGGTTCGCCACCGCGCACGACGCGCTCGCCATGCTCGACGCCGTCGAGGCCGACCCGGCGGACGCCGCGGTGCGGCTCGGCCGGACCGACGTCCACCGCGCCCTCGCGGTCATCGCGCTGCCGCGGCCGTGATTCCCCCACATCTCCCCCACATCTATGCTTGCGCCGGACCCACGGCCACAACACACTCCCACGACGATGCTTCGCCGAATCGCGGCCCTCGCTGTGGTGTCACTCGCGCTGGCCGTCGCGGCGGCCCCGGCCGCCCGCGCCCAGCCCAGCGCGACGCCGCCCGATCCCAGGCTCGCGCAGCAGCTGCCGATCATCGATCTGGTGACGATCGGCATCGGCTCGCTGCTCTGGGAGCGCCACGGCCACATCGCGCTGTGCGTGCTGTACGGCGACCAGCGCGACCGTTGCTACAACTACGGCATCGGTGACTTCCACGATCCGCTCGCGATGGTCTGGGGGTTCTTCCGCGCCAACGGCGCGTTCTGGGTCGACAAGTCGCCGCCCGAGGAGATGCTCTGGATCTACAAGCACACCGATCGGACGATCTGGCACCAGCCGCTGCCGCTGACCGCCGAGCAAAAAGCCAAGGTGATCGCCAAGCTCGAGCACGACATCCTGCCCGAGAACAGCCACTACGCGTACGACCACTTCTGGGACAACTGCACCACGCGCGTCCGCGACGTGATCGACGACGCGATCGGCGGCCAGCTGGCCCGGATGACCGAGACCACCGACGATCGGACCTACCGAGATCTCGCGCGCGAAGGGTTCTACGGCATGGAAATGCCGGGCGGCTCGCGGGTGATGTTGCTCGCGACCGACCTCGCGATGGGCCGCGCCACCGATCGCGTGCCGACCTATCACGAGCGCATGTTCCTGCCCCAGTACCTCCGCGAGGCGGTCACCAAGCTGTGGGGCGTCGAGCCCAAGGTGATCTACGAGCGCCGCGGCCCGCCGCAGGACGCCGACAGCCCGAGCGGCCGCGTCGTGTTCGCGCTCGTCATCCTCGTCCTGACCTCGCCGGCCTGGATCAGCCGCCTGATCGGCCACCTCCAGCGCACCGGCCTGGTCCTGGCCGTGCTGCCCTACGTCTTGCTCGGCACCATCCTGACCGGCATCGCCGTCATCAGCCCGCTGCCCTACCTGCGGTGGAACGAGCTCTGCCTGGTCCTGTTCCCGTTCGACATCATTCTCCTGTTCCTGCCGGCCGCCAAGCGGGTCGCGTACGCCCGCGGCCGGCTCGTCATGCTCGCCGCGATCTTCCTGCTGTCGCTGATCAACGTGTTCAAGCAGCCGCTGCTCGCCCCGCTCTTGTGGCCCGTCATCCCGCTCGCCGTCGCCGGGCTGTGGCCCGCCCCGATCGCGCGCGTCGGGCAGGCCGGCGAGACCAAGTCCGCCAAGGCCTGAGTCCTCTCGCGCCAGGCCGCGGCGGCGTCGGTCCGGCGGGACAGGGTGCGACGCTGCCGTCGTCGCATTTGCGAGCTACGATCGCGGCGCGGTGGGTAAACACCAAACAGCGAGCTCGATCGAATCGAGTATCGTGCGCTGCGAGGTCCGCCCATGCTGAGACGCACGTTCTTCCAGACCACCGCCGCGACCGCCGTGCTCGTGGCGTTCCGCAACCAGCTCTCGTTCGCGAAAGGCAATGCCGTGACCGACGATCCCTTGCTCGCCCCATGGACCGGCCCGCACGGCGGGTTCCCGCCGTTTGACAAGGTGAAGGTCGAGAGCTTCAAGCCCTCGCTGATGAAGGCGATGGACCTGAACCGCGCCGAGATCGCTGCGATCGCCGCGACCAAGGAGCCCGCGACGTTCGCCAACACGATCGCCGCGCTCGAAGGCGCCGGCCGGCCGTTCAACCGCGCGACCAGCGTGTTCAACATCTACAGCTCGACGCTCAAGGACAAGACGATGCAGCAGCTCGAGATCGAGCTGTCGCCGGTGTTCGCCGCGCTGCGCGACGAGATCACCCAGAACGAGGCGCTGTTCGCGCGGGTCAAGGCGGTCTACGACGGCCGCGCGTCGGCCAAGCTCAGCCCCGAGCAGCTCCGGCTGGTCGAGGTCGTCTACAACGGCTTCGCCCGCCAGGGCGCCGCGCTCGGCGCCAAGGACAAGGCGCGGCTCAAGGAGATCAACGGCAAGCTCGCGGTGCTGTACACCCAGTTCGCCCAGAACGAGCTCCACGACGAGGAGAGCTACTCGCTCACGCTCGACAAGGAAGCCGACCTCGCCGGCCTGCCCGAGACGCTCAAGACCGCGGCCAAGGACGCCGCCGCCGCCAAGCAGCTCACCGGCAAGTGGCTGATCACCAACACGCGATCGTCGGCCGAGCCGTTCCTGACCTACTCGACGCGGCGCGACCTGCGCGAGAAGACGTGGCGGATGTGGGTCAACCGCGGCGATAACCCGGGCGAGCACGACAACAAGCCCGTGATCACCCAGATCCTCGCGCTGCGCGGCGAGAAGGCCAAGCTGCTCGGGTTCCCGAGCCACGCGCACTGGATCATCGCCGACAACATGGCCAAGACGCCCGATGCGGCGATGGCGCTCAGCATGAAGGTGTGGACCGCCGCGGTCGCGCGCGCCAAGGAAGAGATCGCCGACATGCAGAAGCTCGCCGACGGCGAGCATGCCGGGTTCAAGATCGCACCGTGGGACTACCGGTTCTATGCCGAGAAGGTCCGCAAGGCGAAGTACGACCTCGATCAGAACGAGGTCAAGCCGTACCTGCAGCTCGACAAGATGCGCGAGGCGATGATGTGGGCGGCCGGCCAGCTCTACGGCTTCCAGTTCACCCAGGTCAAGGACGTCCCGGTGTGCCAGCCCGACGTCACGGTCCACGAGGTCTCGCGCGGCGGCAAGCACGTGGGCCTGTGGTACTTCGACCCGTACGCGCGCGACGGCAAGCAGTCCGGTGCGTGGATGAACGAGTACCGGACCCAGGAAGCGTTCAAGGACGCGGTCGCGCCGATCGTGTCGAACAACGCCAACTTCGTGAAGATCCAGGGCGCGGTCCTGATCTCGTGGGACGACGCCAGGACCATGTTCCACGAGTTCGGCCACGCGCTGCACGGCCTCAACTCCGCCGTCCACTACCCCACGCTCGCCGGCACGGCGACCAAGCGCGACTTCGTCGAGTTCCCGAGCCAGCTCAACGAGCACTGGCTGACCACGCCGGAGATCCTCAACAAGTTCGCCGTGCACTACCAGACCGGCAAACCGATCCCACCGGAGCTGCTCGCCAAGATCGAGAAGGCCAAGCACTTCAACCAGGGGTTCGCGACCGTCGAGTACCTCGCGGCGGCGATCTACGACCTCAAGATCCACACCGCGCCGACCGACAAGCCGATCGACGCCAGCGCGTTCGAGAGGCACGCGATGACCGAGATCGGCTGCCCGCCGGAGATCGTGATGCGCCACCGGCCGACCCAGTTCGGCCACATCTTCTCGGGCGACGAGTACTCGGCCGGCTACTACGCGTACCTCTGGGCCGACACGCTCACCGCGGATGCCGCCGAGGCGTTCGTCGAGGCCGGCAGCTTCTACGACAAGAAGACCGCCCAGCGGCTGCACGACTCGATCATGAGCGTCGGCAATTCGATCCCTCCGGAAGAAGCGTTCCGCAAGTTCCGCGGCCGCGATGTCGATAGCAACGCGCTGATGCGCGACCGCGGATTCCCGGTCGCCTGAGTTTCGGCCGCCCGCGGAATCGGGGACATTGCCGCATGCGTCCGGCAGGAGCGCCGAGCGAATCAGCGGCCAGGGTCCGCGCCCGGGCCGGCGCCGTGATCCTCGGGGTCTGCGGGCTCGGGCTGCTCGGCGGCCGCGCCGC
>DATBBB010000183.1:0-7804 GCA_036271215.1 Kofleriaceae bacterium | reverse complement strand
GCCCGGGCCACCCGCTCCCACCGCTCGTTGGGCCAGAGTTACGACCGCGCCGAGCCGGCGACCGCGCGGACCACCGGATCGGGGTCGTGGCTGAGCCGCGCCAGCACCCCCGGGTCGCCGCCGGTGTGGCGCCGGACCCAGGCCGCTCGTGCCGCGGCGGCGCGGATCGCCGGATCGCGGTCGTGCGACAGGTGGTCGATCACCAGGGCGTCGCCGACCAGCGGGAACGACCACTCGAGCGCGTGGGCGATCGCGAGCCGGCGCAGCGGGTCGTCGGACAGCGACCACGTCGCCGCCAGGTGGGTCGCCGACAACCGGCGCATCCCGCCGATCGGGTCCAGCGCCATCGCCAGGCTGCGGCCGAGCGCGGCCGCGGCGTCGTGCGCGTCGAGGTGCTCGCGGTCGATCGGCACGCTGGCATCGAAGTCGACGTCCGCGTCGCAGGTGTCCGCGCCGTCCTCGGCATCGCGGGAGCATGGCGCGTCGAGCCCGGCAGGGTCGCGCACCACCTCGGCCGCGGCGGGCCCGACGGCCGAGGTCGACAGCGCGAGCGCGGTCAGTTTCGAGAGCAGACGGCGAAGTGATGCCTTCGACATGATCGCTTTTGGCACCGTGCGCATCGGCCCGCGTCTTGTCATCCTGGTCACTCGGCCAGGCAACCCGGGCCGGGCGGCCGCGCATTCCCGCGGCCTGCAGATCGGTTCGCCGCGGTCGGCCGGGCCCCCCGGGTCCCTAGGATGACGTGGCGGCGGCGCCGTCGTCGTATGGCAGATCCTCGTAGTCGTCGCGGTACAGCGCGCCCAGGTGCTGGGTCACGAACACCTCGATCAGCTCGGGATCGTACATCTTGCCGGCGGTCTTGCGCAGGATCGCCTCGCACTCCTCGAGCGACAGCGCCTTCTTGTACGGCCGGTCGGTCGACATCGCGTCGTAGGCGTCGGCGATCGCGACGATCCGCGCGACCAGCGGGATGTCGCCGGCGAGCATCGAGTCCGGGTAGCCCGAGCCGTCCCACCGCTCGTGGTGGTTGCGCACCGCCGGCATGATCGGGTGCAGCATCGAGATCTTCGACGCGATGTCGTAGCCCTTCATCGGGTGCTCGCGCATGTGCTGCCACTCTTGATCGTCGAGCGGTCCGGGCTTGAGCAGCACCGCGTCGCGGATGCCGATCTTGCCGATGTCGTGCAGGAACGCGCCGAACTCGAGGGTCTCGAGGCCATCGAGCGGGTAGCCCGCCTCCCGGGCGAGCACCAGCGAGTACGCGGCGACCCGGCCGCAGTGGCCCTTGGTATACGGATCCTTGGCCTCGATCGCCTCGGCGAGCCCGAACAGCGCCTGGCGGTTGGCGATCTTGAGCTTCTCGTAGCTCTCCTCGAGCTCCTTGGTGCGCTCCTTGACCACGACGTCGAGCAGGGTCTCGCGGCGCTGCAGCTTGGTCTGATCGAGCGACAGCTTGCGCACCAGATCGCGCTGATCCTCGACCAGCGACAGGAACTTCATGCCCTCGCCGACCAGCGCGACCAGCCGGCTGCGCTCGCTCGCCTTGGCGACCAGCCGGATGATCGTGCCGCCGTGCGCCGGCCGGTAGTCGAGCTCGACCGCCTCGTCGGGCGATGACACCAGCGCGATCCGCAGCGCCTCGGGCGCGAACAGCACGCTGCCCTCGAGCAGCGCCACGCCGTCGAAGCTCGCCGACACGTGGTTGGCGACCACGACGTGGACCGGCTGCGACCGCAGCTTGTTCATCGCCTCGACCGTCGAGCGCGCGGTCTCGACCGTCAGCCCGAGGCTGCCCAGCAGCTCGGCGAGCTCACCGAGCGCTTCGACGTGCGGATGCGCGACCAGGGCGCGGAACCGGCGAGTCACGGGACGCACTATATCGGTGGCAAACCGGCGCGCAATGGGTAGATTCCCGCGACAGCATGCCAGAAGAGGTTACAGGAAATCTCACCGGCCTCAAGGCAAGCGAGATCAAGGCGCTGGAGCGGCTGTACCGACGCAGAGTCGCGCCGACCGAAGTCGTGTCGGGCGAGCTCGCAATGCAGCTTGCCGCACAGAGCGCGCAGCTCCACCGACAAGTTGGCGTATTAATCGATCGCAGAGGTGCAATCCAGCATGCATTTGTTGGCGATGCTTCAAAGCTCGTCCTGCCGGACGTCGGCCGGATGCGCGGCGGTCAGGGCCGGTTCCGCGGCCTGCGGCTGGTCCACACCCACCTGCGCGGCGAGGCCCTGACCCGCGACGATCTCACCGATCTCGCCCTGCTCCGGCTCGACGCGGTGGCGGCGATCACGGTCGACGCCGCCGGCCGGCCGGGCAAGCTCTACATCGGCCACCTGCTCGCCGACGGTCCGGTCGATCGGCCGTGGCGCGAGCTGCCGGCGGAGTCGCCGACCGCGCCGGGCACCAACTTCGTCGATCTGATCGCCGGGCTCGAGGCCGAGTTCGGCCGCGCGCGCCGGGTCGCCGCGGTCGACGCCGGCAAGGACCGCGCGCTCCTGGTCCACGTCGGGATCGGCCGGGCCAAGGATTCGGAGGCGCGCGTCGCCGAGCTGCGCGAGCTGTGCCGGACCGCCGGGGTCAAGGTCCTCGACGTCCTGGTCCAGCGCCGCCCCGAGGCCGACCCCAAGTACCTGGTCGGCCGCGGCAAGCTCGACGAGATCCTGCTGCGCGCGATGCAGCTCGGCGCCGAGGTCGTGATCTTCGATCCCGATCTCACGCCCGGCCAGGCCCGCGCGATCAGCTCGGCGACCGAGCTCAAGGTCCTCGATCGCACGATGCTGATCCTCGACATCTTCGCGCAGCACGCGACCAGCCGCGACGGCAAGCTCCAGGTCGAGCTCGCCCAGCTGCGCTACGCGCTGCCCCGGCTGGTCGAGAAGAACACGATGATGTCGCGGCTGACCGCGGGCCCGGGCGGCAAGGCCGGGATCGGCGGCCGCGGCCCCGGCGAGACCAAGCTCGAGATCAACCGGCGCCGCGCGCGCGAGCGGATCAACCTGCTCGACAAGCGGCTCGAGGATCTCGCCGGTGACCGCCGGCTGCGCCGCCAGCGCCGCACCGACCGCGAGATCCCGATCATCGCGATCTGCGGCTACACCAACGCCGGCAAGTCGACCCTGCTCAACAGCCTGACCGAGGGTGACGCGCTCGCCGCCGACAAGCTGTTTGCCACGCTCGATCCGATCTCGCGCCGGCTGCGGTTCCCCCACGAGCGCGAGGTCGTGATCACCGACACCGTCGGGTTCATCCGCGACCTGCCCGAGGAGCTGGCGCGCGCGTTCCGCGCCACCCTCGAGGAGATGGCGGACGCCGACCTCCTGGTCCACGTGGTCGATGGCTCCGACCCCGACCGCGATCAGCACATCCGCGCGGTCGACGGCATCCTGTCCGACCTCGGGCTCGCCGACAAGCCGCGGATCTTGGTGTGGAACAAGGCCGACCGGCTCGACGATGCCGACGCCGAGCACCTCGCCAACCACGGCGGCTTCGTGGTCTCGGCGCTCGACCGCGCCACGTTCGGCCCCCTGCTGCTCGCGATCGAGCGCGCGCTGTGGAAGTCGGGCAAGGACACCGCGGTCGCCCGGGTCGCCCACGGCTGAGCTGGGTCCTACCTGGACGGCTTGGAGCGCTGGCCCGACGTGAAGCGCGCGCGCGCGCGCACCGGCTCGGTGGTGTCGGTCTGCCGGCGCACGAAGCCGAACGCGATCCCCGCGAGGACTATCGCGCCGCCGATCACCGCATGCAGCGGCGGGCGCTCGCCGAACGCGACCCACGCGATCAGCGAGCTGCCGATCGGCTCGCCGAGGATCGCGAGCGCGACCAGGTGGGTCGGCGCGACCCGGACCGCGGCGTTGAGCAAGCTGTGGCCACCGACCGAGGCGACCAGCGCGGCGCACGCGCACGCGACGTACGACTGCGCCGGCAGCCCGACCAGCGGCGCATGCTCCGCGACCGCGGCGATCACGAGCGCGATCGCTGCGATCGCATTGACCGCGCCCAGGTACGGCAACAGCGGCAGCGCCGCGCGCAGCCGGCGGCCGACCGCGAGGTACGCGGTGGCGGTCATCGCGCCGACCAGCGCGAGCCCGTCGCCGGTGAGCGCGTCGCCGCCCGCGCTCCAGTCGCCGCCCGCGAGCACGACGCACCCGGCGGTCGCGATCGCGATCCCGGCGAGCTCGCGCGCCACCACGCGGTCGCCGATCACCGCGCCGAACAGCGCGGCGAAGATCGGGGTGGTCGAGACCAGCGCGACCGACGCCGCGGTCGAGGTCAGCGCCAGCGACGCGATCCACGCCCCGAAGTGGAGCGCGAGCAGCGCCCCGGCGAGCCCGATGAACCACCAGTCGCGCCGCGCGAGCTTGGCCAGGCTCGGCAGGTCGCGCCAGCCGGCCGCGAACAGCATCACCGCGGCGAACCCGACTCGCAGCACGGAGATCGCCAGCGCCGGCGCCGGCTGCGCCCACCGCGCGAACGGTGCGCCGGTCGAGATCGCGCACACGGCGAGCACGAGCACCAGCGGGACGCGACGCGCAGCGGACAAGCGCCGCGAGCCTATCAGCTCTCGCTTTCCGCAAGCGGCGCTACGAGTCCGTATGGCATACGGCCTTGCGTCGCATCGATCGCCTCGCGAAACGCTCGGCTATACGGACCCGGACGCGCTCGCATGCTCGCGCTAGGCCAGGGTCAGCAGCGCCTCGGCGGGGCTGATCATCTGCTTCGCCATCAGGTACAGCGCCGAGCGGCGGAACGAGTACAGCAGCCGCGCATCGCTGGCGACCCGCTCGATCGTGGTCGACGGCGCCCCGGTCATGATCTGGGCGCGAAGCGTGTCGTCGAGCGCGAGCATCTCGACCACCGCGACCCGGCCGGCATAGCCGGTCTGGTTGCACTCGGCGCAGCCGACCGGCCGCGGCATCGCGATCTCGCGGTCGCGCTCGACCAGGCCGTGGACCGCGAGGTTGGCGACCACGATCGGCGGCGGGACCTCGCTGCTGACGCAGCGCGGGCACAACCGGCGCACCAGGCGCTGGACCAGCACGAGCGCGAGCGACTGGCCGATCAGCGGGCGCGGGCACGACAGGTGCTCGAACCGCTGGACCACGCCGACCGCGTTGTTGGCGTGGACCGAGGTCAGCATCAGGTGGCCGGTCATCGCGGCCTCGAGCGCGAGCTGCGCGGTGGAGTCGTCGCGGACCTCGCCGACCATGATGACGTCGGGATCCTGGCGCAGCATCGCGCGCAGCACCTGGGCGAACCCGAGGTCGACCGCGTGGTTGACCTGGATCTGGGTCACGCCCGACAGCCGGTACTCGATCGGATCCTCGACGGTCAGCACGTTGGTGTCGGGCCGGGTCCGCATGCGCTCGCCGAGCGCGGCATACAGCGACGAGGTCTTGCCCGAGCCGGTCGGTCCGGCGATCACGATCGCGCCGTACGGGCGCTGGATCGCGGCGTGGAGCGCCTCGAGCACCACCGGATCGTGGAAGATCGTCTCGAGCGGGCGCTGCATCGTCGCGGCCTCGAACACCCGCAGCGCGATCTTCTCGCCGCGGCTGGTCGGTACGGTCGAGACCCGGATATCGACCTCGCGCTTGCCGATCCGGACTCCGAGCCGGCCGTCCTGCGGCAACCGGCGCTCGGTGATGTCGAGCCCGGCGAGGACCTTGAGCCGCGCGACCAGGCCCTTGCCGGTGTTGGCGGGGATCGCCTGGTCCCAGGTGTAGAGCTGGCCCTGGACGCGGAACCGGATCCGCGGGCCCAGCACGCTGTGATCGACGTGGACGTCCGACGCGCCGCGCTCGATCGCGTGCGCGATCACCCGGTTGGCGAGCGCGACGATGTCGTCGCCGCGCGGATCGGGCTGCTTGGCGTCGCGCTCCTGGTCGGCCTGGTCGAAGATCAGCGCGTCGGGCGCGACCATGGTCTCGATCGGCCGGGCGCCGCGGACGCCGCGCAGCGGATCGATCCGCAGCCGCACGTAGGCGTCGTTGAAGTCGTCCTGGCTGATCGCGACCACGACGACGTTGCTGGTCGACATCACGCGCTGCAGCTCGGTGCGCGACGCGGCGCTCGTCGGATCGACCATGCCCACGGTCAGCGTGCGGTCGCGGAGCTCGAGCGGCAGCAGGCGGTGCTGCTGGATCAGCTTGGCCGGCACCGCGGCGATCACCTGCGGCGTCGGATCGTAGGTCGCGACCCGGACGAACTTGATCGGGTCGCGCGGGCTGGTCATCGGGCCGGCGCCGGCGCCGCCGCCGTTGATCCCAGCCCCGGCCCCAGCACCAGCCCCGGCACCGATACCCAGGCTCGCCGCGATCCCGGTGTCGCGCGGCGCGCCGAGCGGCGGCGCGGTGCTCGCGGGTCTGGTGCGCGCCGGCGTGCCGGGCGGGGTCAGCGTCCGCGCCGCGATCCGGCGCGCCGCGGCGAACGAGAACGCGGCGATCCGGGTCGCGAGCTGGGTCACGACGTCGTGGCTGAGCAGCAGCACCACGCTGTCCTCGGCCGCGGCGATCTCGTACTGCGTGGTGCCGAGGAACGCGCCGAGCTCGCCGAACACGCCGCCCGCGATGACCTCTTCGATCGTGGTGTCACCGTCGCGCACCACGGCGCGCCCGCCGTACACCACGCCGATCCCCGGGTTGGCGGTGCCGGCGCGCACGATGACCTTGCCGCCGGGGACCTCGGCCGGGAACACGTGCGGCGCGATCTTCACGATCGTCTGGCGGTCGCAGTCCGCGAACAGCGCGGTCGCGGCCAGGAACTCGACGATCACCGGCGACGGCATGTCCAGCCGGCGCGCCCTCCCGTCTCCCTCCGTGGTCATCGCCGCAACCGTATACCACGCGACCGCGACCGGCGGTGGGCTCGTCTACGAGCGGAGCTCGATCAGACAACTCCCCCAGGAGAACCCGACGCCAAAGCCACTCAGCACGAGGCGTCGATGTTCCTTCCGGACAACCTGACGTTTCAGCATCAGCGGAATCGAAGATGAGATGGTGTTGCCATACGACTCGATCTCGAATGGGATCTTGGTGTCGTCCAGCGCGAGCTCGCGCCGGATCAGATCGACGACCCGCTTGGAGCCGGGGTGGAGCAGGAACAGGTCGATATCGTCGTAGGTCTTGCCGTTGTGCGCGAGCAGCTCGCGGATGCTCGCCGGCACCTCGCGCGAGGCGTTCAGCAGCACCGACGCGCCGTCCATCTTCAGCACGCCGTTCGAGCTCAGGCACGCCGTGGTGGCGGGCGCCGTACCGAACTTGCCGTCGACCAGCGCGTAGCCGGCGCCGTCGCGCTTGAGATACGACACGGTGGCGGCATCGCCGAAGATCAAGGCGGTTTTCTTGTCATCGGGATTGACGATCTTCGAGTACGGATCGCAGGTGAACAGCAGCGCGCGATCGAGCTTGAGCCGCTCCATGACAGCGCCGACGATCGTGATCCCGCACGTGTACCCGGCGCAGCCCTGCGAGATATCGAACGTCATGCAGCCGCGCGACAGCCCGAGCTTCTCGTGCACGATCGCCGAGGTATGCGGGATGTTGCGATCCGGGTTCTGTGTCACGACACAACACAACTGGATATCTCTCCGCGAGATCTCGTGCTGGGCGGCCAGATCCGAGAACGCTTTGACGCAGAGATCGCTTGTGTCTTCGTCTGGCTCTTTTATGGCACGCGTGGTGATTCCGAGCTTCGTGCTCAAAAAATTGTCATTGAATCCGAACGCGGACACTCGATCTACATTCGATACTCGTCGCTCAGGCACATAAGTACCTATTCCGACGATTCGAAACTCGACGCCAGC
>DATBBB010000182.1:0-3056 GCA_036271215.1 Kofleriaceae bacterium | reverse complement strand
GAACCCGGCGCCCGCGAGCACGGCGCCCAGGAAGAACACGACGAGCGCGCCGGCGCCGGCCCCGCGCGCCGCGCCCGGGGCGCCGTCGATGGTCGCGATCGCGAGCAGCGTGATCGCCACGCCGACGACCAGCGCGGCGGTGCCGAACGTCAGCAGGGTCCGCGGCGACCGCGCGCGCAGCGCCAGCACGGCAACCACGCCGCCGGCCGCGAGCACGAACAGCACGATCCCGCCGAGCGCGAGCGAGCTCGACCCGGCGAGCCGGTGCAGCAGCGCGGGTCCGAGCGAGCCGTAGAACCCGACCAGCGCCCACGACGCGATCAGCACCGGCGCGGCGACCAGCATCGGCGCGCGGACCTCGCGCGGCAGCCGGACCTGCGGGCGCAGCGCGGCGAGCGCCCCGGGCCGCGGCGTCACCGACTCGGGCATCATCGCCACGCCGATCGCCTGAGCGACGAAGATCGCCGCGAGCACGACGTAGACCAGCCGGGTTGGCGCCGGCAGGTACGCGACCATCAGCCCGGCCAGCAGGCCGCCGGTCGCGGTGCCGAGCATCGGGCCGATCGAGTTGGCGAGCGTGCCGCGCACGCGATCGAGGTCGAGCAGACCCGCGCCGACCGCGCCGGCCGCCGCGCCGGTCGAGATGCCCTGGACGATCCGCGCCGCGAGCAGCGCCCCCACGCCGTGCGCGGTCGCGAAGATCCCCATCGCCACGGCCTGCAACACGGTCGCGGCGATCAGCACCGGCCGGCGCCCGATGTAGTCGGACAGCGAGCCCACGACGAGCAGCGCCGCCAGCACCGCCAGCGCGTAGCTCCCGAACACCACGGTCACCGTGATCGGCGAGAACCCCCACGCCGCCTGGTAGACCGCGTACAGCGGGGTCGGGGCGCTCGAACCCGCGAGGAAGAACAGGATGATCGACGCCTGGAGATAGAACGCGGCGGTCTTGGAGAGACGCATGGCAGCCTCGGTTCTCGAAACAGACAGGTCTGTCTGGTCACTTGACTATGAACAGACCGGTCTGTATTGTCAAGGCATGATGGCTTCCAAGGTCGAAGGCTCGGCGCGCGACCGCCTGCTCGCCGCGGCCAACGAGCTGTTCTACGAAGAAGGCGTACACACGGTCGGCATCGATCGGGTGATCGAGCGCGCGGGCGTCGCCAAGGCGTCGCTGTACAGCACGTTCGGCAGCAAGGAGGAGCTGGTACGCGCGTACCTGCAGGGCCGCGCCGAGGCCCGCCGCCAGCGCGTCCTGCTGCAGGTCGCCAAGCACGCGGCGCCGCGCGATCGCCTGCTCGCGATCTTCGACGCGCTCGGCGACGCGATCGCGTCGCCGAGCTACCGCGGCTGCGCGTTCGTCAATGCCAGCGCCGAGGGCCCGCGCGGCGAGACCAAGGTCACCCAGGTCTGCGCCGACACCCGCGCCTGGCTGCGCGCGCTGCTCACCGATCTCGCCCGCGAGCTCGGCGCCGCCGCTCCCGCCGCCCTCGCTCGCCAGCTCCACCTGCTCTACGACGGCGCCGCCGTCTCCGCCGCGATGGACCACCAGCCCGACACCGCCGCCGTCGCCCGCTCGATCGCCGCCACCCTGCTCGACGACGCCGCGCCGCCCGAGCCCACCGCCGCCAAGTCCGCTGCGACAGCCAAGCCCGCCTCGCTGGTGGGCAAGTCCGCCGTGACCACCGCGAAGCGCCGAGCGGCCAAAGCAACGTGAGTCAGCTGGGCCGGCAGAGCGGCCACAGGTAGCGATAAGCGCAGTCGTCGAGCGAGATCGGATCGTTCGGGCGGCGCATCTCACGCACCATCCGCTTGCGGCTCTCGCACGTTCCCGCGCGGTTGAGATCGAAGACCTCGATCGTTCGTTCCGCGCGCTGCCGATCCGCTGGGCTTGCGGTCGGCGCAGCACGCAGCTCGCCGGAGTCGAAGCGGTATTCGAAATAGCGCTCGAACGCGAACTCCGGATCGTCGGGCCGCAGCAGCGCCGCGTCCCATTGCTCGCGCTTGGCGTGGTTGCAAGCAGTGCAGGTCAGGAACAAGTTCGACCACGTGCACACGAGCTCGTAGAACTCCGGGTAGCTCTTGGGCTGAAAGTGGTCAACCGTCTCGGCCCCCGTGGCGTCGATCGGATGGCCGTCGCAGTAGCTGCAACGCCCTTGGGTCATGATCGCGAGCGCCGCGCGAACGACCTCGTATAGCGACTGCCCGTCGCGGCGCGGCCACTGGAACCGATGGCTGGGTGTCTCGCGCCGGCGAGTCGCGTAGTCGCGGCCGATCTGCGCTCCCTCACGAGCCAACAGCTCCGGCTCCGGCCCGCGCATACAGGCAATCATGGCGCGGCGCGACGCGACAGCTGTCGGCGCAGCTGGCTTAGCTCCAGCGCGATGATCTCGCGTAACTCCTCACTGCGCTGCCCGAGTAGCTCGGCGATCTGATCGACCTCGGCGCGAGCGTTTTCATCCCCGCTCAACAAGCGCTGCTTGGCCGCATGGAATTCGGCGAGCTTCTGCTCGGTATCGACATCGAACTCGGACTCGATGCCAAAGATCGACCTGACGACAGCAGGATAGCTCTTGCCGATCTGCGGCTCGCTGACGTGCGCGACCACTGATGATGAACCTCTCAGCTCGAGCGTGATGATGCGCGCATCATCAACCGACCCCACCACGAACGGCGAGTGCGTCGAAGCGATGATCTGTGCGTTCGGAAACATGCGCTGCACGAGCGGCAGTACCTTGCGCTGCCACGCCGGATGCAGGTGAATGTCGATCTCATCGAGTAACAGCAGAAACGAGCGCTGAAGGACCGGTGTCCGGTCGCGCCACGGGATCCGATCCAGGCGCATCAGCAGATCCGCGACCCAGCTGACGATCGACTTCAAGCCGTCCGGCAGAAGCCCGAACCGGAGCACGACACCATTCCATCGGACCCGCACATCGTCATCCTCATCGGAGAACACGAAGCCAAAATTTCGATCTTCGCAGATCTCGCCAATGACCGACTCAATGTCACGCACGCTGCGTGCTAGCTGTTCGGCGCGCTCTACGTGTCCAGCC
>DATBBB010000181.1:0-1728 GCA_036271215.1 Kofleriaceae bacterium | reverse complement strand
TACGTGACATAGCCTACTGCGCCGCGAAGCTATCCGCGCAGCCGCTCGCTGACCCACCAGCGATGGCCGCCGATGTCCAGCATCTCGAAGCTGAGATCGGCCCAGTAGTCCTCGCCGTAGTCGCTGACCTTCGGCTCCTGGGTGATCGTCGCGCCCGCCGCGCGCGCCCGCTCGCACGCCGCCTTGGCGTCGTCGACGTACATCATCAGGCTCTGCGTGTTGCCGCCGCCGACCGCAGCGGGTGACCGGCGCTCCGGCCACCGCACGAGATCGCGCGCGGCGTCCTCGACCATGATCAAGCCGCCCGGCACCACCAGCTCGTCGTGCACGAGCTGCCCGGCTTCCCCTTCGACCTTGATCTGGATCTCGAACCCGAGCGCCGCGCACAGCCAATCGATCGCCGGGCCGGCCTCGGCGTAGTACAGGCTCGCCGAGATCCGCGGCCAGCCCTTCGGCGGCGGGTTGGGCCCGAGCTGACTCGAATCGAGCTTGGGCGCGTAGGTCGCGCCGTCGCGCAGGCGCTGCGCGAACCACCAGCGGTGGCCGCCGAGATCGGTGCACTCGTAGCCCTGGTCGGCCCAGTAGTCCTCGCCGTAGTCGCTGAGCTTGGGCTCCTGCGTGATCGTCGCACCGGCGGCGCGTGCCCGCGCACAGTGCGCCTCGATGTCGTCGACGTAGACGAACAGGTTCTGCGTGTTGCCGCCGCCGACCTGCGCCGGCGCCCGGTGATACGGCTTGACGTTCGGGCCGGTCGCCTCGGCGACCATGACCACGCCGCCGCCGAGCACCAGCTCGGAGTGCTCGATCCGGCCGGCCTCGCCCTCGACCTTGAGCCGGACCTCGAAGCCAAATCCCTTGCACAGCCAGTCGATCGCCGCGCGCGCATCCGGGTAGAAGATCGTCGCCGAGATGCGCGGCCAGCCCTTGGGGGTCGGTTTCATGCTGCCTTGTAACACGCGTAATCGGCAACGGGCGCTGATTACAGGACGCGGACCGGGGCGGTGCGGGCGTTGACCAGCGGCGGCTTGTCGGGGCCGCGCTTGCGGAGCTTGCCGATCCGGACCCAGTAGGTCTGGCCGCGCTTGAGCTGCCAGCGCTCGTCGGAGGACCGCATGTCCTGACCGCCGTAGCTCGGGCGCTCGCCGGGCAGGTTCATCACCGCGGCCGCGGGGCTGCCGAGCTGGTCGGCGACCTGCCAGCCGTCGCCGTCGGTGGTCGGGGCCGGGCCTACGATCTGGAAGTAGACGAGGTCGCCGTCGCGCGCGACGCTCATCGTCCGGGCGCCGGACGCCAGGTCGCCGCTGGCGATCGCGTGACCGGGGACGGCGGGCTGCGGCTCCTTGAGCTCGCTCGGCGGCGCCGGCGCCAGCGGCTGGACCGCGTCCGGCTTCCAGTACCAGCGGCGCTGCTCGTCGAGCTGCCAGGCGCCACCGGCGGCGATCCGCTCGCCCAGCTTCGCCTTGCCGCCGAGCGCGATCCGGATCGCGAGGCTACCGTTGCCCTCGGTGTCGTCGATCAGCCAGACGTACGGCGACGCGACGAGGCCGACCTGGGCGGTCGCCGCCGCCGGCGTGGGAGGTGTGGGCGCCGTGGGTGCTGTCGGAGGCGCGGGCGTGGGTGATGCCGCGGCTGCGGGGTGGGCCGCGCCAGGCGCAGGCGGTGGCGCGGGAGTCGGGTGGGCAGTGCCAGGGCCGGGCGGGGTGGTTGATGCGGGCGCAGCAGGCGCCG
>DATBBB010000180.1:0-18861 GCA_036271215.1 Kofleriaceae bacterium | reverse complement strand
TGGAACTTCTGTCCGAGCTGCTCGCGGGTCAGCGCCGCGGCCGGCGGCTTCGGATCGACGTGGAGCGGCCGGTGCGCGACCTCGCGCGGCGCGCGGTGCGACGGGCCCGCCGGGTGCGCCGAGCCATCATCCGTCATCGGGGCAGTCGGCGGCGCAGCCGGCACCGCAGCCGGCACCGCAGTCGGCGGCGCAGCCGGCCGATCGTTCGGGGTCATCTCGATCTCGGGGTCACCGGCTGGCGCGCTGGGATCCGGGGTCACCTCGATCGGCTCGACGGTGATACCGGTCGCGGCCGGCTGGCTGGGTAGCGCGGGCGGCTGGACCGGCGCCGGCGCCGCCGCGGGCCCAGGGCCAGGGCCAGGGCCAGAGGATGAAAGGCCCCACGCGGCGAGGATCGCGATCACGACGACCCCCGCGCCCGCCGCGATCACCGTGCCGCGGTGGCGATGGACCGCCGCGGTGCGGATCACCCCGCTCGACGGCGACACCGGCATCGGCGGCATCATCATCATCGGCACGGCCGCCGGCCCCACCGCCGGCTCCACCACCTCGAGCGGCTCGATCGCATCGGTCGGCGGCGTCATCGTGTCGAGCGCAGGCGACGGCCTGACCGCCGGCCCCGACCGGCTCAGCGACACGTGGCGCCCGGTGACCGGCCTGGCGACCACCGGGCTGGGGCCGGTCTTGCGGCTGACCACGGCGACCGGTCCGGTGGTCCGGGGCCAGGGGATGATCTGCTGCGTGGCCTCGCGCGGCCGCACCATCGGCCCGGTGGCGGTCGCCGCGTCGGTCAGCGGCGGCGGCGGCAGCGGCAGCTGGGCGAGCGCGAACGACACCGTCGAGATCGTCTGGGTGTGGAACTGCTCCTGGAAGTCGGACAGGTGCGCGCTGGCGATGCGGTCGTGGAGCTCGCGGTGCGCGATCATCTCGTCGGCGAACAGCTCGCGCATGTACGTGCCGAGCTGGTCGGTGGAGATCGTCGGGTTGACCGCGACCAGGCACTGCTGGATCGCGTCGCGCAGCTCGGCGGCGGACTGGTAGCGGTCCTCGGCCTTGGGCCGCAGCGCGGTCGCGACCAGATCGTCGTACGGCGCGAGATCGGCCTCGAGCTCCGACGGCAGCGGGTGCTCGCCGCGCGTGACCTTGCGGGCGAGGTCGCGGTAGTTGGGCTCGGGGCCCGATTCGTAGAGCCGGGTGCCGGTCAGCGCCTCGAACAGCACGACGCCGGCGGCATAAATGTCGGTCCGGTGATCGACGTGGCCGCCGCGGATCAGCTGCTCGGGTGCCATGTAGCCGAACTTGCCGAACCCGACCCTGGGATCGGTCGCGGTCGCGCGCATCACGCTCTTGGCGATCCCGAAGTCGATGACCTTGGTCTCGCCCTCGAACGACACCAGGACGTTGGGCGGCGAGATATCGCAGTGCACGAGGTTGAGCGGCGCGCCGTCGGAGGTCGTGCGACGGTGTGCGTACGCCAGGCCGTTGGCGACCTCGCGGGCGATGTAGAGCGCCAGATCGGTCGGCATCCGCTCGTTGCGGTGGCCGAGCTTGGCGAGCAACCGGCGCAGGTCGCGGCCGTCGATGAACTCGAGCGCGAGGAAGTACTCGCTGCCGATCCGGCCGACCTCGAACACCTGGGCGACGTTGACGTGCGACAGCTTGATCGCGACCTGGGCCTCGTCGACGAACCGCGAGATGAAGCTCGCATCGGCCGACAGGTGCGGCAGGATCTTCTTGATCACCGCGAGCTTCTCGAACCCGGCGAGGCCGTGCTTGGCGAGGAAGATCTCGCCCATGCCGCCGCGCGACAGCCGCTGGACGAGCAGGTAGCGGCCGAACACCTGAGGCAGGCTGGAATCCTGGCGGCCGAACGGTCCGCTCAGCGCAGTGTCAGGGCTCGACGGCAAACGTGGTTCCATTCCTACCCTGACACGAGTGGTACAACGATCACGAGACGTTCCCAAGCGATCTGTGACCGCGTAGACATTGCCTTGAGAATCGCCCAGTTGTGGGGATCGCTGCGATTCTGCTAGCGTCGAGGCTTGCGATGAAGCGGCTCGGCCCCCTTGTTGCGGTTGCGCTCGCGGGTGCGTGTGCGACCCAGCACCCGAGCGCGCCCGTGGATCGCGAGGCCACCGTCGCGCTCGCGCTGCCGCAAGGTGCGCTCAACCCGGTGGGCTACACGTCGGTCGATATCGTACTGCACGAGCCCGGCGGGGACGTCGCGCTGACCGCGCAGATCGATATCGATAACGGCACGTTCGATCTCGGGACGCTCACTCCGGTCGACGGCACGGCGATCGAGGCCACCCTGCGCAGCGACACCGGGGCCGTGGTCGGCTACGGCCGGGTGTCCGGCGCCACGATCAACGACAACGAGATCGTCAAGATCCCGGTGCTGCGGCCGATCGCCTATATCGCCGGGTCCGCGGATGACGACCAGCGGCCCGGCCCCGAGTGGACGGTCGAGCCGGCGACGTTCTCGGATCTGTCGACCGGCGCGCCGCCCGACGGCAAGACCGTGCTCGCGAGCCCATCGGCACTGATGGTCGCCGCCGGCTCGAAACTGTTCATGATCACCCAGGCGGTCGACGGCACCACCGGCGCCGCGACCGGCATGGCGCAGGTCGTGCCGGTGTCGGTCGCCGATCACTCGATCGGCACGCCGTTCGACCCGATGCTGGCCGGCGCGGTGGTCGACGCCGCCGGTACCGACGACGGCAACCATCTGGTGATCGCCACCGCGAGCGAGCTGTACGCGCTCGACATCTCGACCGACATGACGACCGGCGCCGTGACCGTCGTCGCGACCATGCTCGCCGCCGGCAGCTTCTCGCACGTCGCGATCCTGACCACCGACACCGGCGAGGTCGACGCGATCGCGATCAAGAACCGCGCCCCGACCACCGGGACGTGCGCCTCGACCGCCGAGCTGTGGTGGGCACAGCTCGCCGGGCCGTCGCTCGCCGGGGCGGCGCCCGCGGCGCACATGGTGGCGACCGGCGGGTTCTCCGACGTGGCGGCGGATCGCGGCCAGGCCTACTACATCGATGCGTGCAAGCGCGAGCTCGGCACGGTGACCGCGACCGCGACCGCGATGACGCGATCGCTGACCGCGATCGGCAGCGCGACCGCCGAGCCGACGATGCTCGCGGTGTCGAACGGTCAGGCCTACATCGGGATCGAGGATCAACCGGCGACGACATCGCTCGCCGTGCTCCCGGTCGTCGCCTCCCCTCCGTCTGGCTCGGGCGGCGGGTCCGACGCGGGCGGCGGGTCCGGCACGGCCGGCGGGTCCGGCGCGACTGACTCGACGGACACGCGCATGCTGTGGACCGAGGGCGCTCAGCAGGTCGTCGAGGCGGCCAACTTCGCGGGCGTGCAGCGCCAGCTCGACGCGACCTCGGTGATGATCGATCACCTCGAGATCGGCGCCGGCGGCGACTACGTGGCGCTGACCACCAGCGCGCACTTCCACGGCAGCGCGGTCAAGGCGGCCAACTTCCCCGACCTGACGATCGACGCCGACGAGCTGCGGGTGTTCGACGCCTCGACCGGTGGCTCGGTCGAGCGCTACCGCAGCTTCTGCGCGGGGTTCTTCAACTCGATGTCCGGCAACGACATCACAGCCTGGCAATGCGCCCAGACTCCCGGCCAGACCGCGCCCGCGCCCGGCCCCGACAACTCGCCCGTGACCTACGATCATCACATCGCCTCGATGACCTTCCTGTTCGGAAAGAAGTGATGCGCGCCGCCCTGATCTCGCTCGCGATCGTCGCCGGGTTCACCGCGCTGGCCGCGGGCGCCGGCCCCGCGCACGGCGACCCGGATCCGCGGCGCAAGCTGATCGTGCTCGAGTACCGCGCCGGCTCGTCGGCGCTGCCCGGGATCGCCGGCCGCGTGGCCGCCGCGCTCGGCAAGCAGACCTCGCTGCAGGTGCTCGGCCCCGACCAGGCGCGCGCGGTGTACGGCGATCACCTCGACCAGGTGCTCGTGAAGTGCGGCGGCGACGCGGCGTGCGTGGCCAAGATCGGCCAGAAGACCGGCGCCGCCGAGGTCCTGTTGATCGGGATCAGCGAGCTCGGCGACGTGATCCTGACGATGCAGCGGATCGACGTCGCGGACCACACCGTGGTGAGCCGGGTCGCCGACTCGCTCGCGGTCGGCGCGGTGCCGTCGGAGCCCCAGCTCGCGAGCTACACCACCCGGCTGTTACCGCCGGGCGACTTCCTGCGGTTCGGCGTGCTCGACATCGTGTCGAACCTCGGCGGCGCAACGGTGACGGTCGGCGGCGAGCCGCGCGGAGTGACGCCGCTCGAGACCCTGCGGATGCGCGCGCCCGAGAGCTACGAGATCCGGGTCGAGAAGCCGGGCTACGTGCCGTTCTCGACCCACGTGGCGCTGCCGCCCGATGGCGAGATCAAGGTCGAGGCCAATCTGGTGCGGCGCGGCGGCGCGGCCGCGTGGTACCAGCACTGGTACGTGGCCGCCGCGGTCGGCCTGGTGGTCGCCGGGGCCGGCGGCACGGCGATCTACTTCGGCACGCGCACCACCAGCACGCCGATGATGATGGCCGGCCCACTGCACGTCAACGGGACGATCCAGTAGCCATCGATGATCCATCGGGCGCCGATCAGGCTGGCAGGTCGGCGAGCATGACCAGCGCGTCCTCACCGTTGTCCTGGTAGTACGCGCGGCGGACGTGGACGATGCGGAACCCGGCGCGCTCGTAGAGCGCGATCGCCGGCGTGTTGCCGCGGCGGACCTCGAGCGTGGCGAGCCCGGCGCCCTGGGCGCGGCCGGTGCCGAGCGCGTGCCCGAGCAGCGCCGCCCCGATCCCGGCGCGCCGGCGATCCGGGTGGGTCGCGATCGCCAGGATGTGGATCTCGCCGGCGACCAGCCAGTAGTTGCAGAACCCGGTGACCGCGCCGCCGGCCACCGCGCGGGCGACGTCGAGCCGGGCGACGTCGCGGGCCAGCTCGGCCTCGAACATGGCGCGCGGCCACGGCCGGGGGAACGAGTGGCGCTCGATGTCGTCGACCGCGTCGAGCTCGCGCGGGGTCGCCGGCTCGATGATCACGGCGCCGGCGCGGGCCTGACCCTGGCCCTGGGCGCGGCGGTCATCAGCTGGGTGATCGCGCGCCACAGCACGTCGATGCCGTCGCTCGCCGACGCCCCGGACGCGCCCGCCGACACCGCGTACGGCGCGCGGCTGAGGTCGAGCTGCTTCTTGGCCCGCATGACCTCGAGCGTGCGCTTGTTCTTGGGCAGCTTGTCGGCCTTGGTCAGCGCGACGACGACCGGGATGTCGCGCTCGGCGAGCCACGGCACGAAGTCGAGCTCCTCGTCCTGCACGCCGCGCCGGATGTCGATCAGCAGCAGCACGCCGGCCAGGCTGGTGCGCCCGGCGAGGTAGCTCTCGATCAGCGGCCGCCAGCTCTCGCGCGTGGCCTGGTTGACCTGGGCGTAGCCGTAGCCGGGCAGATCGACCAGGTGGAACCGCTCGTCGATCACGAACCAGTTGACCAGCCGGGTCCGGCCCGGCGTGCGCGAGGTCCGGGCCAGGCCGGCGTGGCCGACCAGGGTGTTGATCAGGGTCGACTTGCCGACGTTGGATCGGCCGACCACGGCGATCTCGGGCAGCGACGGCGGCGGGAAGCCCGACGGCTGGGCGGCCGAGATCAGGAACCGGGCGGAGACTTTGCTCATGGCGTGGGCCTTGCGACCGCGTGTACCGGGGCCATCGGGTCGAACGGTGTACCGCGAGTCGGCGTGCGATGGCACGCGGCGCACACCGCTCCGCGCGCGGCCGGGGTCGAGAGATCGGCCAGCCCCAGCGCGCGGGCGACCGGGCGATCGCGCATCACGTCGTCGGCGGCGTAGGCCGCGCCGGCGCCGTGGCAGGCCTCGCAGCCGATCTCGACGGCGATCGCCGGGCCGGCCGGCGCCTCGCCGGTGGCATGGCAGCCCAGGCAGCGCGGCTCGGGCCGGTCCCGGAACCGATCGCGGGTCCGCGCGTGCGGCGTGACCTGCCAGGCCGCGAGCTCGGCGGCGTGACACGCGCCGCACGCCGCGCTGCCGGTCCAGTCGCGGCGCGCCCCGCGCGCCTCGCGCAGCCCAACGATGCAGGGGACGATGCAGGGGACGACGCAGGTGAGCGCGAGCGCGGCAGCGCAGGTGATCGCGAGCGGCGCAGCGCGGGGCGGCATCCCGGACACGCTATCCCGACTCCACGCGGCTATGGTACGCAAAGCCTCGTGGCGGTTCACGTGATCGGACTGACCGGCGGCATCGCATCGGGCAAGACCACCGTCGCCGCGCTGCTCGCCGCCCGCGGCGCCGCCGTGGTCGACGCCGATCAGCTGGCGCGCCAGGTCGTGGAGCCCGGCCAGCCGGCGCTCGCCGAGCTGGTCGCCCGGTTCGGCGCCGCGATCCTCGCGTCCGACGGCCAGCTCGATCGCAAGCGGCTCGCGGCGATCGCGTTCGCCGATCCGGCGGCGCGCACCGACCTCGGCAAGATCACGCACCCGCGGATCGCGGCGGCCAGCGCGGCGGCGATCGCGACCTGGGCCGACGCCGGCGCCAACGTCGTGTTCTACGAGGCCGCGCTGCTGGTCGAGAACCGCGCCCACACCGGGCTCGCCGGGCTGATCGTCGTGGCCGCGCCGGCCGAGGTCCAGCACGCCCGGCTGGTCGCGCGCGATCGGATGTCGCCCGACGACGCCCACGCGCGGATCGCCGCCCAGGCGCCGCTCGCCGACAAGCTCGCCGCGGCGACCTGGGTGGTCGAGAACACCGGCGATCGCGACGCGCTCGAGCGCGAGGTCGCGCGGATCGCCGCCGAGATCGAGGCCCGGCTCGGGCCGATCCGGGTGCCCAAACTGCCGCGCGCCGCCTCGCAGTCCGACGCGGCCGGCCGCGCCGCGCGGGTCGCGCGCCCCGCCACGCTGGTCACCGGGTTCCCGGCGTTCACCGCCAAGCGGATGATCGGCAAGCTGCTCGCCGAGGAGCCCGAGACCAAGCTCTACGTGCTGGCGACCGGCGCGGCGGCGGCCGAGGCGGCGCAGTTCCTCGCCACCCTGCCCGATCACGCGGCGGCCGAGGTCCTCGCCGGCGACGTGTGCGACATGGACCTCGGGCTGTCGAGCGCCGAGTACCGCGCGCTGTCGCGCGAGCTGACCTGGATCCACCACCTCGCCGGCGTGTACTTCATGGGCGTCGACGAGGCGACCGCGCGCCGGGTCAACGTCACCGGCACCCGCACGGTGCTCGACCTCGCGCGCGACGCGACCCGGCTCGAGCGCGTGGTCCACTGGTCGACCGCGATGGTGTCCGGCGACCACCGGGGCGCGTTCCGCGAGGACGATCTCGAGGCCGGCCAGAAGTTCCGCAACGCCTACGAGCGCACCAAGTTCGAGGCCGAGCGGCTGGTCCGCGCGGCGATGCGCCAGCTGCCGATCACGGTGGTGCGGCCCGGCATCATCGTCGGCGACAGCCGGACCGGCGAGATCGACACGTTCGATGGCCCGTACTACCTGATGGTGCTGATCGCGACCAACGAGTCGCGCGTCCGGCTGCCGCTGCTCGGCCGCAGCGCGGCGCCGCTCCACCTGGTGCCGATCGACTACGTGGTCGACGCCGCGTGGCACATCGCGCGCAGCGAGGCCGCGGCCGGCAAGACGTTCCACCTGGTCGACCCGGCGCCGCTGGCGGCGCGCGCGGTGTTCGAGGGCGTGGCCGAGCACGCGCACACCGAGAAGCCGCGCGGCCACATCCCGCGGCCGATCGCGCGCGCGGTGCTCAAGACGCCCGGGCTGTCGCGGCTCGGGCGCGGGCCGCTCGCGTTCCTCGACGTGCTCGATCACACCGTGCAGTACGATCAGACGAACACGCTGCGCGCGCTCGCCGGCACCGGCGTGCGCTGCCCGCCGCTCGCCGACTACCTGCCGGTGCTGGTGCGCTACGTGCTCGAGGTGACGCGCGGGGCAGCGCCGGCCGCCGGCGCGGAGCCCGACGCCGCCGAGCTCGACGACGTCAGCGATTCGCTCGACGAGGCGTAACCCGGGCTATTTACCGAGCGAGTCCGTCGTGGTCTCGACCGCGGCGCTGTAGATATCGTAGGTCGTGCCCGTGCCCTTCGTGGCCGCGAAGTACAGCGTGCAGCCGTCGGCGCTGAGCATCGGATCGCCGTCGGGGTTATCGCTGTTGACGTCGGGGACGAGCTTCGGCGGATCGAAGTTGCCGGTCACGTCTTGCCGGGTCGCGTACCACAGGTTGCCGCCCTTGGGGTCGCCCGCGACGACGCGCGTCGAGCTGAACAAGAGGATGTGCTTGTCGAGCGACATCGCCGGATCGGCGTCGGCCTCGCCGGCGACCGTGCTGTTGATGACCGGGACCGCCGTGGCCGCCCCGAAGTCGCCGTTGGGGTCGGTGCGGGTCGCGTGGTAGATGTGCTGGTCGCCCGGGGTCGGCGCGAAGTACAGCTCGAGGCCGTCCCTGCTGAGGAACGGATCGTAGTGGTTGCCGGCGATCGCGTTGATCGTGGCGACGTGGCGGGTGTCCGCCGACGGAAAGTCCATCGTCGTGGTGTTGCGCGTCGCGTAGTAGATCTGGAACGTGCCGCCGGTGCGGTTGCTCGCCAGCACGAGGGTCTTGCCGTCGTCGCTCAGCGAGCCGCGGCTCTCGTCGTTGTTGGTGTCGAGGTTGGTCAGCCGCACGCCCGCGGGGAACACCGCGCTGGTCGCGCCGCGGGTCGCGCGGTAGATGTCGGCGCCGGTGCTGCCGCCGCTCGGAGCGAACGTGTAGTACAGGTTGAGCCCGTCGGACGACACCCACGGATCGCGCTCGTCGGCGGTCGTCGACGACTGGTTGGTCAGCGCCTGCGGGGTCTCGAGCTTGACCGTGCCGTTGAGCCAGCGGGTCAGGCAGTCGGTCGTCCCGCCGCCGGAGCTACCGTCGCCGGTGCCGGCGTCCATCCCGGGCGTGATGGTGCTGCCGTCGAGGTTCGCGTCCGATGGCCCGGTGGGGCCGGTGCCCGCGGGCTCCGACTTGAAGCCACACCCGACGAGCAGGACACAGAGCACGATGGGTCGGGACACGGCGGGGTATCCTACCCAATTGTGAAGCGACCCGCCGTGTTGTATGTCACCCCGGCGTCGAGTTTCAGCCGCCGGTGCGGTCGAGCTCGCTGCGGATCCGGAGCCGGAGCGCGTTGAGCTTGATGAAGCCCTGGGCGTCGCGCTGGTCGTACACCGAGTCCGCTTCGAACGTCACAATATCGGGGCGGTACAGGCTCTTGGGTGCCTTGCGGCCGAGCACGGTGAGCGCGCCCTTGTAGAGCTTGAGCCGCGCGGTGCCGGTGATCGGCCGGGCGATGTCGTCGATCAGCGACTGCAGCGCGATGCGCTCCGGCGAGAACCAGAACCCGTTGTAGACCAGCGCGGCGTAGCGCGGCATCAGATCCTGGCGCAGCCGCAGCACCTCGCGGTCGAGGGTCAGCGACTCGACCGCCGAGCGCGCCGCGTGCAGCACGGTGCCGCCCGGGGTCTCGTAGACGCCGCGCGACTTCATGCCGACGAACCGGTTCTCGACCAGGTCGACCCGGCCGACGCCGTGCTCGCCGGCGATCGCGTTGAGCCGCGCCAGCAGCTCGACCGGGCCGAGCCGCTCGCCGTCGATCGCGACCGCGTCGCCGTGCTCGAGCTCGAGCTCGAGGATCCGCGGGGTGTCGGGCGCGGCCTCGGGCGCGCGGGTGAGCTGGAACATCTCCGGATCGGGCGCGCGCCACGGATCCTCGAGCACGCCGCCCTCGTAGCTGGTGTGCAGCAAGTTGCGATCGACCGAGTACGGCTTGTCGGCGGTCGCCTCGATCGGGATCGAGTGCTGCTTGGTGTACTCGATCAGCTCGCGGCGGCCCTTGAACTGCCACTCGCGCCACGGCGCGATGATCTTGATGCCGGGCCGGAAGTGGTAGGCGGCGAGCTCGAACCGGACCTGATCGTTGCCCTTGCCGGTCGCGCCGTGGCTGATCGCGTCGGCGCCCTCGGCGGCGACCGCGTCCATCAAGCCCTTGGCGATGCACGGCCGGGCGAGCGAGGTGCCGAGCAGGTACGTGCCTTCGTAGAGCGCGCCGGCCCGCAGCGCGGGCCACACGTAGTCGCGCACGAACTCGAGCCGGAGATCGCCGATCACCGCCTTCTGGGCGCCGACCGCGAGCGCCTTCTTGCGCGCGGCCTCGAGATCCTCGTTCTGGCCGACGTCGGCGCAGTAGCAGACGATCTCGCAACCGTAGGTTTCGGCGATCCAGCGCACGGCGACCGAGGTGTCGAGTCCGCCGGAGTAAGCAAGCACGACCTTGCGCGTCATGGCTCGTTATAACGATCGCGAGGCCCGGCGTACAGGGCGGTGATGCGTTTCGCGAGGCGATCGATACGGATGCCTATCGCCTGGCGCTTATCGCAAGATGCCGCGCAGGAACAGCTGGCACAGGTAGCGGTAGGCCTCGAGCCGCGGCATGCCGGACACGTCGAGGATCTCGTCGAGCGACAAGGTGCCGTCGACCCGCGACAAGAGGAACGCGGCGCGCGGGCTGATCGGCGCCGAGCCGAGCTCGTGCAGCGGGCGGGCGAGCGTCGGGGTGCGCTGCAGATCGCCGAGGAAGCCCTGGAGCGCGTTCAAGATCGCTTCGCGGTTGCGGTGGATCAGCTTCTGGGCGAGCGCGCTGTTGGGATCCTCGGACAGCGCGAGGTCGACGGCGGTCACCGAGCGCTCGAGATCGGCGGTGCGGCCCCACTCGGTGGCGCGCTCGAGCAGCGCGGTGATCCGGCGCCGCGTGCGGTCCTCGCGGGTCTCGCTGGCCGGCGCCGCGCGGTCGACCTCCTCGAGGATCTCGGCGCTGCGCGCGTCGATCGGATCCAGCCCGGGGAGCATCGGCCGGCTGGTGTTCCTCGGCCGTGCGTTCGCGCGGATCTTCTGGACATCGACCTCGGCCGTCGGCTCGTCCTCGGTCGCCGGCCGGCGCGCGGTGCGCAGCCCGAGCTCGCGGGTCGGCGCGGTGATCATCGGATCGTCGGTCCGCAGCGGCCGGAACGCGCCCGAGGACGAAGCCGATGCCGCACCCGTGGGAGCCGCCGGCGCGGGCTGGCTGGTCGGGACCCGGGTCACGGCGGGCGGCGCCACCGGGCCGGTCGGGACCCGGGTCACGGCGGGCGGCGCTGCAGGACCAGTCGGGACCCGGGACACGGCGGGTGGCGCCACCGGGCCGGAGGTCGCGCCCGAAGCGGCGCCCGGAGTGGTGACCGATGCGGTGACCGATGCGGTGACCGACGCCGCGCCGGATCCGGCGCCGGACGGGGTGCCGGAGCTCGCCTGGGGCGCGGAGAGCGGCGCGCTCAGCTGCGGGCGGCTGGACGTGCGGCTCGGCGTCGGCGCGGTCGGCTTGTCGGAGAAGTCGCGGGTCATCGCGGGCGACGCCATCGCCTGGACCTGCGCGGTCCCGACCTTCGGCGACTCGGGCGGCATCTCGCGCGTCGGCCGATCATCGAGCGCGGTATCATCCATTGGCATTGACACTGACCCCGGCCCCGGCTCCGGCGCGCGCGGCTTGCTCGGCAGCTGGCGGGTCGGCGCGGTCGGCGTGCGCGGCACCGGCAAGCTCGCGAGCAGATCGAACGGATCGGGGTCGGCGGCGGACGCGGCGGCCGGATCGGGCATCACCGAGTGGGTCTCGGCGCGGCTGATCAGGTCGAACAGGATCTGCGGGTCGGACGACAGCTCGAGATCGAGCGAGTCGTACGCCGACCCCGCGTCGCCATCGGGGAGCGGGTCGTCGAGGTCGAGCGTGGCCCCGCTGCCGGTCGACACCGCCGTGACCATGTCGTCGAGCGACGGCTCGTCGCCCGCGTGGCCGCCGTGGGCCGGGGCGGACTCGTCGAGCTCGCCGTCGGCGGTCGGCGCACGGTGCAGCTCCGACGTCGGCGTGCGCAGGGTCATCTTGAGCTCGGGCGGGCCCGGGGCCTCGCGCGTGTCGCGCGTGCTGGCCAGGTCGCGCGACTCGGTCGGCTGCACGAACCCGAGGTCGCGGCGCCGCACGTCGGTGAGCTGCGAGCCGAAATCCTGCGGGGTCTGGACGTCGCGCACGCTGCCGAACGGCGGCGTCATGTCGGGGACGAACTCGGCGAGGTCGTTGGCGATATCCGGTGGCGGCAAGCCCTCGCTGAGCAGCGAGCGCGACGGCCGCCCCGCACCGCCGGGATATTCGCGGGTCGCGTCCTCGAAGTTGATGCCTTCGCCGGTCTGGCTCTCGAAGCTGATGCCGTCGTGGGTGTCGCTCGCGGGCCCACCAGATGATGACGACGGCGACGACGGCGACGACGACCTGGCCGGCGCTTCGCGCGCCGCGGTCCGCGAGTTCGCGACACCCATGCCCTCCTTGGTCGGCCGGATAAACACGCCCGACTCGCCGTCTTCGCCGAGCCACCAGCCCTCGTCGCGGTCCTCCATGATCGGCGGCCCGCTGGCCTCGACGTCATCGCCCGGCAGGATCTCGATCTGGTACTCCGGCTCGTCATCGCCGATCCCGAACGGCCCGCTGTGCTCGGCGCTGACGTCCGACGTCAACAGCTCGTAGTTCATGCGGACGTAGTCGACGTAGCTGTTGGCCTGCTCGTTATCGGGATCGATCGACAGCGCGCGCTCCCAGAGCAGCAGCGCGCCGTCGAGATCGCCCTCGCCGTACAGGCCGAGGCCTTGCTCGATCAGCTGATCGATCTCCGTTCCCTCGGGGGCCATCGTCATCCGCGGGTCTTGGACACCACGCCCCGGAACATGTTGAGCGTCCGGTTGAGCGCCTCGGTCGCCTCGGTCAGCGCGGTCAGATCCTTGGCCGCGATCGACTGCTTGGTGCGGTCGACGACCGCGCGCGCCTTCTTGACCGCGTCCTGGCCGAAGTCCGAGCCGGCGATGATGTCGGTGACCTGCGGGAACAGCGACTCGATCTCCTCGAGCGCCTTCTCGGCGGTGTGGCGCGCCTTGTCGAACTCCTGGCCGCTGCGGACCTCGACCATGTAGTCCTTGTTGGCCTCGACCATCTTCTTGATCTCGTCCTCGGTCAGGCCCGAGGTCGCGGTCACCGTGATCGACTGCTCGAGCCCGGTCTCGAGGTCGCGCGCCTTGACCGACACGATGCCGTCCGCGCTGATGTGGAACATGACCTCGATCTCGACCTCGCCGCGCGGCGCCCGGCGCAGGCCGGTCAGCACGAACTCGCCGAGCAGCTCGTTCTCCTCGGCGCGATCGCTCTCGCCCTGGAGCACGAGGATCTTCACCGAGGTCTGGTTGTCCTTGACCGTGGTGAACACGTGCTGCTCGGAGGTCGGCACCGTGGTGTTCTGCTCGATCAGCTTATGGAAGTAGCCACCGACGATCATGATGCCGAGCGAGTGCGGCGTGACGTCGAGCAGCAGGATCTCGCTCTTCTCGTCGGTCAGCGCGGCGCCCTGGATCGCGGCGCCGAGCGCGACGACCTCGTCGGGGTGGACGCCCTTGCACGGCTCGAGGCCGAAGAACTCGGCGACCGCCTGCTGGACCCGCGGCATCCGGGTCATGCCGCCGACCAGGATCACGTCCTCGATCTGGGTCTTCTGGATCTCGGCCTCCTCGAGGGTGCGCGCGCAGATCTCGATCGTGCGGTCGATCAGGTCCGAGGTCAGCTCCTCGAGCTTGTCGCGGGTCAGCATGGTCTGCAGGTGGAGCGCGTCGTTGCGGCCGGTCGAGATGATGAACGGCAGGTTGATCTCGGTCTCCTTGACGCTCGACAGCTCGCACTTGGCCTTCTCGGCGACGTCCTTGAGCCGCTGCAGCGCCATCTTGTCCTTGCGCAGGTCGATGTGGTGCTGCTTCTCGAACCCGAACACCAGCCAGTCGATCACGCGGCGATCGAAGTCCTCGCCGCCGAGGAACGTATCGCCGGCGGTCGAGATCACCTCGAACACGCCGTTGCCGATCTCGAGGATCGAGATATCGAACGTGCCGCCGCCGAGGTCGTAAACCGCGACCTTGCGCTCGATGTTGCGGCCGAACCCGTAGGCGAGCGCGGCGGCGGTCGGCTCGTTGATGATCCGGATGACGTCGAGCCCGGCGATCCGGCCGGCGTCCTTGGTCGCCTGGCGCTGGCCGTCGTTGAAGTACGCCGGCACGGTGACCACGGCCTTCTGGACCTCCTCGCCGAGGTACTCCTCGGAGATCAGCTTCATCTCCTGGAGGATGTAGGCCGAGACCTCCGGCACGCTGAACACCTGGTCGCGCAGCATGATGCGGACGTCGTCGTGCGGGCCCTCGACGATGCGGTACGGCATGATCTCGAGCGAGCTGCGCACGGCGGCCGAGCCCCACTTGCGGCCGATCAGCCGCTTGGCGGCGTACACGGTGTTCTCGGCGTTGGTGATCGCCTGGCGCTTGGCGATGTGGCCGACCAGGCGCTTGCCGTTCTCGGCGATCGCGACCATCGAAGGAGTGGTCTTGTATCCGCCGCGATTGGGGATCACGGAGGGTGTCCCGTCCTCGACGATCGCGACACACGAGTTCGTGGTGCCGAGATCGATGCCGATCACCTTGTCGCTAGCCATGGCGAATTATTTTCCCTCGGTTTTCAGGGATATCCCAGTCTTCGATCATGTTATCCAGCGCTGATCCGGCGCACCCCGGCGCGGCGTGCGCGCTTACGATGGCGATTGCGCGAGTAGCCGCCGGACCTCGGCGAGGTCGTGGCGCAGCTCCGAGGTCAGGACGTCGTTCTCGCTCTTGAGCGCCATCGCCATCACCAGGACTTCTTCGGCGTCCGACAGCTTGCCGGTGGAGCGAAATGCGGCGGCCAGGAGCCGCGCAGACGATGGATCGTTGGGTGTGAGCGAGTGAGCCTTCTTCGCATACTCGACGGCGCTGCGCGGCTGGCCGGCGGCGAGCGCGCAGCTGGCGGCGCGGCGCAGGTAGCGCGGCTGCGGATCGACCCGCACCGCGGCGGCGAACAGCTTCATCGCATCGAGGTGGTCGCCGCCGATCTCGAGCTGGCACGCGCGCTCGAACAGCTCGGCGGCATATTCCTGAGGCGTCTGGGGCTGTTCGGCGAGGTTGCCGGCGCTGCCGGCGGCACCGGCGGCGTGCGGCGCACCGGACGACCGATCGGTGCCGGTCAGCCGGGCGTACGCGCGGCTCAGCGCCTCGAACACCGCCGGCAGCCGTGCGGTGAAGCTGCCGAGCTGCTGGCCGAAGTAGCGATCGGGGTGGATCTCCTTGGACAGCTTGAAGTAGGCGCGCTTGAGCTGGCGGGCGTCGGACCCGGCCGGCACGCCGAGCAGCGCCCACGGATCGTGGCCGTCGGACAGCCGCGCCATCGCGAGGATGCGGCGGCGGATCGCGTCGTCGAGCGCGATCGCCTCGCGCAGCCCGGCCATCTCGGCAGGGGTCATGCCGGACAGGCTGAGATCGTGCTCGGGGTCGGGGCCGCTGGCCGCGGCGGGCGGCGCGTTGCCGGCGGCGGGACGCCGGGCCGGCGCGAGCGGCCCCGGGTGGCCAGATACCGGTCCGGTCGCCGGGCCGGCGGCGGGGCGCAGCGTGGGGACCGGACCGGTGCGCGCGATCGACGACCGGGGCGGGTACGCGGTCCCGGGCGGGTGCGCGGGTGGCGTGGCATTGGGGACCGCGGTGGCGTTCAGCACCGGCGGCAGCGTGGTCTTGATCGTCGGCGACGGCGGGATCGGCTGCGGGATCCCGCCATCGGAGCGGCCGGGCGTGCCCGGCCCCGCAGGCGGCGCGGCCTCGCCGGGCAACATCAGCGCGCCGATCGCGCGCAGCCGCTGGACGATCGCGATCGCGCGATCGACCGGCAGCCCGGTGGTCAGCAGCACGTCGCGCAGGGTCTGCTGGCCGTCGATCCGCGACAGCACGAAGTACTCCTGCGGCCCGAGCGCGGCCTTGAGCGGATCAAAGCCCGGGCTGACCCGCAGCTTCTGCTGGGTCGCTCCGATGCCGGCGATCTCGGCCGGGACGGCGCTCACGCGCGCGATCGTAGCACGACGTGCTCGAGCAACACCTTGCCCACGTGCAGGCGATTCTCGGCCTGAACCCACGCCAAGGATTGCGGGCCTTCGAGGACCTCGGCGGTGATCTCCTCGCCGCGGTGCGCCGGCAAGCAGTGCAGCACGATCGCGCCCTCGGCCGCGCGCGCGACCAGCGGGGCGTCGATGCAGTAGCCGGCGAACGCACGGCGGCGGCGGGCGGCGTCGTCCTCCTGCCCCATCGACGCCCAGACGTCGGTCGACACCACCGCAGCTCCCGCCGCGGCGACGGTGGGATCGGAGGTCAGCGTGATCGAGCCGTGGCCGAGCTCGCGCTGCGCGGCGCGCGCGGCGGCGACGATCGCCGGATCGGGCGCGAAGCCCTCGGGGCACGCGACCGCGAGATCGAGCCCGAATATCCCCGCGGCCTCGATCCACGACTGCGCCATGTTGTTGCCGTCGCCGATCCAGGCGTAGCGCAGGCCGCCGAGCGAACCGAAGTGCTCCCTCACGGTGAACAGGTCGGTCGCGACCTGACACGGGTGGTGCTGGTCCGACAGCCCGTTGACCACCGGGATGCTGGCGGCGCTGGCGAGCGCGGCGACGCGGTCCTGGCCGAACGTGCGGTGGACGATCGCGTGGCAGTAGCCCGACAGGATCCGCGCGGTGTCGGCGAGCGGCTCGCCGCGGCCGAGCTGCAGCGTCGCCGAGGACAGATCGACGCTCTGGCCGCCGAGCTCGTAGGCCGCGACCTGGAACGACACCCGGGTCCGGGTCGACGCCTTCTCGAACACCAGCGCGACGGTCATCCCGGCGAGCGTGTCGGCGCGGACCTTGCCGCGCTCGGCCTTGAGCTGGGCCGCGCGATCGAACAGCCGGGGCCACTCGGCCGCGGGGACGTCGGTGAGCGTGAGGAAGTGATGCAGCATGACGATGGCCTGGGGGCTACGCCTTGCCGGCGCCCTCGGCGAGCACCCGGCGCAGGATCGCGAGCGCCTCGTCGAGGTGCTTGCGCTCGACGACGTACGGCGGCGCGAACCGCACGACCTTGTCGCCGGCGATCGAGACCAGGAGGTTGTGCTCGCGGCACCGCGTGGTGACCTGGGCCGGCGCGCCCGACACCGCCACGCCGCGCAGCAGGCCCCGGCCGCGCGCCTCGGTCACATGGCCGGGGAACTCTTCGACCAGCTCGTCGAGCCGGGCGCCGAGGTACTGGCCGGCCTGGGCCACGCGCTCGATCAGGCCCTCGTTCTCGATGATGTCGAACACCGCGTTGGCCGCCGCGCACGCCAGCGCGTTGCCACCGAACGTCGAGGCGTGGGGCACCGCGCCGCCGGGCTGCGCCGCGAGCCCGGCCGACGCCTGCTCGGTGCACGCCATCGCGCCGATCGGGATCCCGCCGCCGAGGCCCTTGGCGAGCGTCATCACGTCGGGGGTGACGGCGTCGTACTCGTAGCCAAACCACCGGCCGGTGCGGCCGACGCCGGTCTGGACCTCGTCGAAGATCAGCACGGTGCCGGTGTCGTCGCACAGCCGGCGCAGGCCCGCGAGGTAGCCCGGCGGGGCCACGGTGATGCCGCCCTCGGCCTGGATCGGCTCGACGATGATCGCGCACGCGGTCCGGGCCTCGAGCGCCCCGGTCGCGGCCTCGAGGTCGCCGTAGTTGATGAACTCGATCGGCCCGAACAGCGGGCCGAACCCGTCGCGGTACTTGGCCTGACCGGTGATCGACACCGTGCCGATCGAGCGGCCGTGGAAGCTGCCGTGGGTCGAGACGATCGTGGTGCGGTTCGGCGCGCCGGCGACCACCGCCTGGTAGCGCCGCGCGAGCTTGAGCGCGGCCTCGTTGGCCTCGGCGCCGGAGTTACAGAAGAACACGCGGCGCGCGAAGCTGTGCTCGGTGATCGCCTTGGCGGCGAGGATCTGCTGATCGTTGAAGTACAGGTTCGAGGTCTGGGTCAGCTTGCCGAGCTGCTCGGTCATCCGCGCGGTGAACGCCGGGTGCGCGTGGCCCAGGCCGCACACCGCGATCCCGGCGGTCATGTCGAGGTAGCGCGTGCCGGCGCGATCCCAGATCTCGCAACCGCGGCCGCGCTCGAGGACGATCGGCGCCTGGCGGTAGTTCTTGACGAAGACTTGATCTGCGGTGGCGAGCAACTCTGCTTGCGTCGGCATGCACCGCCGGGTGTACCACAGCTACAGGATGTACCGCGTCAGATCCTCGTCGGCGACCAGCGCGCCGAGCCGCTCGCGAACGTAGCTCGGCGTGATCGGAATGGTCTGGTTGCCGATGTCGGGAGCGTTGTACAGCAGATCATCGAGCAGCCGCTCGAGCACCGTGTGAAGGCGCCGCGCCCCGATGTCGTGCGTGGTGCGATTGACGTCCGCGGCGATCTTGGCGAGCTCGGCGATCGCGTCGTCGGTCCACTCGATCATCACGCCGTCGGTCGCGAGCAGCGCCGCGTACTGCCGGGTCAGCGCGTTGCGCGGCTCGGTCAGGATCCGGACGAAGTCGGCGGCGACCAGCGGCGTGAGCTCGACGCGGATCGGGAACCGGCCCTGCATCTCGGGGATCAGGTCGCTGGGCTTGCTCATGTGGAACGCGCCGGCGGCGATGAACAGCACGTGATCGGTGCGGACCGGGCCGTACTTGGTGGTCACCGTGGAGCCCTCGACGATCGGCAACAGGTCGCGCTGCACGCCCTCGCGCGAGACATCCGCGCCGTGGCGCTCGCGGTTGGTCGCGATCTTGTCGATCTCGTCGATGAACACGATGCCGGCGTTCTCGGCGCGCGACACCGCCTCGCGG
>DATBBB010000179.1:0-33358 GCA_036271215.1 Kofleriaceae bacterium | reverse complement strand
AGCGAGGTCCGGATCGACGATGACCGGAGCGCGACGCTGGTCAACGTCCAGGGCGACCGCTGGCAGCTCCTGATCGTCGAAGATGGCCGGGCGCGGACCGTCGAGATGTTCCCCAGCTGCCCGTGAGCCGCCGGCTCAGCTCTTCCCGATCAGCTCGGGCGGCGTCGGCGGTGCGTCCGGCAGCTCGAACGTCACGTGGCTGCGCGCCCCGGCGACCACGGTCACCCGCCGGCTCGGACGACTGGGCTCGGAGCTGGCCCCAAGGACGTAGTCGCCGGGCGGCAGCTGATCGAAGTGGAACGTGCTGGCGCCGTCGGACGCGCCGATGAACTCCGCGTGCGGATCCGCGATCGAGGTCGCGGTGACCCCGACCCAGCAGTCGCGGCTGTTCACGACCCTGCCGTCGATCCCGCCGGTCGCCGCGAGCGCGAAGTCGAGCGCGGTGGCGTCGGCCGCGAGCGTGCGATCGGGCGCCGCGCCGCGCGCGGGGTGGGTCACGCGGATCCGCTGGCCATCGTCCGCCGCGAGGCCGGTGAGCTGATAGCGCCCGTCCGCGTCGCTCGTGACCGCCTGGTGGCCGTAGAACAGCGCGCGCAGGCCGAGATCGAAGCCGTCGCGGTCCTCCGACACGCGCACGGTGGCGCCGGCGACCGGCGCGCCGTCCGCGTCGACGATCCGGCCCGAGACCCCGCGGCCGCGCTCGAGCTCGACCGCGCCGAGCTCGACGTCGTGGCCGGCGCGTAGCTCGATGGCTTCGACCGTCCGCGCCGCGAACCCGGGCGCGCGGATCTCCATTCGCCAGGTGCCGACCGGGAGCTCGGGGATCGTGAGCCGACCGTCCGGCGCGCCGATCACCTTGACCGCGCCGGTCATGCGCTCCAGCACCGGCGAGTAGATCTCGTAGCCGAACACCGGGATCGGCCGTCCCTCGAACACCACGCGGCCGGTGATCGCCGCGTGCGCCGGCAACACGAGCGCGACCGGGTGCGGCGCCGCGGTCACCTGGGCAGTCGCGGTGAGCTCGACGCCGATCTGCCGGTTGCGCTCCACCGTGATCTTGTACGAGCCCGGGACCGCGCCGCCGAGATCGAACCGGCCAGCGGCGTCGGTCTGGCCGCTCAGGACCAAGCCACGGTCGGGGATGGCGACGATGTCGACCCCGGCGGCCGGGGCGCCGTGCGCATCGACCACGGTACCGGCGAGCCGCGCGGGCTGGACCACGAGCCGCAGCTCGGCGTGGCCGCCGCGGCCGAGCACGACCTGCGCGGGCGGCGACGCGGCGGTGGCGGTGGCCGCCGCCACCTGCGACGTGCCCGGGCGCTCGCCGAACGAATGGAAGTGGCCGGTGGCGTCGGTGGTGAGCGCGGTGGCGAGGCCGCGAACCGCGGCGCCCGCGACCGGCGCGCCGGCCAGGTCGACGACGATCCCGGAGATCTCGCCGCCCACCGCGACCGACACGGCGATCCCGCTCCGCGCGTGAACCCCGTCGGTCTCGAACACGGACGCGCGGTCATCGAAGAACTGCGCCGCCGACGCGCTCGCCGCGTGGCGCCCGGCCGGCAGCCGATCGACGTGCCAGCGACCGTGCGCGTCGCTGTGGCACAGCGCGCTCGACGTGCCGCCGGCGATCTGGATCAGGACCTCGGCGTCGGGCACCGGCGCGCCGCTCGGATCGACGATCACCCCGTCGGCTGGAGCGCCGGGGCGCAGGATCGCCGTGCGCTCGATCATCGTGTCGAGCTCGTTGTCGGTCTCGACCGTGACGTCGACCGGCACGGCGCCGTCGGCGGTGATCCGGACCGTCTGGTCATCGTCGTCGATCGCGTACAGCCGGACGACGCCATCGGCGCCGGTGTCCGCGACCCGCCGGCCGCCCACCTCGGCGTGAGCGTGCGAGACCGGCGCGCCGCCGGGGTCGACGACGTGGATCACGAGCTCGGTGCCGTGGGAACCGCCGAGCGTGGCCTCGCCCGGCGACGCGGCGCGCGGCGCGGTCCGTGCGGTCGCGGTGACCTGCGCGATCGCGCGCGCGACCGTATTCGCGTTCGCGTCCGGCAGTGCCGGTGGCCGCGCGCGCCCGTGGTAGGCGATCCCGGTAGCGGCGAGCAGGACCGCGAGCGCCGCGCCCATGCCGGCCAGGGACCGTTTCGACCGAAGCTGCTGAAGCTGCATGCCCGATCAGGTCGGCGCGCCGGGCCCCGGCCGCACAATAAATCGCCACCCCATCGGCGCCAGATCGGCACCCAATCGGCACCCAATCGGCAACCAATCGGCACCCGACGGCTTCACGCTTCCGGCGCCAGCGCAAACCCGCGCTCGCGCAGCAGCTCTTCGATGTAGCGCACGGTCAGCTCGACCTCGCGCCGCGTGATCGCGAGCCGCTGGGCGATGTCGGGGTACGACTGGCCGTCGAGCACCGCTGCGAGCACCGCCAGGTACTGCTCGCCCCGGGTGACCAGGCGGCGGACGTGGATCCGCGCGACCTTCCAGGTCAGCGCCAGCCGGGTGAACGCCAGCTCGCCGTGCTCGATGTGCTCGGCGCGCGCCTGATCGACCGCGCCGCGCACGAACGCCAGCACGTCGTTGCGCTTGTCGACCAACGAATCGCGCGCGGGGGACGGCGCCCCGGAGCTCAGCGTCGCCAGCGACACCCAGCGGTTGGTCGCGCGCTCGAACTCCGGCGACTCGCGCAGGTAGTCGATCGCCGCCCGGCGCACCACGACGCGCAGCCACGCCCGCAGCTCGGGCGCGGGATCGAGCGCGCACAGCTTCTGGATCGCCGCGTGGTCGCGGGCGTGGAGCCGCGCGAACACCCGGGTGACGATCTCGCGCGGGGTGTCCTCGCGATCGCGCAGCCGGCCGATCGGCTGGCGGCGGGCGAACCCGGCGACCACCGGCTCGAGCTCGGCGAGCAGCGCGGGCCACTGCGCGGTGTCGCCCCCGGCGATCGCGCGCAGCAGCTCCCACAGCTGGTGATCGGTCGACACGTGCGCGGCCGAGGATACGCGAGATGGGCGAGGTGGGGCGGGCCGGTCCGGCATGACAGGCCAGGTCGGCGGCCCGCGGCGCCGCGGCACAAACATTCTCGGCTCGCGCCTCAAAGTGCAGCAAATTGCCGCACGTGTCACGCCGCCGGGCAGTCGCTTGCAGCGGCGGATCGACGTCGGCTATAGCCGAGCATGCTCGCTCGAGGCTGGTTCGTGTCTCTGATCCTTCCGATCGTTCCGATCTTTCCGATCCTGGGGGGCGTCGCCGCGTGCTCGGCGCCCGCTCGTCCGCCGGCGACGCCGGGCGCCGCGCCCGAGCGCTGTGGCTCGCCCGCCGCGTGCGAGCAGCGCGCCGCCGATCGGCTCGAGGCCGCGCGCAACGATCCCGCCGCGCTCGGCCCGCTGCTGCAGCGCTTCCCCAAGGGCGGCGACCTGCACAACCACATGGCCGGCGCGGTGTACGCCGAGAGCTATCTCGCGTGGGCGCGCGAGGACGGCATGCGGGTCGACGGCACGCTCAAGCTGGTCGATCCATCGACGTGCAAGCCCGGCGCGTGCGGCGACATCCCGGCGTCGCCCGACGATCCGCAGTACGACGCGATCATCCGCGCGTGGTCGATGAAGGACTTCCACCCGGTCGCCGGCGGCGAGTCCGGCCACGATCACTTCTTCGCCGCGTTCAGCAAGTTCGGCCTGGTGTCCCACGAGGCATCGCGCGAGCCCGCGATGCTCGCCGAGACGATCCGGCGCGCGGCCGACGACGGCGCGATCTACCTCGAGACCCTGGTCACCGTGGCGCGCCCGCTGATCAACGACATCGCCAAGGCCGCCGGCCCGATCGATCCCAAGGATCTGCCCGGCTACGAGCGCAAGCTGCACGCCGATCCGCGGTGGGCCGAGCTGATCGCGACCTCGCGCGCCGGGTTCGTCGACCGCGAGCAGAAGGCGCGCGCCCTGCTCCACTGCGACGGCGGCGCCGCCACGCCGGCGTGCAACCTCACGGTGCGCTACGACGCACAGGTCGGCCGGACGTCGCCGCCGGGCCAGATCTACGCCGAGATGCTCGCCGCGTTCGAGGTCAGCGCGCTCGAGCCGCGGATCGCGGCGGTCAACCTGGTGTCGCCCGAGGACAACGCGACTTCGCTCCAGGACTACGACCTGCAGATGACGATCATCGGCGCGCTCGCCGCCGAGTTTCACGGCAAGAGCCCGGCGCGCGTGACCTTGCATGCCGGCGAGCTGACCGCCGCGCTCGCCGCGCCGCCGAACCTCGCGTTCCACGTCCGCAACGCGGTCGAGCTCGCCCACGCCGAGCGGATCGGCCACGGCGTCGACGTGATGGCCGAGACCAACGCACCGCAGCTGCTCGGCGAGCTGCGCGCGCGCGGCGTCACCGTGGAGATCTGCCTGAGCAGCAACGCGTTCATCCTCGAGATCTCCGGGGCGGCGCACCCGCTGTCGGCGCTGCTCGCGGCCGGCGTACCGGTGGCGATCGCGACCGACGATGCCGGCGTGTCGCGCTCGAGCCTGACCGGCGAGCTGGTCCGCGCGGTCACCGTGCAGGGCCTGCGCTACCCGCAGCTCAAGGCGATGGCGCGCGCCAGCCTGACCGCGGCGTTCGTCCCCGGCGCCAGCCTGTGGGCGGCAACTTCCACGCCGGGCGCGCCGGGCGGCCAGCCCGCGCTGGTCGCCGCCTGCGCCGGCGGCGTCACCGCCTCGCCGGCCCCGGCGTGCGCCGCGTTGCTCGCCGCCAGCGAGCGCGCCCGGCTGCAATGGCAGCTCGAGCAGCAGCTCGCCGCATTCGAAGCCGAGTAACGCGCCGGCGCCGGCGTCACGGCTCGAGCACGACCTTGCCGAACGCGCCGCGGTCCTCGAGCAGGCGGTGGGCGTCGGCCGCCTGGGCCAGCGGCATGACCTGGTGCACGACCGGGACGAGCCGGCCGGCGGCGACGTGGGACAGCACCGCGAGCAGGTCGGCCTTGCTGCCCATCGTCGAGCCGAGCACCTCGACCTGACGGAAGAAGATGTGGCGCAGGTCGATCGCGGGGTGGAAGCCCGCGGTCGCGCCGCACGTGACGATCCGGCCGCCGTTGCGCACCGCGCGGATGCTCTGGACGAACACGTCGCCGCCGACGTGCTCGATCACGGCGTCGACCCCGCGCTTGCCGGTCAGCGCGCGACACTCGACCGCGAAGTCGGCCGTGGTGTAGTTGATGACGACGTCCGCGCCGAGCGCCCGGGCGCGCTCGGCCTTGGCGTCGCTGCCGGCGGTCGCGATCACCCGCGCGCCGTACAGCTTGGCGATCTGGATCGCCGCCACGCCGATGCCCGAGCCGGCGCCCTGGACCAGCACGGTGTCGCCCGGCGCGACCCGCGCCTTGTGGACCACCATCTGCCACGCGGTCAGGAACGGCAGGAGCGACGACGCGGCGTGTGCGAAGTCGAGCCGCTCGGGGTACGGCGCCAGGTTGACCTCGGGCACGACGATGTACTCGGCGTAGCCGCCCTGCTTGTGCTCGCCGAGGATCGAGTAGAACCGGCACAGGTTGTCGTGGCCGCCGAGGCAGGCCTGGCACCGCCCGCACGACAGCCCGGGCTGCAGCACGACGCGGGTCCCCGGCGCCGCGGTCGCGCCCGGCCCGACCGCATCGACGACGCCCGCGATGTCGGCGCCGAGCCGGTGCGGCATCTCGAGCTTGAACGCCGGGCCGCCGCGCCGGGTCCAGATGTCGAGGTGGTTGAGCGCGACCGCGCGGACGCGGACGCGGACCTCGCCGGGCCCGGGCTCGGCGATCGCGAGCTGCGCGAGCTCGAGCACCTCGGGGCCGCCGTGCTGGCGGATCACCATCGCTGTCATCGTCATGGCGGCCACCGTAGCGCCGAACGCGCAGGGCGCGGACATCCGCGAACCGACGAAACGCGGTAGAACGCCGCCATGAGGATCGTTCCGGTTCCGTGCCTGAAGGACAACTTCGCGTACCTGGTGATCGACCACGACGGCCGGTGCGCCGTCGTCGATCCGGGCGAGGCCGCGCCGGTCGAGGCCGCGGTCGCGCGCGAGCACGCGCAGCTGGTCGCGGTGTGGGCCACCCATCATCACCCCGACCACGTCGGCGGCGTGCCCGCGCTGGTCGCCAGCCACCCCGGGATCGAGGTCGTGGTCGGCGCGATCGACGCGCCGCGCACGCCGAACGTCACGCGCACCGTCGAGGACGGCGACGAGGTCGCGCTCGGCACGCTGCGCGCGCGCTGCATCCACAACCCCGGCCACACGCTCGGCGCGACCAGCTTCGTCGTCGACGGCTGCGTGTTCACCGGCGACACGCTGTTCGGCGGCGGCTGCGGCCGCGTGTTCGAGGGCGACGCCGCGATGATGCACCGGTCGCTGATGCAGCTCGCCGCGCTGCCGCCCGAGACCCGGGTGTACTTCGGCCACGAGTACACCGCGTCCAACCTGAAGTTCGCGGCCGCGGTCGAGCCCGGCAACGCCCAGGTCGCCGAGCGCGCCCGCTCGCTCCGAGCCCCGGAGACCCCGTCGACGCCATCGACGATCGCGGACGAGCGCGCGACCAACCCGTTCTTGCGCAGCGCCGAGCCCGGCGTGATCGCCGCCGCCGGCAGCCGCGGCGCCGCCGGCGATCCGGTCAGCGTGTTCGCCGCGGTCCGCGCCTGGAAAGATACCTTCAAGTAACCCGGTGCCCGGTGAAGTCGCCCGCGACGCGGGTCGCGGTGGCGGAATATTCAGCCGGTCCGGCGTTCCTACGAGCGTGCAGCCATCTCTGGTAACCTGGCAGGTGCCGTCCATGACCGAGGCCACGGACATCGCGTTGCTCGATCGATGGCAGTCCGGGGATGCCGGCGCCGGCGAGGCGCTGTTCCAGCGCCACTTCAGCAGCATCTACGGGTTCTTCGAGACCAAGTGCCCGGCCGACGCCGACGAGCTGGTGCAGTCGACGTTCCTGGCATGCCTGCGCGCGCGCGGCCAGTTCCGCAAGGAGTCGAGCTTCCGGACCTACCTGTTCACGATCGCGCGCCACGAGCTGTACCGCGTGCTGCGCGGCCGCCAGCGCGACGGCGCCCGGCTCGACTTCGAGCTGTCGTCGATCGCCGAGCTGGTGTCGACCCCGGGGACCCGGATCGCGCGCAACCAGGAGCACCAGCGGCTGCTCGCGGTGCTGCGCCAGCTCCCCGTCGAGCAGCAGACGCTGCTCGAGCTCCACTACTGGGAGGACATGGGGATCGCCGAGCTCGCCGAGGTGTTCGAGCTGCCGCAGCCGACGATCCGGACCCGGCTGCACCGCGCGCGCAAGCTGCTGCGCGAGAAGATGGCCGGCGCGGCGCCCGAGCGCGTGCTCGAGACGCTCGAGACGATGGACGCCTGGGCCCGCGGCCTGCAGCGCGGTCCGGGCAAGTAGCCCGCCGGGTCCCCGACGATCGGCGACTAGCGGCGCAGCCGGCCGAGCGGCAGGCTGATGAAGAAGCACACGCTCAGCGCGAGCACGATCGCGCCGCCCGACGGCACGTGCCAGATCGTGGAGATCCCCAGCCCGGACAGCCCCGCGAACCCGGCGATCGCGATGCTCCACACCAGGTAGCCGCGCGTCGTGCGCGCCAGGTTGCGCGCGGTCGCCGCCGGGACGACCACCATCGCTTCCACGAGCAACGCGCCGATCACCTTGAGGCTCACCGTGATCGCGATCGTCACCACGATGACGAAGCCATAATCGATCAGCGTGGTCGGCGCGCCGCGGGCCCGCGCGATCGGCGGGCTGAGGCTGTCGGACAGCAAGACGTTGTAGCCGATCGCGACCGCGCAGCCGAGCAAGGTCCCGAGCGTCATCACGAGCACCAGGTCGCGGTCGGTGATGGTCAGCACGCTGCCGAACATCACGGCCTCGATCTGGTGGATGTTGAACCGCCGGGTCGCGGCGACCAGCAGGCAGATCCCGAGCCCGAGCGTGAACGCCATGAACACGCCGATCACGGTGTCGGGCGGCAACGTGGTGTGGCGCCGCACGTAGACCATGATCACGCCGACCAGCAGGCAGAACCCGAGGGTGATCACGTAGGTCTCGTCGAGCGCCTGGCCGAGCGCCACGCCGATCGTCAGCCCGGTCAGCGCGGCCTGGCCCAGCGTGGTGCTGAAGAACGCGAGCCGGCGAGCGACGACGAGGTGGCTCAGGCCGCCGAGCAGCGGCGCGAGCATCAAGATCGCGACCACGCCGCGCGCGACGAACGGGTACTGGAACGCCGGCGGCAGGCCGATCGCGGTCGCGAGCGCGATCCACCAGTCGTACAACCAGCTCACGACGCGACCTCGTCATCGAGCGCGGGTGCCTCGGCGGCCGGCGTGGGGCCGGAGCTGGGGCTCGGGCCGGGGCTTGAGCCGGGGCTCGGATCCAGCAGCTCGCTCGCCGTCCCGGTCTGCACGACCTTCACATGCAGCCGGGTGACGCGATCGGCGATCCGCCGGACCTGCGCGCGGTCGTGCGACACGATCAGCACCGTGGTGCCGTGCGCGTCGCGCAGCTCGCACAGCAGGCGATCGAGGTCTTCCACCGCCTTGGCGTCGAGCCCGCTCGCCGGCTCGTCGCACAGAAGGATCTCCGGCGCCGGCTCGATCGCGTTGCCGATCAGCACCCGCCGCAGCTCGCCGCCCGACAGCTCGCCGAGCCGCCGGCGCTCCATCCCGGACAGCCCGACGCGCGCGAGCACGTCCGCGATCCGCGTCCGGGTCCGCCGGGTCACGCCGAAGCACACCGGCCAGCGCTGGCGCGACAGCGCGAGGAACTCGCCGATCGTGATCGGCAGCGTGCGATCGGCGGTGAACGCCTGCGGCACATAGCCGACCGGGCCGGCGCCCCGCAGCTGCATGCGGATCGCGCCGGTGAACGCCACCTGGCCCAGCACCGCCGAGAGCAGCGTGCTCTTGCCGGCGCCGTTCGGGCCGATCACGACGTGGATCGTCCCGCGCTCGATCTCGAGGTTGACGTCGTCGACGACGATCCGGCGCTCGCGGCGAACCGCGACGTGCTCGAGCACGATCGCCGCGGCGGGGTTCGCGACCGCGGGCGCGGCGTCGGGTGCCGCCTGGGACGTGGATGCGGAGCCGGTCACGTCGGGTCGGTCACCAGCGCCTGGACCAGCACGTCGGCGTTCTTGGCCATCACGGTCTCGAACTCGGCCGGCGCGTAGGCTCCGACCGCGACGTGGCTGATGATGTAGACCTTGGCCCCGGTCGCCTCGCGCACCGTCGCGAGCAGCTTGGCCGGGAAGTCCTCCTCGGTGAGCACCACGGTGACCTTCGACTGCTTCATCAGCTCGATCAGCTCGCCGAGCTCGGACGCCGACGGCGTCAGCCCGTGCGCCGGCTGGACCACGCCCGCGAGCTCGATCCCGAACTCCTGCAACAGGTACGTGTAGCCGTCGTGGACGGTGACCACGCGCTTGATCTTCGCGCCGGCGAGCTTGGCGGCGACCGCGCGCTGGGTCGCCCGCAGCCGGTCGCCGTACGCCGCGGCGTTGGTCGCGAACGCGTCCGCGCTGGCCGGCCGGAGCTCGCCGAGCCGCTTCGCGATCAGCTTGGTCTGCTGGATCGCGTTGGTGAACGAGATGAACGTGTGCGAGTTCTGGCCCTCGCCGTGCGCCGACTTGACCAGCGGGGTCTGGGCGTTGACCTCGATCACCGCGAGGTGGGTGTTGCCCGATGCCTTGATCATGTCGCGGATGAAGTCGTCGTGGCCGATGCCGTTGATCACGATGGCGTCGAGCCCGGCGAGCTTCGCGATGTCGTCGGGCGATGGCTGGTAGTTGCCGGCGTCGACGTCGCCGGGCAGCACCGGGATGACCTCCGCGCCCGGCACGCCGGCGATCGTGTTGGCGACCCACGAGTAGTACGGGTGCAAGGTCACGCCGACCTTGAGCGGGGTGGCCGCGGCGGGCGGCCTGGGATCTTTGGCCCCCGGAGCCGCCGCCGGCACCGCCGGCGATGCCGAGCCCGGCGCTGGCGCGTCGTCCCTCGGCGGCTTCGAGCACGCGACGCCGAGCACGAGAGCAAGCAGGATCGTCAACTGGCGCATTCAGGTCCTCGGGGCTTCGGGAGACAGCATCGTGATCCGCCGCCAGCCATCTTCGAACGGCGGGGTCGCCATGGCAACGCCGAGCGTGCGCGGCCCGGTCCAGATCGAGACATGGAGCATCGTGCCATCACCCAGCCGGTGATGGGTCTCGTCGGTCTCGACCTGGGGATCGGGCGCCGTGCCCGGATCGGGCTCCAGCACCGTGATCACGAAGGTCGGCCCGGCCGACGCGGCGGGCGTGCCGATGTAATTGATCAGCGTGCCGTCGCGCAGCATCCGCCACGCATAGCCCGCATGATCGAGCGGATCGGCCGCGAACGGCGGGATCCCGCGCGCCGCGAGCGCCTCCACCGTGGGCCAGGTCCGGGTCCGCGAGCGAACGTCCTCGGCCTCGCCCAGGCCCTCGAGGCTCGCGCGGAACATCCGCTGATCCGCCGGCGCGAGGCTGGCGAACGCGACCTCGTCGATCTCCAGCTTCGACTTCGCGGCGTCGCCCGTGGTGCGGTTCCAGGTCAGCGACGTCACCACCGCGGTCCAGAACACGATCTGCACCACGACGTTGAGCACCGCGCCGGTCTCGCGCAACATCGACGGAGAGCGCACGGTGACGGTGCGGATCCGGTCCATTCGGGGGTCCCCTTGTATCACGGTGCCGAGGCGCGCGAACCAGCCAGACGGCCTGCGCCCGGAGGTCATACGAGCTCTCGCCGGCTCCGGATCGACGCGCCGAACGCACGGAACAACCGCATAATTTCTTGTCCTACAGCTGACACAAAATGCGCGGGCCGCATCTACCCAAATGCCCGGAAAGAAAACGGGCGAAAGGGTAACGCGTCATGTTGTTCCGTATCTCTTCTCTGGTCGCGGTGGTGCTTGGCACGGGTTGTGTGACCGGTGATCTCGAAGGTCTGGAGGCTGACCAGCCGCGGACCGGGGACGTCCGGCAGGAGCTGGGCTGTCCCGAATTCATGTGTGGCACCAACGCGCCACAGATTGCCCAGCTGACCTTCTGGGAATTGAATCTTCCTTCTGTGATCGGGAGTCCCGGACTGCCCAACACGTCCGGCATCCAGGTGCTCGGGTTCGCCCAGGGCACCGTGCGCTACCTGCCCAAGGTCGCGGGCGGCCGGCTGACCGCGAGCCGGCCGTCGCCGGCGGATCCGGCGCAGACGCTCACGCTGTCGGGCAGCCAGCTCACCGGCGGGGAGCTGCTGCTCGCCGCCGGGGGCCAGACCTACAGCCTGCGGGTCACCGCGGTCGGCCAGGTGGCGTCGGCGGTGACGCCCAAGCTCGTGCTCGAGACCTACCAGCTCGACGGCGCGACGTCGCTCGCCGGCCACGACGGGGAATTTCACCCCGTGTGCGGCCACCCGCCGACCGGCGCGCCGGGCGACGGCGATCTGCTCGGCATGACCGGCGCGCTCGCCAGCCAGGCCGTGCTGCTCGAGGGCGAGCGGATCGATCCCGCCACACAGCGCGAGGCCGCCGCCGACCCGGCGTGGGTCAACTTCGGCTGCGCGGGCAGCCCGCTCGCCGCGCTGGCGCTCACCGGGTACGCCGACGGGATCACCGGCGCGCAAGCCGGTGCGCAAGATTGACCCGCCGGCGGTCAGGGCGAGCCTGCCGACCGACCGCCACCACACGCTCGTGTTCGACGACGCCGGCGCGCAAGATTGACCCGCCGGCGGTCAGGGCGAGCCTGAACTGGCCGGCTTGCCGCGGGTGAGCGCCTCGAGCTCGCCCTGCCCGACGTCGTTGCCGCCCGCCGTGCGGTACCACGCCAGCGCGTCGCCGGCCTGCGCGCTCGCCGCCGCCGGATCGGAGGCCGCGAGCAAGCGTGCGAGCCGCGCGTGCGCCCGCGCGACCCGGCGCTGGGTGAACGGCGCCTGCTTGATCGTGGTGAGCCGATCGTAGGTCGCCAGCGCCTCGCGCAGGTCGGCGATCGCGGCGGCCGGGCGGTGCAGGCGATCGGCGCTGATCGCCGCGACCACCAGGGCGTCGCCGGCGTAGAGCTGGTTCCACCACTCGCTGCGCAGGCCGGCCGCGGCGGCGTGCGCGGCCCCGATCGCCTCGTCGTCCTTGCCGTCGAGCGCCGCGAGGTAGCTGCGCGCGACCGGCCCGCGCTGATCGGCGACCCGCGCGAGCCAGCGGCGGGCCGCGGCGACATCGCCGCGCTCCTCGGCGAGCCAGCCGAGGTCGTAGGCGCATCGGCTGAGCAGGCCGGCCGCCTCGCGGGCGTGGAACGTCTCGACCCGCTCGCACACGTCGGCGAGCTGCGCGGTGGCGTCGGCGAGCCCGACCGCGAACATCGCGCTCTTGTAGGTCGCCTCGATCGTCATCATGTGGTTGGGCCCGAGCAGCGAGACCAGGGTGGCGTGCTCGCGGGCGAACAGCCGGGCCCGGGCCTCGGGCTCGTCCACGACCATCGCGAGGTTGCCGACCGCGGGCGCCAGCTCGACCTGGCCGGCGCGGGTCTCGGGCTCGTCGACCGCGCGCGAGAACCATTGCCTGGCGTCCTGCTTGTCGCCGGCCGACATCCGCGACACGCCGATCGTGTTGAACAGCATCGCGCGCTCGAACCCCGCCGCGGGGCCGAGCCGGCGGGCGATGTGCTCGACGTACGCGATCGCGCCCGGCATCGCCCGGCCGTCCGCCGGCTGCTGCTGCTGATCGGCCGTGGTGATCGCGTAGAGCTCGCGCGCGTAGGCCTCGACGAACGTGACCTCGTCGCCGCCGTCGAGCGCGGTGGTCGCGGCGTGCTCGAGCAGCGGGATCGATCGCACGACCTGATCGCGGACCTTCAGATCGAGGCCGCGGACCAGGTACGCCCGGGCGACCAGCGGCAGGTAGCCGAGCTGCTCGCACTCGGCGGCGACCGCCGCGGCGGCGGCCTCGACCGTGGGGTCCGCCGCGCGCGCCAGCACGCGCAGCCGGGCGATCTCGTTGCCGAGCGCGGCGGCGCGCACCGCGAGCTGGGGCGGCGGCGGCTCGACGGTCGACGCCAGGGTCTCGCCGAGGCAGCCCTCGGCGCTGGGCAAGCTGCGCGCGGCGACGATCGCGTTCGACAGCCGCTCGCCCGGCACGCCGCCGAGCAGATCGACCGCCGCGGCGAGCCCGGCGCGCGCGCGGCCCAGGCAGCCGAGGTCGCGCTCGTAGAGCTGCGCGGTCAGCTCGCCGCGCTGGTTCGCGGTGCACGCGGCGTGGTGCGCGGCCACCCAGCGCTCGGCGTACGCCGCCAGCTCGCCGTCGAGCCGGACCGCCGCGTCGCCGCCGTACGCGCCGAGCGACTGCAGGTGGTGGATCAGCTGGACCCGCGCGACGGGGCTCCAGGTCTCGGCGATGTCCTGGCGCGCCCCCGAGCAGGGCTCGACCGCGTGGCTCGCCGAGCGCAGGCTGCCGACCACGAACGCCGCCACGGTCGCGGCGACCGCGGCCCCGAGCACCAGCCGGCGGCGCCAGATCGTCGCCGGATCGCGGGCGAGCGCCCGCAACAGCTCCGCCATCGAGGCGAACCGGTTCACGGCCTCGCGCGCGGTGCCGCGGACCAGGATCGCGTCGATCCAGCCCGGGACGTCGGCGGGCTTGCCGTCGGCGTGGCGGCCGGCGAGCGCCTCGCGCAGCGCCACGCAGAACGCGTACTGATCGACCGCCGGGGTCAGCGCGCCGCCCGCGGCCTGCTCCGGCGGCATGTAGCGCGGCGTGCCGGCGCCGCGGGTCGCCGTGGCCCGCGGCAGGCTGCCGCTGTTGCCCGGCGCGGGCGCGTCCGTCGGCTCCCCACGTGCCATCGCCGCCCCCGGCGACATCGACGCCCCCGGCGACCCCGGCGCCCCCGGCGACATCGACGACATCGACGACATCGACACCCCCGACTGCCCCGGCGCCATCGCGGGCGGCGTCGCCGGGACCTCGTTGCGCGCCAGCCCGAAATCGAGCACGCGGACCCGGCCGTCGTCGCCGAGGATCGCGTTATCGGGCTTGAAGTCGCGGTGGATCAGGCCCTCGGCGTGGGCGGCGGCGAGGCCCTCGCCGGCGGCGCGGTAGATCGCCAAGAGCTCGCGCAGGCTGCGCGGCGCGCGGCTGTACGCGCGCAGGTTCTGGCCGCGCACCCACTCCATCACGATGTAGACCTGATCGTCGACCACACCGACGTCGTAGACCGTCACCACGTTGGGGTGCGACAGCTTGGCGAGCGCCTGGCCCTCGAGCTGGATCCGCTCGCGCGCGGCCTGCACGGTCGCCTTGACCAGCTTGATCGCCACGCGGCGCTCGAGCTCGGGGTCCCACGCGCCCCACACCACGCCCATCCCGCCGGACCCGACCATCTCGAGCAGGTGGTAGCGGCCGAGCTGGACCTGCTCGGCCTTGGCGAACAGCTTGTTCGAGATCCGCGCGCGCGCCACCGCGAGCGCGAGCGGGTCGGCCGCCGGTCGCGCCCCGAGCTGCGCGGCATCCCGCTCGACGACCGTCGCGACCGCCTCGGGGTCCGCGGCGGCCGTAGCGGGCTCCGCCGCTTGCCGATCGGAATCCGGCGCCATCGACCCTGAGGATATCACCTGCCCGAACGTGGAGGCCGTTCGCGCGCGGCCGCGGCTATGCTCGGAGCCGTGCGGTTCGCGATCCGACCAGCGAAGCTCGCAGATGCCGAGGGCATCGCGCGCGCCCACACCGCGAGCTGGCGCACCAGCTACCGCGGCATCTTGCCCGACGCCGTGCTCGCCCAGATCGACGTCGACCAGCGCGCCGAGAGCTGGCGCCGCACGCTACAGGACCGCTCGATCCTGACCCTCGTCGCCTACGACACCACCCACCACGACATCGTCGGCCTGTGCGACGCCGGCCGCAACCGCAGCCCGACCGGCCACGCCGCCGAGGTCTACCGGCTGTACTTCGAGCACCACGCCCGCCGCCACGGCCTGGGCCGCGAGATGTTCGAGCAGATCACCGACTGGCTGCGCACCCAGCAGCTGCGCTCGCTGGTGATCTGGGTGCTCGACAACAATCACCACGCCCGCCGGTTCTACGAGGCGATGGGCGGCCGCGCCGGCGGCCAGCTGCACTCGCGGGTGTCGGGCTATCCGGTGCTCGAGCAGTCGTACGTCTGGGACTCGCTCTGAACCCGGCGCGGCCCTACGGCAGCACCAGCCGAACGTTGCGCTCGCCGCCGCGAACCAGCTTGTCATCCTCGTCGAGATAGTCGTCGTCCGCGGTGCGGCGCACGCTCAGCACGAAGCTGCCGCCCGGCACGTCAAACGCGAACCGACCCAGCGCGTCGGCGATCACGTGGCTGCCACCGATGCGATGGTGGTGATCGCAGCACGCGTTGAGCCAGACATCGGCGCCTGGTACCGGTGTGCCGTCGCCGTCGACCACGACCCCGGACACCCCCGAAGGTCCGAGCTGGAGCGTGACACGGGCCTGCGCTCCAGGCTCTAGTACCTTGCCGATCACCGTCTTGGGGTCCGGCGCGAGTTGCAGGACCACGCCCGATCGGCCGCTGGCATCGATGGTGAGATCGCCATGCGGGTCTCGTCCTGTGCTCAGGTGTGGCTGGGCACGGGCGCTCAGCCGATACGACCCTGGTTGAGCGACCGGCCAGCCCGAGCCGGTTGCCGATCGTCACCGATGACAGGCCCTCAAAGTAGTGCAGCAGCACGACGTCGCGCAGCGGCGCGGCAAGCTCGAACACGAAGCCGGCGAGCAGACGCCGGAGCTCGAGCTGATGGATCAGCGCGTCGGGGCTGGCGGGCGACTCGGCGAACCGGGCGACCTCATGCTCGCGAGCGACCCGGCGGCTCGCGCTGCGCTTGCGCATCAGCGCCAGGTTGATGATCACGCGCGCCAGCCACGGCTTCAGCGGCCGTCCATCGAGCGGCGCGCGCTCGGCGGCGACCAGCACCGCGTCATGCACCAGGTCATCGGCGGCGGACTGGTCGTAGACCAGGCGCGAGGCCAGCCGGCGCAGCCAACCGGTGTTGCTGACGAGCTACTCGAACATAGTCGATACATGATCCATCCCCATGCACGAGAATGCCGCGGCCGGGCGAACCGTTGGAACAAAGAATCCGATGACCGCGAGCGCCGCGATCGAGTCGTCTGGTTCTCGACAGAAGGGTCTTGATATTTGAGCTGCGGCACTACGCTGGCGCCAGGCTGAGCACGAACGCGGCGCCGCCGTCGGGGACCGGGCGATAGATCAGCGTGCCGCCCATCGCGCGAGCGAGCGATTGCGACAGCGCGAGCCCCAGGCCCAGGCCGGCGGGACCGTCGCTCGACACGCCGCGGGCGAACGGGCGGAACAGCCGGGCGCGCGCCGGCGCCTCGATCCCCGGGCCGCGGTCAGAGACGCTGACCTCGACCGCGGTGGCGGTCGCGCGCGCGGCGAGCGTGATCGTCCGGTCGTCGGACGCCCGGCTGTACTTCTCGGCGTTGTCGAGCAGGTTGCCGACGATCCGGGCCAGCGCGTCGCGGTCGAACGTCGCCGCCAGCTCGGGGGCGAGCTCGAGGGCGAGCACGGCGCCGGCGCGATCGAGCGCGGGCTGGGCGCGCTCGGCGAGCTCGCGTAGCGCGGCCGCGAGGTCGCCGGGGCGGGCGTCGACGCTGAGGTTGCCGCGCTCGAGCTGCGAGAACCCGAGCACGTTGGACACCACGCGGCCCAGCCGCGACGCCTCCTCGCTCATCCGCCGCGCGTAGTCGCGCAGCTTGCCCGGGTCGCCGAGCCCGTCGGCGAGCATGTCGCCGTAGAGCTGGAGCCCGGCGAGCGGCGTGCGCAGCTCGTGCGCCGCGGCGGCCGCGAACTGGCTGCGCTCGCGGGCGAGCCGCTCGGCGTGCGCGACCAGCAGCACCACGAGCAGCGCCGCGAGGATCGCGACCACGCCGGCCGCCGAGAACCGCGCGATGAAGCCGCGCGCGAGGCTCCCCGCATCGGCCGCGGCGGCGACCAGCGCCCGCGGGTTGGCGGCGACCTCGAGGTGCCAGCCCGGAACGATCTCGGTGCTGCCGTTGTCGCCGGTGCGCAACTCGGCGACCGCGTCGCCCGCATGGCCCGCGAGCCAGCTGGTCAGCGCGGTGCGATCGATGACGAAGCCCTGCGCGAGCTTGCCGTCGGGGGTATCGACCTGGCGCACGGCGACGATCGCCGGCAGGCCGGAGAACGCCAGGGTCCGCCACTCGAGCGGCGACACCGTGATCGCCACCGGCGCCGACGGCTCGGCCGGGGCGGTCTGCGGCGCGCGCGGTGCCACGCGCGGCCGGCTCGCGATGGCGGGTCGCGGTGTCCGCGGCGGCGGTGGTGCTGATGCCGGCGAATTCGGTGCCGGTGATTCCGGTGCCGGCGATTCCGGTGCCGGCGATTCCGGTGCCGGCGATGCCTGCGATGGCGGATCGACGCGATGCAGTCGCCCGGACGTCGTGGACGCATCGTCCACCGGCGAGGTCAGCTGCGTGCGCTGGCTCGGCAGCGGGACCTGCGGAACCAGTGCTGCCTGGCTCGGCAGCGGGACCTGCGGAACCGGTGCCGCCTGCTGCGGAGCCACGCGCTGCTGGCGCGCGTAGATCCCATTCGAGAGGCTGTTCTGCGAGTAGGTGTTGCGATCGAGCGTGACGACCTGCGCTTGCTGCTGCTGGATCGGCGGCAGTGCCTGCCGCGCCTGCGGCAGGTCCTCGAGCGCCGGCGGTGCTTGCTGCGCCTGCGCCGGCTCCTGCTGCGCGACCGCCGGCTCAGGCCGCGGCACCGCAGGCTCCGGTCGCGGCGGCGGCAGATCCCGGCGCACCGCCGGCGGATCCCGGCGCGCCGGCGGCGGTGGGTGCGGCCCCGGCGCCGCCGGGGTCAGCGCGGCGACCAGCGGCCCGGCGGCCGGCGGCGCGAGCGCACCGGCCAGGCTGCGCGTGACCTCGTCGCGAAACCGCGCGTTGTCGGCGTAGCGCCGCGGCTCCGACAGCTCGGGCAGCTCGTCGTTGATCGTCGGCGTGGTGGCGCGGCCCCGGGCGTCGAGCTGGAAGTAGCCGAGCACCAGCGCGTCGTCGGGGCCGTGCGCGAGCGGCGATGGCGCGACGCTGAGGCCCGCCGACGCCCGCGGATCGTGGAACAGGTTCTGGTAGTGGAAGTACGGCCGGTCGACCTCGCGCGCCAGCACCGCGCCCAGCTCGCCGCGCAGCTCGTGCGCCAGCTCGGCCCCGCGCTGCTCGGCGGCGAGCTGCGGCGCCTCGCGCACCGCGTGCTGGCGCGCGCGGACGTCGGCCCAGCCCGACACGAACCACGCGACGAGCAGCGCGCCGGTCAGCGCGGTCAAGAGGCCCGCGGCGACCAGCGCGCGCGGCGACGCCGCCCTCACCGCGCGAGCCCCCACGCGTAGCCCGCGCCCTTGACCGACGTGATCACCGTCGGCCGTGCCGGGTCGCGCTCGAGCTTCTTGCGCAGCACCGCGATCGCCATGTCGACCGCCCGGGTCTGCAGATCGCCGCGCTGGCCGAACACCTGCTCGAGCAGCTCGGCGCGCGACACCACGCGATCGCGGTGGCGGTACAGCCAGCGCACGATGCCGACCTCGCGCGGGGTCAGCGCGACCCGATCATCGCCGCGCGCGACCACCATGCGCGCCAGGTCGATCAGCGCGCCGTCGAGCTGCAGCTCGTCGAGCGACTCGCCGGCCGGCGCCCGGCGGCCCAGCGCGCGGACCCGGGCGAGCAGCTCGCGCGCCGAGAACGGCTTGGTGACGTAGTCGTCGGCGCCCTCCATCAGGCCGCGGACCTTGTCGTCCTCGGAGCCGCGCGCGGTCAGCATCAGGATCGGCAGCCCCGGCCGCGCCGCCCGCAGCCGCCGGCAGACCTCCATGCCATCGAGCCGCGGCAGCATCAGGTCGAGCACCACCAGATCGAACGACTCGCGCAGCCCGGCCTCGACCCCGGCCACGCCGTCGCCGGCCGCGACCAGCTGGTGGCCATCGCCGGTCAGGAGGTCGACGATGCCATCGCGCAGGCTGGCTTCATCTTCGACCACGAGGATCCGCACCCGGGCATTGTGCCACGCGCCGGCGAGCGCCGTGTAAGGCCCGCGTAAGCACCAGCCTTACCCGACCCTGACAGCGCGCGCGCCGCGCCGGCCGCATCGTTGCCACATGCACGACTCCAGCTGGCTGATCTCGATCGGCATGGTCACCATGTTCGCCATGTTCCTGTCCCCGACCCGTGCGCCCGCCGCCGCGCCCCGCAATGCCGCCCCGGTGCTCCCGCCGATCGCCCCACTGGCCGCCCCGCCGATCGCCCCACCGGCTGGCCCACCGATCGCCCCACCGTCCACCCCACCGGCTGGCCCGCCGGTCGCCGCGCCCGCCCCGCCGGTCGCGCGCAGCCCCGCGCAGCTCGACGCCCTGCTCGCGCGCTACGATCGCGGCACGCCCGACGAGCGCCGCACCCTCGGCCCCGAGATCGACGCGGCTGCGGCCCAGCGCTACGCGGTGTTCTCGCGGCTCTACTGGTACACCGATCTCGATGAGGCCAAGCAGGCCGCGCGCCGGCTGCACCGGCCGATCCTCGCGCTCCGCATGCTCGGCGACCTGCGCGCCGATCTGTCGTGCGCCAACAGCCGGCTGTTCCGCGCGACCCTGTACGCCAACGCCGAGGTCTCGGCGTTCCTGCGCGGCAAGTTCGTCCTCTACTGGTCGAGCGAGCGCGAGGTCCCCAAGGTCACGATCGACTTCGGCGATGGCCGCAAGCTGGTCCGCACCGTCACCGGCAACAGCGCGCACTACGTGCTCGACGCCGCCGGCCACGTGCTCGACGTGCTGCCCGGGCTCTACGCGCCGCGGGTGTTCCAGCGCGAGCTCGCCAGGAGCCTCGCGCTCGCCGATCGCGTGCGCGACCTGCCCGACCCCGAGCGGGTCAACGCGGTCGTCGCCTACCACGCGACCGCCGCCGCCGACACCGACCGCGCGTGGCAGAAGGCGCAGGGCGTCCCGTACGCCCCCGGCCGGCAGCTCCTGATCGGCGCCGGTGAGACCGAGTCAGACCTCGCCCGCGCGCAGCGCGCGACGATGTCGAAGCGGGTCATGGAGATCCCCGATCTGAAGAAGATCGGCATGGTCGGCCCGGGCGAGCTCCCCGAGGACGACTCGGCCGCGTGGAGCGCGATCGGCCAGCAGATGTGGAACATTCAGCGTGCGCCCCAGCGCATCCCGTTGCCCCCGCAGCCCGGCTCGCCCGCGATCGCGCCGCTCGTGCTCGACGCCGCGAGCCGCACGCTGGTCAGCTGGCTGCACAACGCCGGCCCCGCCGATCAGCGCGCCACGCCGGCCCAGCTCGAGACCATGCTCGGCCGGCTCGAGCAGCACATCGTCGCCGACACCGCGATCAACCAGTTCCGGCTGCGCCAGGCGATCCACCGCCAGATCGTCGCCACGCGGCAGCTCGACTTCGCGGCCCTGAACGCCTGGATCTACGGCGCGGTGTTCGCCACGCCGAGCAGCGATCCGTGGCTGGGCCTCCGGGCGCGGACCGAGTTCTCGGGGCTACCCGGCGATGGTGTCGTGGTGCCATGATGCGTATACTCGGCCCCGATGCATCGCCTGTGGTGGCTCGCCCCCGTGACGCTCGCGGCGGCGGTGTCCTCCGCGGCGGCCGAGCCCACGCAGATCGGCGCCTGGTTCGGACCGCGGCTGTTCGCGAGCTCGCAGCTCGGCTACATCGATAACGCGCCGGCGCACCCCGAGATGCAGAACGCGATCGCGTTCGGCGGCCGCGTCGCGCGCCCGATGCTGCCGTGGCTGGTCCCCGAGCTCGAGCTCGAGATGTCACCGACCAGCACCAACGCGGTCGGGGGCGCCAAGTCGGCCGGCGTGTTCTGGTTCGAGCCGCGGCTCCAGCTGCGGTTCGAGCTGTGGCCCGAGCGCCAGATCCAGCCGTTCGCGGTGCTCGGCGGCGGCGCGCCGGTCGATCTGTCGACCGCCAAGAAGACGTTCGCCACGTCGATCACCGGCGACGGCTACGCCGGCGGCGGCGTCCGGTTCGATACCCGCAAGGGCTTCGAGCTCCGGTTCGACGCGCGGGTCGCGGTGCTGCCGTCGCAGCCCGGATCCAGCTTCGGCGCCACCGCCGAGCTCGACGTCGGGTTCGGCATCGAGTTCCACCTCGGCAAGTCGCGCCGGCCGACCGCCGAGGAGCTCCGGCTCGCCCAGGTCGCCAAGCCGGATCGCGACGGCGACGGCATCCCCGACGATCAGGACGCGTGCCCCGATCGCCCCGAGGACTTCGACGGGTTCGAGGACGCCGACGGCTGCCCCGACATCGACAACGACCGCGATGGCATCCTCGACATCGCGGACAAGTGCCCCAACCAGCCCGAGACCTACAACGGGTTCGAGGACGAGGACGGCTGCCCCGACACCGTGCCGCCCGACGTCGAAGCCCTGCGCGGCACGATCGAGGGCCTGATCTATGCAGAGGGCGAGACCGTGGTCCGCGACTCCGCGCTGGCGAGCGTCAAGAAGATCGCCAAGACCATGGCGGCCCACCCGACGATCCGGGTCGTGCTGATCGGCCACACCGACGACGTCGAGGCCAAGCAGTTCGCGGCCGGCGGCCAGCAGCAGGTCGATCTCGAGTCGCTATCGGCGGATCTGTCGCGCGCCCGCGCCGAGGCGGTCAAGAACACGCTGGTCGAGTCCGGCATCGCGCAGGGCCGGGTGATCGTCGACGGCAAGGGCGCCGAGGAGCCGGTCGCCGATAACACCAGACCGCGCGGCCGGCTCGCCAACCGGCGGGTCGAGATCAAGCTGTACGTCCCGCCGCGCTAGTCGGGCCGCTGAGCTCGCTGGGCGCGCGTGCTCGTGCAGCAATTTGCGGCGCGCGGCGATCGTGCGGACTACGTTACCGTGGCTTGATACGCATTTTCCGAAACGACGTATCAGTCCACAACCCAATTCAATAGGAGGCTCACGTGAAGTCGTTGCTCGTTGTCATGGCCATCGCCGTGATCGTCGCGCTCGGTACCTTCGCGGGCATCATCGACTAGCAGATGCACGAGCGCGCAGGCGCGCGGCGCTCGCGATCAGGGGCGCACGAGCTTGGGCGGCGTCCACTCCACCGCGCCGGTCGGGCTGGGGTAACCGAACAGGTAGCCCTGCGCGAGCGGGATGCCGGCCTCGACCACCGCGGCGAGCTCGGTCTCGGTCTCGATGCCCTCGGCGACCACGCAGGCACCCTGGGCGACGCACAGCGCATTGAGCGAGGCCAGGAGGCGCTGCTGGCGCGACCCCGGCTCCACGCCCGCGATCAGGTCGCGGTCGATCTTCACGACCTCGGGGGTCAGGGTCGTGATGTAGCCGATGTTGGAGTAGCCGGCCCCGAAGTCGTCGATCGCGATCTTGATGCCGCGGCTGCGCAGGGTATCGAGCGTCGAGTGTGCGAACCGGTAGCGGACCAGCGGTGCGGACTCGGGGATCTCGAGCACGACCTCGCCGTCGTGGGTGAAGATCGGATCTTCGGGGCTCGCGAGGAACTCCTCGTCGAACTCCGCCGGGTGCACGTTGATGAACAACCGCGCGCCCGGGGCGACCTTCATCGCCTGGTGGCGCAGGTAGCGGCCGAGTAGCCCGATCGCGCCCTGCTCGACCGCGATGCCGAGCAGCTGGTACGGCGACGCCAGCTCCTTGACCGAGCACCGGCACAGCCCCTCGTAGGCGAACACGCCGCCGGTCGCCAGGTGGACGATCGGCTGCAAGTGGATGAACACCTGCTGCGCCTGGATCAGCTTCTGGATGCTGATGCGCGATAGCCGCTCCATCCGCTCGGTCGGGGCGCCTTCGACGTGCACCGACTCGTCGATCTCCTGGGTCACCCGCCGGATCGGCCGCACCTTCGCTTCATTCATGGGACACCCCGTAGCTCCGCCGCCCGCGACTCCGTGGTTCGACATCCTCGGCGTGGGCGACCGATCTGAAAAGTCGGCGGCGTTGGTGTTCGTGTCATGGCCGCTGATCCCCACCGTACACGCGATAGCAGCCGATGGGCAGCGAACCATGCGATCGACCACCGTGATGTTGGTCAATCGCAACACGGCGAGCACGTCGTGCGGACAACCGCACACCGTCTTGCGCTTGTTGATCACGAGATGACATCCGCGCTCACCGTGATGCCGACCGAGTCGGACAACAGTCCCCACGGTTGCCGTCAGGCTGCATCCTCGACGAGGATCGCGCTCGCCGTACATCGGTTGCCCGGCAGGCCCGAGACCCAGCTCACTGTTCAGGTTGCGCGATGTCCAGATCGCACGGTGGTGATGTCGGCCCGCGCACCTAAATTATTGCCAGTCTCGAACTCTCGCATGCGCTCGCGTACTGTCGCGGGCAACGGCACCCGGCAGGGACTCGGTGCACCGGCCCCGCGTCGTGCCCCCCGCACGCGCGACGTATTCGCCGCACCCACATGTACGATCTCGACGGCAGCGCAACGTTCGCACACATTTTCTAGCGCTGCGGTACCTTTCCGACCCTCATGTTTCGCGCCGTCTTCCTGGACCTGGATGACACCCTGTTCGATCGGACCGCGGCGATGCGGCGGTGGGCGATCGCGACCTTGCCGGCGTTCGACGACGACGACGAACGCTGGCTCCTGGCGTGCGACGCGCGCGGCCGGCGCACCCGGCTCGAGTTCGCGACCGAGGTCGTCGCGCGGTTCGGGCTGACCACGCGGCCCGAGGTCCTGGCCTCGGCGTTCTCGCTCCAGCTCGCGGCACAGGTCGAGCGCGAGGCCGGGGTGCGCGAGCTGATCGCGCGGCTCGCGATCCAGACCCGGGTCGCGGTCGTCACCAACGGCAGCGGCGCCGCGCAGCGCATGAAGCTGCGCCGGCTCGGCCTCGATCAGCTGATCCACGCCGTGTTCATCTCGGGCGAGCTCGGGGTCGCCAAGCCGGACCCGGAGATCTTCTGGCGCGCGCTGCGGTGGTCGGGTCAGACCGCCGCCGACTGCCTGTTCGTCGGCGACGATCCGGTCAACGACATCGCGCCCGCCGCGGCGCTCGGCCTGGTCACCGCGTGGCGCGCCCGAGATCCGTGGCCGTCCGAGCTCGCGCCGCCGGCGCACCCGCTGGGCTCGCTCGCCGAGCTCGAGCGCCTGTGTGCCTGACGTGACCGGCTCCCACGACCCGCGCGACATGACCGCGGTCGTCGGCAGCCACGACCTCGCGCTGATCACGCTCGATACCCTGCGCTACGACGTCGCCGCCGCCGAGCTCGCGGCCGGCCGGACCCCGAACCTCGCGACGCTGCTCGCATCGCGCGATGGCGGCGCGGCGCCCGGTGCCGCCCCTGATGCCGCCCCTGATGCCGCCCCTGATGCCGACGACGATCCGTGCGGCTGGGAGCGCCGGCACAGCCCCGGCACGTTCACCTACGCCGCCCACGCCGCGTTCTTCGCCGGGTTCTTGCCCACGCCGGCCCGGCCCGGCCCGCACCCGCGGCTACTCGCGCTCGGCTTCGAAGGCAGCGAGACGATCGGGCCGGCGACCTGCGTGCTCGACGGCGCGACGATCGTCGAGGGCCTCGCCGCGCGCGGCTATCACACGCTGTGCGTCGGCGGCACCGGGTTCTTCAACCTGCAGAACCCGCTCGGCCGGGTGCTGCCCGGCGTGTTCGCCGAGCGCCACTGGCGGCGCGAGCTCGGGGTCGGCGATCCGCGCTCGTTCGAGCACCAGATCGCCGTCGTGGAACACGCGCTCGCGCGGCTGCCGCCGGACCGCCGGGTGTTCACGTTCGTCAATGTCTCGGCGCTGCACCAGCCCAACTACTTCTACCTGCCGGGCGCGACCGGCGATTCGCTCGCGAGCCACGCCGCCGCGCTGCGCTACGTCGATGCCCAGCTGCCGCGCCTGGTCCGCGCGCTGCGCCGCGGGGCACCGGTGCTGGCGATCCTGTGCAGCGATCACGGCACGCTGTACGGCGAGGACGGCCACCTCGGCCACCGGGTCGCGCACCCCGACGTCACCACCGTGCCCTACGCCGAGATCGTGATCGCGGCATGACGGACCTCGATCGCGCGCTCGCGGCCACGCGCTACCAGTCGTACGTCTATGCCTACCCGCACAAGACGGCGTACCGCCCGATCGATCCGCCGCGCCCGCTCGCGCCGCTGTGGGCCGGCGAGCGCCGCGACGCGCTGTTCCTCTATCTCCACATCCCGTTCTGCGAGCAGCGCTGCGGGTTCTGCAACCTGTTCACCCGGCCGGTGCCCGAGGTCGAGCTGGTCGACGCGTACCTCGCGACCCTGAGCCGCCAGGCCCACGTGGTGCGGCGCGCGCTCGACGCGGGCGGCCAGTTCGCGATCGCGCGCGCGGCGATCGGCGGTGGCACGCCGACCCTGCTCGACGCCTGCCAGCTCGAGCGCGTGATCGGGCTGGCTCGCACCCTGGGGCTCGCGCCCGGCGTGCCGATGTCGGTCGAGACCTCGCCGGACACCGCGCTGCCCGACCGGCTCGCGGTCGTGGTCGGCGCCGGCGCCGATCGGATCAGCATCGGCGTGCAGAGCTTCATCGACGCCGAGTGCAAGGCGGTCAACCGCCCACAGCGCGCGGCCGACGTCCACCGGGCGCTGCGCGCGATCCGCGATGCCGGCCCCGCGACCCTCAACCTCGATCTGATGTACGGCCTGCCCGGCCAGACCGCGGCGACCTGGCAGACCTCGCTGGCGGCGGCGCTCGACTACCGCCCCGAGGAGCTCTACCTGTATCCGCTCTACGTCCGGCCGCTGACCACGCTGGGCCGGCGCGCCGATGCCGATGCCGGTGCCGGTGCCGGCCCGGAGATCGACCACGCGCGGGTCGCGCTCTACGAGCAGGCGCGCGACGTGCTCCGCGCCGCCGGCTATCACCAGGTCTCGCTGCGGATGTTCCGGCGCGGCGATGCGCCAGTTGCAACGGCGGGCCCGATCTACCGCTGCCAGGACGACGGCATGATCGGCGTGGGCTGCGGCGCGCGGTCGTACACCCGCGGCGTCCACTACTCGACCGAGTGGGCGGTCGGCGCGCGCGGCGTGCGCGACATCCTCGCGCGCTGGGTCCAGCGCGACGACGCCGGGTTCGCGGTCGCCGACTACGGCTTCGTGCTCGACGGCGACGAGCAGCGCCGGCGCTGGCTGATCCTGGCGCTGCTGTCCGAGCATGGCGTCGATCGCGCCGGCTACCGCGCGCGGTTCGGCGGCGACCCGCTCGACGACTTCCCCGCGCTCGCCCGGCTCGCCCCGCGCGGGCTCGCCGAGGCCACGCCGGCCACGCTGCGGCTCACCGCCGGCGGCCTCGCCCGCGCCGATGCGCTCGGCCCGTGGCTGTACTCGCCCGCGGTGGCGCGCCGCATGACAGACTACGAGCTGACGTGAGGCTCGATCTGCTCTATCGCGGCCCGCTCGCCAGCTGCAACTACGGCTGTGCGTACTGCCCGTTCGCCAAGCGCAAGGACTCGCGCGCGGCGCTCGCCGCCGATCGCGCGGCGTGGCGCAGGTTCGTCGCCTGGGTCGCGGCCCAGCCCGCGACCGATCAGCTCGGCGTGCTGGTCACGCCGTGGGGCGAGGCGCTGATCCGCCGCTGGTACCAGGACGGGCTCGCCGCGCTGTCGCGCCTGCCGCAGGTCACCCGCGCCGCGGTCCAGACCAACCTGTCGGGTCCGCTCGACTGGATCGCCAGCGCCGACCCCGAGCGGCTCGCGCTGTGGTGCACCTACCACCCGGCGTGGACCGCGCTCGAGGCGTTCGTCGCGCGGTGCCGCATGCTCGATCGCGCCGGCGTGCGCTACAGCGTCGGCGTCGTCGGCCAGCGCGAGCACCACGCCGCCGCGGTGGCGCTGCGCGCGGCGCTGCCGGCCGAGACCTACGTCTGGATCAACGCGGTCAAGGCGCTCGACTACACCGCCCTAGAGCTCGCGGCGTGGGAGGCGATCGATCCGCTGTTCCGGCTCAACACCGTGCGGTGGCCGAGCCGCGGCCGGGCGTGCGGCGCCGGTGAGCGCGCGATCACCGTCGACGGCGATGGCACGATGCGGCGCTGCCACTTCATTCCCGAGCCGATCGGCAACCTCTACGAGCCGGGCTGGCGCGACGCGCTCGCCCCGCGCGCCTGCACGCAGCTCGATTGCCACTGCCACATCGGCTACGTCCACCTCGACGACCTCGAGCTCGCCAAGGTGTTCGCCACGGGCCTGCTCGAGCGCATCCCGGTCCCCGAGGCCCGCCGCGCGACGCTCCGGCTCCCCGTGCTCGCCTGACGCGCCGACGCGCCTGACGAGAGTGACGCGCGGGACGAGCGTGACCGGCCGCTCACGCGCGCTCGCACAGCCGCCGGATCTGCCAGCCGTAGACGTCGAGCCCGTCGCGCGTGAGGTTCGGCAGCAGATCGCCGAACGCGTTGCCCTCGATCACGCGGTGGCGCGTGAGCCCGGGCTCGAACATCACGTCGACCCCGACGTGGAATGCGCCGGTCATGCCCTGCACCCGGCGGCAGCTCGCCATGGCGGCGTCCCATGCCGCCGCCGGCACGGCCGCCTGCAGCGCGGCCAGGTCGCCGCGCTGGCCGCCGAGGTTCAGGTTGGTGATCGGGTGGGTCGCGGCGCGCACGACCACGAACGCCGGTTCGCCGTCGATCGTCAGCACGCGGCAATCGATGTAGCGATTCGCGAGCCGCGCCTTGGGGATCGCGCGCTCGACCTGGGCGCCCTCGCCGAGGATGAAGCCCAGCGTCCGATCGATCCGCCGGCGATCGTTGAGCCGCTGGATCCGCCGCGTGTGGTAGCGCGCCGCGCCGGTGTCCTCGACCGTGGTCATCACGTGCTCGCCGGACGCGCGATGCACGAACACGGCGAGGCACGACGCCGACGAGCCCGACGTCAGCTTGACGAACACGCTGCGCCAGCCGGCTGCCACCATCCGCGCGCGCAGATCGTCCGGATCCCGGACCTCGCCACCGGGCAGCGGCTCCGGCACCGGGATCCCCGCGGCCTGCCAGCGCGCCGACGTCGCCTGCTTGTCGAACAGCAGCCGGATCGCGGCCGGTGGTTGCACCACGCGCAGCGCGGCCTGGCCGGCCACGGCCGCGTCGATCTCGTCGAGCACGGCGAGGAACCCGAGGTGATGCTGGCGCGGATGCAGGATCCGGCCGGGCTCGAACGGGATCGCGGCCAGCTCATCGGCCGCGATCACCGGATAGCCCGCGGCCCGCGCCGCGGCCTCGCCGCGCCCGAGGAACACGCGATCGATCGCGTCATCCTCGCCGGCCGACTCGATCCGCAAGATCGCCCGGCCGAGCCCCGCCAGCCGCCGCGCCGGTGCCCCGGGCTCGGCGACCTCGGCCCACGCGATCACCCGCGCCGGCGGCAGCCCCTGCGCCGCGAGCGCGGCCTGGAACATCGCGACCCGGCGGTGCGCCGGGTGGCCGATCACCACGAACGGCGGCGCGGTCACCGGAGCTCGCTCCGACGCGGACCCGCGCGATGGCCCCCGAACGCAGGCGACGCGGACCTCGCGGACCTCGCACCGATCACCCGGCGGATCGCCGTCATTCGCCGACGGATGGGTGCCGGTACTGCGGATCGCGATCGTCGCGCTGGCGCCCGCTCTCGACCGACTTCGCCACGCCCTTGAGCGCTGCGATCCCGGCCTTGGTCAGGTAGCTCTCCGAGACATCGAGGACGTCGAGGTGCTGGAACGCGGCCTTGTGCGCCGCCAGCGCCCGCGCGCCGTCGTCGGTCAGGATCCCCATCGACAGATCGAGCTTCTTGAGCTGCTTCACCAGCGGGCTCGCCGCCAGCACGCCCGGCAGCTCGTCGGTGAACGCCGTGTTCCGGATCCCCAGCGAGGTCAGCCGCGGCAGATCCGTGCGGTCGAGCAGCGCCCGGACGTCGGCGAGCTTCGCGGTGCCGCCGTAGTTACTGTCGCCGTACCAGACCTCCAGCGACTCGATCTGCGGCCAGCTCGCCTTCGCGATCGCCTTGGCCGAGGCGGCCGACAGCCCGCCGGTGCGGAGCTCGGCGTGGCGCAGCGCCGGCAGCTGGATCGTCCCCAGCTCGAAGTCGCCGCCCTGCACGATCAACGACTCCAGCCGCGGCACGGCCTTCCATACCGCGCCCAGCTTGCCGACGTGGTACCAGCTCATCTCGGTCTCGTCGGGATACTCGAACTCGCCGAAGTGCAGCTTGCGCAGCGTCGCCGGCGCATGGCTCGCGAGCACGCTGGCCAGATCGTCGAGCGAGCCGTCGTTCGGATCGCCGTTGAACCCGAACGCCAGCTCGGTCACGAACTGCCCCGACGGGTGCTTGAGCAGTGTCTTCAGCGCGTCGTCGAGCGAGCCCGCGAACTCCGAGTCCATCGTGTCGTTGTGCGACAGCTTCGCCTTGTGGATGAACCCGAACCGCCAGGTGAACGCGTCGGCGTCGCTGTCGTCGTGGAGCTTGACGTGCTCCTCGAGCGGCCCCAGGAAGTACGCCGCATGGCGCTCGATCAGCGCCGCCGCGGCCTTGGCGAGCTTGCCGTCCGGCTTGGCCTCCGCCGCCAGCTGCAAGCTGATCAGCTCGCCGCGCGGATCGCCCTGGCCCTGCAGCCAGTCGGCATACACCATGTACGCCGACCCATCATACGGGTCGGCCATGATCGCCTGTTCCAGCTCGGGATTGCGCTGTGCGACCGGGACGTCCGGCCCGCCGTGCTCCACGTACCCCTTCTTGGTCTTCTCCTCGATCAGCTTGTCGTGCTCGCGCCGCGCGTCGCGCGCCGAGTCGAAGTCCTTCTCGGTCTGCTGGCCCGGCGTCCCGATCTTGCCGTAGCGCGTGGTGAACGACTCCTCGTCGAGCTTGATCTCCCAGAACTTGCGCGACGCGCCCTCGATCAGCTCGAAGTAGCGCGCCCCTGGCTCGCTCGGCCCTGCCCCTGCAGTAGCTGCTGCAGCCGCAGCCGGCGGCTGCGCCGCAGCCGACTTCGCCGATGCAGCTGGCGCGGCCGACTTCGCCGCCGCAGCTGGCTGCGCCGCCGGCGCGGCCGACTTCGCCGCCGCAGCTGGCTGCGCTGCCGGCGCAGCCGACACCTTCGCCGCCGGCGCGGCCGACTTCGCCGCCGCAGCTGGCTGCGCCGCCGGCGCGGCCGACTTCGTCGCTGCAACCGGCGCCTTGGCCTCCACGGTCGACTTCGTCGCGGACGCGGCGAGCGAGTACCCCTTCTTCGTCTTCTCCGCGATCAGCTTGTCGCACTCCTTCTTCGCCTCCGCCTCCGACTTGAATTCCTTGAGCGTGGTCTGCCCCGCCGTCCCGATCTTGCCGTACGTCGTCGTGAACGACGCCCCTGACAGCTTGATCTCCCAGAACTTGTTCGACGTGCCTTCCGACAGCTCGTAGCGCGGCATGGACCCAAACCGTACACCACCACCCCGCCGGCGCGCTCCCGCAGGCGGGTGGAGAACAAGAGCGCATGGATCGCTGGTGGCGAACCGGCGTGCGTCTGCGATACCAATGCACTGTGACCCCACCGCGGATCGGACCACCACCGGCGCACGAGTTCGATGGGATGTACGTGACCACGCCGCCCTGGGAGCTCGGGCGGCCGCAGCCGGCGCTGAAGGCGCTGGCCGACGCGGGCGCATGGCACGGCAAGCTGCTCGACGTGGGCTGTGGGACCGGCGAGCACGCGCTGCTCGCGGCGAGCCTGGGGCTGGCGGCGACCGGCGTCGATCTGGCGCCGCGCGCGATCGCGCTCGCCGAGGGCAAGGCCCAGGCGCGCGGGCTGGCGCCGCGGTTCGTCGTCGGCAGCGCGCTCGCGCTCGAGGCGCTGGGCACGACGTTCGACACCGTGGTCGACAGCGCGCTGTTCCACGTGCTGAGCGACGCCGACCGGCCGCGGCTCGTCGCGAGCGCCCGCCAGGTCACGGCACCGGGCGCCCGCTACTTCCTCTTGTGCTTCAGCGAGCACGAGCCGGGGACGTGGGGGCCACGCCGCGTCACGCAGGCCGAGCTCCGCGCCAGCTTCGCCGAGGGCTGGCGCATCGATGCGATCGAGGCCACGCGGATCGATCTGTCCGTCGGGGCGGGCTCCGCCGCCGCCTGGATCGCCTCGCTGACGCGGCTGTGATGACGGCGCTGGCGCCTGACGGACGCGGGCGCTAATCGACGCGGACGACGACCTTGCCGAAGTGCGCGCCGCTCTGGAGGTACGCGTACGCGTCCCTGACCTCGGCGAACCCGAACGTCCGATCATCGATGATCGGATCGATCCGGCTGGCCTCGAGCGCGCGGATCAGCCCCTCGAACATCGCGACCGAGCCGACGTACACGCCGGCGACGCGCAGCGCCTTGTGGAACACGCCGTAGGTGTTGATCTCGCCCTTGAGGCCGGTCAGCACGCCGAGGATGCTCATCGTGCCGCCGTAGCGCAGCGCCGCGACCGACTGATCGAACGTCCCCGGGCCGCCGACCTCGATCACGATGTCGGCGCCGCGCCCGCCGGTCCACGCCCGCGCGGTCTCGCCCCACGCCGGGTCGGCCTTGTAGTCGATCACGTGATCGGCGCCGAGCGCCAGCGCGCGCTCGCGCTTGGCCTGGCTCGACGACGTGACGATCACGCGCGCGCCCGCGGCCTTCGCGAGCTGCAGCCCGAACATCGACACGCCGCCGGTGCCCTGGACCAGCACCACGTCGCCGGCGCGCAGCCGCGCGGCCTCGAACAGCGCGTGGTAGGCGGTCACGCCGGCGCACGGCAACGTCGCGGCGGCCTCGAACGACAGTCGCGCCGGCAGCGCGATCCACGACGCCTCCGGCAGCACGACCTGTTCGGCGAGCATGCCGTCGCGGCCGCCGCCGAGCGCGTTCGCGTGGTGATAGTCCGACAGCTCGCCGGACAACCACGTCGGGAAGAACGACGCGGCGACCCGATCGCCGACCTTGAACCGCGTGACCGCAGCGCCGACCTCGACGACCTCGCCCGCGCCGTCGGAGGCCGGCACGACCGGCGCCTTGCGCTTGCGCGCGCCCTTCACCACACTGAGGTCGCGAAAGTTGAGCGACACGGCGCGCACGTGGACCCGGACATCCGACGGCCCCACCGCCGGCGCCGCGCGATCCACCAAGGTCAGGGCATCGAAGCCGTCGCGGGGCTGCAGCTCGTAAGCGCGCATCTCAGGCCACCGCGCCCGGGTTCGAGGCATCGCATCCAGAGATCATCATCCCGTCGATCTATCACCGATCGAGCACTGTTTCCGACGCCGATCCGGCGCACCGATCCAGCGCACCGATCCAGCGCACCGGCGCGAGCAATCGCGCTTGCCGTGCTCGATTCCGTTCGACCTATCGATTGGTCTGCTGGGCATCGTGAACCTTCCCGACCGGCGGCTTTGTTAGTCGATTTTAACGTCGCGATCCCTGTTGCTACGGCGTGGTGGTAACCCGCCTGCCTCGTTCTGCACTGAGGTCGCCAAACCCAATGTGGGATGTGTCGCATCTGATAGCGCCTGTTACGAGATCTCCTGAGTGATTCCACGGTCTTCACCTAGCATCCAGCAATGGATCTCTCCCCCGCGGTTGCTGATCGCGCTCAGCCCGCCGCTCTGTCGATCGACGCGAACGCGATGCAACCCACCGGTGGCGGTGGCGTTCAGCAGCTGCGTTCGCTGATGGCGCGCGGCGTGCCGGCGCCCGATGCCGTAGCGGAGCTGGTGCGGACGAACCCGGGCGATCGAGACCAGATGATCTCGCTCTTGCAGCAGTCGTTCGGCAACAGCTACGTGCGACAGGTCGTGGCCGCGCAGGCCACGGTCATCACGCCGGGCGAGTCGGCAGCGCCGGCCGCCGCCGCCCCGGCCGCGACGGCGAACGGCCAGACCGGCAATGTGTTTGTCGACGCCACGGGTGCGCACGCGACCGGCTCGATCACCGGCGCCGCGGGCACGGCGTCCGGCGCGGTCAACGCGGGCCTCGCGGCGACCGGCGGGATCAACGCCGATGCCTCGGGAATGTTCCAGACGGTCAATGGCGTCACCGGCAATGCATCGATCGCCGATGCCAGCGGTCAGCTCTCGGGCGCCGGCTCGGCGACCTACACCGGCGCGAACGGCTCGGTCACCGGCGACATCAAGGGCGGCCCCACCGGCGTCACCGCCGACGCCTCCGGCAACTTCAAGACTGCCAACGGCGTCACCGGCAACGCGTCTATCACCGACGCCAGCGGCCAGCTCTCCGGCGCCGGCTCGGCGACCTACACCGGCGCGAACGGCTCGGTCACCGGCGACATCAAGGGCGGCCCCACCGGCGTCACCGCCGACGCCTCCGGCAACTTCAAGACTGC
>DATBBB010000178.1:0-5827 GCA_036271215.1 Kofleriaceae bacterium | reverse complement strand
CGACCCCGCGCGACCATGGGACGTCGCAATCAGGATCGCGAACGAGGCTGTCCCGGTCGCGAGGTTCGTCGACAGCTTCTCATCGATCCCGCGCACAGCGCCGCCTCGATCGCGGCCGCCGTAGCGAACCCGGATCAACCCGGGATCGGTCCGGATCGGCCCGACCAGCTGTCCGGCTCGGAGGCCGGAGCGCACGCGGACTGCGTCGCATCGATCGCCTCGCGAAGCGCTCGGCGAGGCGGTCCCGGAGCCTCGCAGGTTGCTGCTTTGGCGCCCCGCTGCTTTGGCGCCCCGCTGCTTTGGCGCCCCGACGGGGCTCGCGCGGCGAGCCGTGAATGTCTGCTCGTTACTGTGGTGCCGGAGGTCGGACTCGAACCGACACTCCCTCGCGGGAAGGGGCTTTTGAGACCCCCGAGTCTACCATTTCTCCACTCCGGCACATCCCCGACGCCAAGCCGCTCCCACCTACGCTTCCCAGTCACACGAGCCGGGCGGTCGGGTCAAGGTCCGGCGCCGAAAACGCAAAACGCCGGCCCTGAGGACCGGCGCTTCACGTCCGGAACAGACGCGTTAGTTCGCGGCCGAGCCCGAGCCAGCGGCCGGGTTCGCACCGTCCGGCGCCGCGCCCGAGCCGGCCGGTTCCGCAGAGCCAGCAGCCGGGGTGGTCGGGTTCGCGGCGTCCTTCTTCTTGCCACACGCGCCTGCAGCCAGCGCCGACGCCAGGATCGCAACAACAATCGTCTTCTTCATTGATCTAAGTCCTCTCGTGTCTTGGTTGGGTGATTTTCCCTACCGGCGCTGCCGGCAGACAAAAACTATTTGCCAGCGCAGGGGTTAGCGGTGCTGGCGGGAGGCGTGCCGGAGGCGGGAGCCGTGGCGCCCGGGGTCGCAGCCGGCGCCTTGGGGACGCCATACGTTGCGCCACCGGTGGCGCCGCCGGCCTCGGGCGACGTGTGGCCCTGCGGCGTGGTGTCGGCCTTCTTGCCGCCGCACGCGGCGAGCGCGACCGAGGCCAGGATGACAGCTGCGAACATCTTCTTCATCGAATACTCTCTGAATATAATTGGTTAGCGCGTCGCGTCAGAGTCCGACATGCCGAGCTCGCCGAGCGCGGACTCGAGCTCGCCGCGGGCATGCGAATCGTTTTTGCGGCTGGCCGCGTCGATGCCTCGGCGGTAGACCGCCGCAGCTTCATCCTTGCGTCCCAGACCGGCGAGGGTGCCGCCGGCCATGAGGTAGGTTGGGACGTAATCGGGAAAGTTATCAAGCAGATCGGAGAACGCAGCCCAGGCCTCGGCGAGCTCGCCGCGCGTCCTGTGCTCCATGGCGAGCCCGTAGCGGGGAAACGGATCGGCCGGCGTGCGGGCGATGAAGCTTTTGAATGTAGCGATCCGGTCCATGACGAGCTCAGCAGCAAACTCTGATCGGTTTGATCTTTGACGTAACGCGGCAGGCAGCCGGGGCTTACAGGGCCCGCACCCTACACAACACATCCGGCCAAATGCCAGTGCCGCCAGCTAATTTCGCAGCATTCGATCGTGCTACAAAGGAAGGCAGCCCATCTTGAAGCGCGCGTTTTCCAGGTTCATTGGGGTTGATCTCGGCGGGGGCCGAGGCAAGACGACGGCCGTCGCAGAGCTCCGGATTGTTCCGGGGAGCTCGACGAATGCTGCTCAGGTCATGGAGGTCGCCACGCGGTCAGGTCGCCTGCCGTGGACCGACGACACCCTGCTCGAGCGGCTGATGGCGGCACCGGCGCCTGGCACCGTGATCGCCGTCGACGCGCCGCTGACCCAGACCGCGTGCGGCCGGTGCGAGCAGCCGGTGTGCCCGGGCATGGAAGCATGCACCGATCCGGCCGTGGTGTGGCTGCGGACCGAGGGCCGCGCGCTGGTCCGCAAGGTCGCCGTGAAGACCGTGGGCGGCGAGTCGCGACCGACGTTCACCGCCCAGGCCCGGCTCGCGCCGTACGCGCATCGCGCCACCGAGGTCGTCATGACCTACGAGCGCGGGTTGCTGCCGCTGTCGGCGATCGGCCATACCAGCGGCGCGATCGCCGCGCGCGCCAGCCAGATCCGCCGCCGGCTGCGCGGCGCCGGCTTCGAGCTCCATGACAACCTGCTCGAGGTCTCGCCCACCGCGACGGTGGCGGCGCTGTGCGGACCGCGGGCCGCGCGCGGCTACAAGCGCGACGCCGATCCGTGGCAGACCCGCGCGCTGATCCTCGAGCGGCTCGACGATCTGTCGTTCGCGCCGCAGAGCCGGATGGCGCGCGAAGACGTGCTGCAGAGCGACCACTGCTTCGACGCTGTGCTGTCGGCGTACACCGCGTACCTGTGGGCGCGCGATGGCTGGCCGACGCCGGACGGCTGCTTCACCGACGACGGCTGGATCGTCGCCCCGCCGTAGCGATCGCGCTCGCGCGGCCCGCGCTGTCACCCCGGACAGAGGGTGCAGCAATAGTCGCCGCAGCCGTTGTCACCGGCAGAGGGTACGCCGCCGCAGACCTCGGGGCTGGTGCACGCTGTTCCCGGCGAGCCGCACTGGCAGGCACCGTCGACGCAGGCCTCACCGGCCAGGCAGCACGCCGAGCCACACTTGGGGCCGGCGCAATCACCGGACGGACCGCACGTCCGAGAATTCGTGGCCGCATCGTCGCCGCCGCACGCCCCGATTGCGAGCAACGGCACGAGCAGCGACACGAGCAACGACGCACGCAGGATCGTCCTCATGCCCCAGACGCTACGGCGCTGGCGTTGCCGCTGTCCATGGAAGGCTTCGGTAAGGTTGCCGTGATCGGATCGATCGCCGCCCGCGGTTCGCACCCGCGGTCGCACCCGCGGTTCAAACCAGCGCTTCATACGCGGCGGTGACCTCGGCGAACCGGCGCTCGAGCGCGCGGCGGCGCTGGTCGTCGGCCTCGGGCTGTAGATCGGGGTGGAGCGCGCGGGCGAGCCTGCGGTAGGCCCGCTTGACCGCGGTGGCGTCGTCGGTGGCGGCGACCCCGAGCACGCGCATCGCGGCCGCGCGCTGGGGCTGCAGGCCACGCGCCGATGCGTCGGTCGACGCCGATGCGCCGGTCGACGCCGATGCGCCGGTCGACGACGACGCGCTGGTCGACGACGACGCGCCGGTCGACGACGCTGACGGCGACGGCGACGCTGCCTGCGCGCGGGCCGTGCGAGGCTCGGCCGCGACGCCGTCCGCGGCGAGCGCCCCGATGCCGCGCAGGAAGTGCAGGAACGCGAGCAGCCGGAACCGCGGCGTGCGGGCCAGCGGCCAGATCTGATCGAGCCGGCGCGGCTGGGCCAGCGCCGCGAGCATCCGGCGATCGGCGTCATCGAGCGGCAGCGGCGCCAGCTCGGCGCGCACGGCGATCCGCGCGCCGACCAGCTCGCGGACCAGCGCCTCGGCGAGGCCGGCGTCGAGCTGGGCCTCGAGGTGCGCGCGCACCCAGTCGGCGAGCGCGACCTGGTGCAGCGCTCCCGGCGGGTACGCCGTCACGCCGCCGTCGAACGTCGCGGCCAGCGAGGGCTCGCCGGCCAGCCGGACCAGCCGCGCGATCAGCCCGCGCTTGGCGAGCTCGCCGTCGGCGCACACCGCGGCGCCGCGCCGCAGCACGAAGACCTCCGGCCGCGCGCCCCGGGTCGCGTGCGCGGTGAGCGTCAGGACACCGCTCGCGCCCTGGCGACCGAGTCGATAGGCGAGCCGCGCGAGCTCACCGCGGCCGAGGGTACGGCGCAGCGCAGACTCGGGCCCGGACCCGGAGAAGACAGCCACCCGGCCATCTTTGGCAAGCCGGGCCGCGGCGGGCAATTTTTTGGTTCGACCGAACGGGTCGACCGGCGTTCGACGCAACCGTCCCGCCGGACCGCTAGCTCACATGAAGCCGGCCTTGCGGCGCTCGACGATGAACTCGATCACCGTGTTGCGAACATCTTCGCGGAACGTCACGAGACCTGCGGCGATCTCGCGCAGGGCGGTCACGGCCGGCTTGTTATCGCAGTCCACGCCGGGGTTCGCTCCGCGCGACAGCTGGCGTGCCCGCTCTGCAGCGAGGACGACCAGCGCGAACCGGTTGGGGACCTTGTCGAGACAGTCTTCGACGGTAACGCGAGCCATGGACCGCGGAACTTACTCGGTTACCAACGCGTGTCAAGGGCACGCTTGCCAGAGCGAACCCAAACCATTACCTTAGCGATGCGGCTCGTCCTACCGGCAAGTAGGCGTTCCGCCTTTAGATTATGCCGGTACGACCACCTGTTCCCGCCACGCGGGGTCCTGTCCGTATCGATCTCGATTGGGACGCCCTCGAGATCGCCGTCGAGCGCAATTCGCCCGACACCGACAGCTACCTCGACCTCACCACGGGCCGCATCCTGACGATCACCACCGGCGATCCGGAGGCCGCGATCAATCGCCAGAACGTCTCGGAGAACATCCGCAACTTCCTGCGCGTCGAGCCCGCGTCGTCGCGCGAGCAGTATCGCTGGATGGAGCGCTTCGTCGGCTCGGTGGTCGACGAGCCGCTGCGCGAGCGGCTGATCATCTCGATCGACGGCAAGGGTGCGTTCCGCCGGTTCAAGGACGTGCTGCTCGCCTACCCCGCCGAGCGCGAGCGCTGGTTCTCGTACCGCGCCGACCTCTTGCACTGGCACATCGCGCAGTGGCTGCAGCAGCACGAGATCTCGACGAGCAACGAGCCGCCGTGGGGCAACGTGGAGCCGCCGCAGGAGCTGCCCGCGGTCGGCCGGCCGGTGATCCACGGCGGCGAGGCACCCGGCGAGGCGCTGCGCCGCCAGGCGCGGGAGCTGATCGAGACGATCCCGGCGATCGATCTGCCGACGGCGATCGCGTTCCTCGAGTTCCTCAAGCAGCGCAGCGCCGAGCAGATCGCGCGCAGCGAAGATCCCAACGACGAGCACGACCCCGGCGCCGCGTGACGGCGCCCGCTGACTCCGCCGGCGATCCCGACCCGAACCCGCACCTCGCGCGGATCGAGCAGCTGATCACGCACCTGGTGCAGATCGCGCCCGACAGCGATCTCGGCGCGGCCGACGAGCTGGTCGAGCGGCTGCACCGCATCGGCTCGCCGCTCGGGTCGCCGCTCGGGTCGCCACTCGCGTCGCCACTCGCGTCGCCACTCGCGCGATCGATCGCCCGCGTGGTCGAGCTGGTCGCCGAGCAGCTGGTCGCGCCCGGCATCGCGCTGCCGCCGCTCGCGATGGCCTGCGCGACCCTCGCCGACGGGGTCCGCGGCAAGCTCACCGATCGGGAGCTCGAGGCCGCGCGCTACGAGATCGAGACCTTGCTGCCGGTGCCGGATCGGCCCGAGCATCACCGGCCGGTGATCGCCGTGCCCGATGTGCCGCTCTCGGCGCTGCGCAAGCGCAGCTCGGAGTGACGGGGCTACGCCGCGGCGCGCGCGGCCACGAGCGACCAGCCCGCACGCGCGCAGGCGGAGGTGCCGCCTTCGACGTTGTAGATCGACTGGTAGCCGAGCCGCTCGGCGAGCTTGGCCGCGGTCAAGCTGCGTACGCCCTTGGCACAGATGAACACCAGCACGCCGTCGTGCGCCAGCTCGCGCTCGGGATCCGAGCGCAGCTGATCGAGCGGCACCGAGCGGGCACCATCGAGGTGTCCGCCGGCCCACTCGTCGGCGTCGCGCACGTCGATCAGGTGCGCCTTGGGGTTGGAGAGCAGGCCTGCGAGCTCTTGTGGGGAAACTGTCGCCACCATTGGTCCGTTATAACGGACGACGTCATAGTTGGCAAGGCGTCTGTTATCGTGGACGTGAGCCGCGGTTCGCCTGAAGCCGGCACAGGGC
>DATBBB010000177.1:0-12679 GCA_036271215.1 Kofleriaceae bacterium | reverse complement strand
GCAGCGTGCAACTTTTGCGGTCTGCCGTCCAGATCGTTCCAGCAGTAGGTTCCTTACGTCCTCGCGACGGAAACAGTTCCACCGAGGACAAACAAGGAGACTGGACATGAACAACGAGCAAATCATCCGCAAGGCGTACCAGACGGCAGAAGACAAGGACATTGCGGGCTGGGTCGCCAGCTTCACAGCCGACGGGACGTTCACCGACGAGTCGCTCGGTGTCACCTATCGTGGCCCGGACGAGCTGGGGAAGACCGTGGAGGTGTATGCGAGCGCATTCCCCGACATGCATCGGGAGCTCTTCCGCTTCTTCGTCGCGGGTGACACCGTCATCGTGGAGCTGGCGTTGCAGGGCACGCACCAGGGCCCCCTCCCGATGCCGATGGGGACCATCCCGCCGACCGGCAAGCGGATCGACGCGCCGTGCTGCGACGTGTTTCGCCTCGTGAACGGCAAGATCCAGTCGTTCAACTGCTACGTGTCAGGAACCGTGCTCCTGGCACAGCTCGGCGTGCTCTCGAACATCGAGGCAGCAGTGCGCGGAAGTCGGTAGTCGAGCATCGCGATGTAGTCGCGGTTGCGATAAGTGCCGACCTCGTAGACGGTGAGCACGTTGGGGCGCTCGAGCCGCGCCATCGGGTGCGGCGCGCGACTCGAGCCCCGGCGGGTTCTATGCTACACGCAGCCACGTGATCCGCCGGAAACGTACCGAGCAGCGCGAGCGCGCCCGGGCGCTGCGCAAGCTGGTCCGTGATCGCGAGAAGCTCGCAGCGCTGTCGGTCGGCGGCTCGGAGCAGCGGCCGATCCATGTCACGTCGGCGGCGGTGGTCGAGGTCCGGGTCAGCCACCTGACCTGCCCGCAGTGCGGCGGCGAGTACCGGGTGAAGGAGCATCGCTCGCCGGCGAGCGGGCTGCGCAGCGTCGACGTCACCTGCAACCTGTGCGGCGTGCCGCGCACGCTGTGGTTCCGGATCGGCAGCGACGACGCGAACTGACCCGATCGGGTGAGCGCCGGGGGAACAGCTCGCTCAGAATTCGATCACGGTGCGGATCGACGTGCCCTCGTGCATCAGATCGAACGCCTCGTTGATCCGGTCGAGCGGCAGCTTGTGGGTGATCAGCCGGTCGATCTCGATCTTCTTGTCCATGTACCAGTCGACGATCCGCGGCACGTCGGACCGGCCGCGCGCACCGCCGAACGCCGAGCCCTTCCAGACCCGGCCGGTGACCAGCTGGAACGGCCGCGTCGCGATCTCCTGGCCGGCGCCGGCGACGCCGATGATCACGCTGACCCCCCAGCCGCGGTGGCAGCACTCGAGCGCCTGGCGCATCAGCTGGGTGTTGCCGACGCACTCGAAGCTGTAGTCGGCGCCACCGCCGGTGAGCTCGACCAGGTGCGGCACCAGGTCGCCGGTGAGCGTCCTGGGGTTGACGAAGTCGGTCATGCCGAACGAGCGGGCGAGCGCCTCGCGCGCCGGGTTGATGTCGACGCCGACGATCTGGTCGGCGCCGGCGAGCCGGGCGCCCTGCACGACGTTGAGCCCGATGCCGCCGAGGCCGAACACGACGACGCGCGCGCCGGGCTCGACCTTGGCGGTGTAGATCACCGCGCCGATCCCGGTCGTCACGCCGCAGCCGATGTAACAGATCTTGTCGAACGGCGCGTCGGGCCGGACCTTGGCGAGCGCGATCTCGGGCAGCACGGTGTGGTTGGCGAACGTCGAGCAGCCCATGTAGTGGTGGATCGGCTTGCCCTTGATCGAGAACCGGCTGGTGCCGTCGGGCATCAGGCCCTTGCCCTGGGTCGCGCGGATCGCCGTGCACAGGTTGGTCTTGCGCGACAGGCACGACTTGCAGCCGCGGCACTCCGGCGTGTAGAGCGGGATGACATGGTCGCCCGGCACGACCGAGGTCACGCCCGGGCCGACCTCGACGACGATGCCCGCGCCCTCGTGGCCGAAGATCGCCGGGAACAGGCCCTCGGGATCGGCGCCCGACCGGGTGAACTCGTCGGTGTGGCACACGCCGGTGGCCTTGATCTCGACGAGCACCTCGCCCGCCTTGGGGCCTTCGAGGTCGACGTCTTCCACGACGAGCGGTTGACCTGCGGCATACGCGACGGCGGCACGGGTTCGCATGGGCCCAAAGCCTAGCCGAACCGCCGCGGTCGCGGTGGCCTAGCCGAGGAACTTGCGCAGATCGAACCCGACGTCCTGCTCGCGGCTCTCCATGCCCGCGACGCTGCGCCACGACTTGACGTCGCCGCAGGCCTGGCACAGCGAGATGTCGCGCCCGCCGGTCCGGCCCTTCGCGATGATGTACTTGAGCACCGCTTGCTCGTGGCACTCGGGGCACTCATGCAAGTACACGTCGTCGCGGCGAAACCCGCGCTTGCTCAGCTTGCGCTCGAGGGCGTCGAGGTCATCGATTGCCATACGCCAGCATACTCGATCCGCGCGCGCCGCGGGCTACGACCGGAAGCTCGGGTCGATCCGGTCCAGCTTGCGCAGCAGCCCCGGCCAGGCGAGCCCGCCGCCGGCCCCGCGCATCGCGGCCTTGGCCATCATCTGCGCGCTCTCGAGGACCTTGGGCTGGATCGGGATCAGCGCGCCGCCTCCGGCCTGGGCGCGAACCTGAATCATGCAGGCCGCCTCGAACAGGTACATCAAGAGGAACGCGTCGGGCACCGTCGGCCCGACCGTCAGCAGGCCATGGTTGCGCAGCATGAAGAAGCTCTTGTCGCCCAGGTCGCGGACCAGCCGCGGCTTCTCGTCGGCGAGCAGCGCCACGCCTTCGTAGTCGTGGTACGCGAGCGACGCGAGCACGAACGTCGATTGCTGCGACAGCGGCAGCACGCCGCCCTGCTGCGCCGAGACCGCCACGCCGTTGATGCTGTGGGTGTGCAGCACGCACTTGGCGTCCTCGCGCGCGGCGTGGACCGCGCTGTGGATCGTGAAGCCCGCCGGGTTGATCTCGTACGGGCTGGCGAGGACCTTGCGCGCGTCGTGGTCGACCTTGACCAGGCTCGACGCGGTGATCTCGTCGAACGTCATGCCGTACGGGTTGATCAGGAAGTGGTGCTCGGGGCCGGGGACGCGCGCCGAGATGTGGGTGAAAATCAGGTCGTCCCAACCGTACAGCGCGACCAGCCGATAGCAGGCCGCCAGGTCGACACGTAGCTGCCACTCGACATCGCTGACCTGGCCACGCAGATCCGGCACGTTTGGGGTCGTCATGCAGGCGATGATAGCGTATGGCCGGGCGAGCGGACCGGCTTTGCAAGCATCGCCTGACGCACAGGACTACTCGCCGTCGGGCGCTTTCCTTCTGGATCGGAGTGAGCGATCGTTGGGGGGCAAAGAATGAACGAGCGTCCGATGCATACCGTACCTGGTCTGTTCGCCCGGCTCAGCGAGCTGTACGCCAGCGGCACGCGCGCGATCGACGAGGGCCGGCTGGAAGAGGCCGTGGCGCTGTTCACCGAGGGGATCCAGCTCGACGATCAATTTCGCAACGAGTACGTCACGATGTACGCGCAGCGCGCACTCGCCCGCCAGCGGCTCGGTGACAACATGGGCGCGATCCCGGACTACGGCCGGGCGATCGAGATGGAGCCGCCGTTCAACCAGGCGCAATACTTCTTCCAGCGCGGGATGTGCTTCTCGGCGATCGGCGGCCACGAGGAGCACGCGGTCCAGGACTACGGCCGGGCGATCGCGCTGATCCCCGACCACCCCGGGCCGTACCACCTGCGCGGCAAGCTGTACGTCAGCGACCTCGGGCGCTACGAGGAGGCGATCGCCGACTTCGACCGGCTGCTCGCGATGCACCCGATCGCCGAGGGCTACCAGCTGCGCGGCTACGCCAAGCTGAACCTCGGGCGCGGCCGCGACGCAATTCCGGATCTGCTCGAGGCCAACCGGCTCGCGCAGGACACGTATACCGACTACCTGCTGGCGTGGGCCGGCGCGATCACCCCCGACGACGAGCTGTTCTACCGCTCGATGCAGGCGGTGGTGATGTCCGACCCGGCGACCTACCAGAGCTACTTCCTCGACAACGACGACTTCGCGCGGTTCCGCGACCAGCCGCGGTTTCGCCAGATCCTCGGCGGCTGACCGACGCGCTCGAGGCGCTCGCGGGCATCGCTCGCCGGCGTGGGTTCGACGAACTGCCAGGGAGGCCCGGTTGCAGCCCAGCCATGGCGCCCAGCGGCCGGCCCGCCGTGCGCGTGCTACGACTTGAGCGGTGGAGCTCGGGGCGCTCGTGGAGCTGTTGCGCGGCCGGCGCATCGTCGCTTTGACCGGAGCCGGCTGCTCGACCGAGTCCGGCATCCCCGATTACCGCAGCCCCGACGCGCCGCCGCGGACCCGGCCGCCGATCCAGCACCGCGAGTTCATGGAGCGCGACGACGTCCGCCGCCGCTACTGGGCGCGCTCGACCCTGGGCTGGTCGATGTTCACGCACGCCGCGCCCAACCCCGCGCACACCGCGCTCGCCGAGCTCGAGCGCGCCGGCAGCCTCGCGGGCTTGATCACCCAGAACGTCGACAGCCTGCACGGCGCCGCCGGCAGCCGCGCGGTCGTCGAGCTCCACGGCGCGCTCGCCCGCGTGCGCTGCCTCGGGTGCGCGGCGATGACCACGCGCGACGAGCTCCAGGCCCGCTTGCTCGCCGCCAACCCAGGCTGGCTCGAGCGGGCGCGCGGCGTCGCGATCGCCCCCGACGGCGACTCCGAGCTCCCCGAGGAGCTCGTCGCCGGGTTCGCCGTCATGCCGTGCACCGCGTGCGGCGGCACGCTGATGCCTGACGTCGTGTTCTTCGGCGGCACCGTCCCGCGCCCGACGCTCGACGCGGCCTGGCAGCTGTTCGACCGCGGCGAGGTCCTGCTCGTCGTCGGCTCATCGCTGACCGTGTTCTCGGGCTACCGGTTCGTGCGCCGGGCCGCCGAGCGCGGCGTGCCGGTCGCGATCATCAACCGCGGCCCGACCCGCGGCGACGACCACGCCGCGCTCCGGCTCGACGCCCGCGCCGGCCTCGCCCTGCCCGCCCTGGCCCTCGCGCTGGCCTGACGGACTCGACCGCGGCCGTCCCCTTCATGAGGCCCAGGTCAGGGCTTCTGACCGGCCAGTTTCTCTCTTCGCTGCTCCTCCTCGAAGAACGCGCGCGCCTCCTCGGGCTGGATCCACCGCGAGCTTGGCCACGGATCATGCAAGGTCATCGGCGGGAGATTTTTGACGCACTCGTGCGCCTCTCGAATCAGATCCTGCACGGCTTCAGACCCAAGCTGTTTCCTGATCTTCATCGCTGGTCCTCTATCGCATCGCGATCTGGAGCTCCTCGATGGCGAGGCGCTCGCCCTCGATCGCCGATACCTCTGAAGGTACCCGAGGTATCGCGCCAGCGCGATCCCAGGGGGAGATCTTTCCATCCTTGTCTTTTCGCTTGACGCGTCTCCCGGAGCCCAGCGTCAACGAGAACAGGTCCAGGTAGCGACGCGGCCCGATCCCGACGTAGTGCTTGAACACGACCCGTCCCCCCGGCGTGGTCCCGAGCGCCACGTTCTCCTCCCAGATTGCATCTGCATAGAGCGAGGTTGCCATGCTCTTGGGATAGGCCTCGACGTACTGCACTTCCATGATCCCGGCGTTCACGATGTGCTTTGCACAGTTGTGGCAGGGGAACGTGGTGCTGAACAGCTGGGCGTCCCGGGTGGCCACACCGCTTCGAGCACAGGACAGCAGCGCCTCCATCTCGGCATGCACCGGTCGGCCGTACTCGGTGATATCGAGCAACAGGCTGCCCTCGAGCGCAGCGCGGAACGCCTCGAACGCCGACAGATCATCCTTCTTGTCCGGCTGCGTGCGCTCGAACACGTCGCGCGCGATCCTCAGCTTGTGCAGGGCATTGGAATCATAGCCCAGCGCATGGTCCCGTTGATCGGCGGCGCCCGGACGGTAGGGCCCACCGCCGGGGCGCGGCACGTCGTTGGCGCCGACCGCGATCAGATCACCATGCTCGTTCAACAGGGCGGCGCCGACCTGTCGCGATAGGTCCGCGGACCGCAGCGATGCCGCGTATGCGAGATACATCGCGTGCTCGTGGACGCGAGGCGACAGCGCGGGATTGCCGAAGATCAGGTCGAGGAAGCGCTCGGCCTCTTGCTTGGCACTGGGATCGGCCGGCCCATCGACGCGGATGAACACATCGCCGAGCTCGAACGTGTCGCGCGTGCGCTGCCCGAGCGGCTTGCGCTCGTCCTCTTCGTCCCGCTTCATCAATCGCTTGGCAGCGTCCGGATCGATCTCGCGCGTCTCCGTGAGGTGCCGAAGCCGGTCGGCGTACGTCGAGTACAGCGAGATCACGAACAGCCGATCGCCGTAGATCTGCCGCAGGGTCGAGATCTCTTCTGGGCGCTTCAGCTGGCGGATCAGATAGGCGCTCGGTCGCGCGCTGCTCCGATCGCGTCGCTGCTCCTGGATCCCCAGCGCAGCGAGCAACGCCATCGCATCACCACGGCGAGCTTGCCCCCGGAACAGGTCACCGGCATCCATCAGCTTCTGGATCCGGTCACCCTCATCCGTCCAGGTCAGCCCAGGCTCGACGGCGTGCTCCAGCAGCAGATCGGTGAGCCGGATCGGCACCGGCTCGTACGCATGCTTCGCCAGCAACCGAGCCAGCTCGTCGAGGAATGCATCGACGTGCGTGCCGGTCGCGGCGACTACCCCGAAGACCAGTGAATGTCGCGCGTGGAGAGACGTCATCGCCCATCACCTCTCCGACGCCCCATAGCACAGCGGTCTGACGGGCAGCGCTACTTCGCGTGCCGGGTGAACGTCAGGTTCAGCGGCGGGCCGGCGGACTGCGAGACCACGAAGCCCTGGGCGTCGACGACGAGGTCGCCGGTGAACGTGTCCTTGCCGACCGTGGTCGCGACCGCGTACACGCGGTTGCCGCTGGCGTCCGGCTTGCGCTCGACGGCGTAGCTCGTGGCGTAGACGCCCAGCGCCGGGATCGAGTTGAGCTCGAGCCCCGCGAGCGTGCGCTTGCCGCCGACCTTGAGGCTCGCCACGCGCTCGGCGAGCAGCAGCGCGCCGCCGACCCCGGAGCTGGACACGAAGCCGCTCCTGGGCAGCGGCTCGGACAGCGAGACTGGCTTGCCGTGGAGGTCGGTGCCGGTCGCCACCAGCTTGCCGCCGGTGAGCTTGGCGGCGAGCTGCGCCTTGCCGAACGGCAGCGCGATGCTGAACGCCGCCGCGTCGGGGCCGACCTGGTAGGCGATGTCGATCCGGCCCTGGGCGTCGAACGCCTCCTGGCCCACGATCGTGCGCTTGCCGGCGGCGCCGGTGACCGCGAGCCGCTCCTCGCCGAGCTTCTGCTCGTTGACCAGCAGGTCGTAGGTCGCCTCGTGGATGACCTTGCCGCCCGCCGGGGCCAGCGGCGCCACGCCCTGCCAGTAGTCCTTGGCCGCCGGCGGCGCGGCGTTCTGCTTGGCGACCGCCGCGAGCCGGGTCTCGAGCTCGGCGCGCGGCAGCCACTTGCCGCGCACCATCACGCCGTCGGGGACCAGCGGCAGCGGCGCGATCAGCGGATCGACCGCCACCAGCAGCAGGTCGGCGCGCGCGCCGGGCTCGATCACGCCGAACTCGTGCGGCGTGCCGAGGAACACCGCGGCGTCGGCGGTCGCCGCGCGCAGCACGCGGCCGCGCGGCACGCCGGCGGCGACCATCAGCTCGAGCTCGTCGTGCAGCGCCGCGCCCGGGATCACGAACGGGTTGCCGGTGTCGGTGCCGACCAGGATCGGCGCGTTCGCCGCCACCAGCGCCTGGAGGATCTTGGCGTGGTGGACGTTCTCGGCGCGGAGCCGCGCGTAGTCCTCGGCGGTGAACGACTTGAGCCGGAAGTCGCGCTTGGGCTCCCAGCCGGCGACGACCGACGCCGGCACCATGTCGAGCCACTTCACGCGCTGCTTGAGCGCGTCGATGTCCTCGAGCGCCGCGAACCGCTCGAGCACGACGAGGGTCGGGCAGTTCCACGTGCCGGCGGCGATCGTCTGTGCGATCAGCCCGGGCAGTCGCGCGTCGTCGGCCTTGGCCACCGCCTCGCGCATCATCGCCTTGCGGTCCTCGGGCAGCTTCACACCGTCGGGCACGAGCGCCAAGATCCAGCCGTCGAGGTGCTCGACCGACTTCTGCTTCGCCGCGAGCACGCCCGGCAGGCCGACCGCGTCGGGTACGTGGCCCTCGAGCGCCATGCCGTACTTCACGCCGGCGGCGGCGAGCGCCTCGTACGCCGGCTTCGACAGCCGGGTGTACGGCTTGAGGAAGTCGTAGCCCTTGGCCTTCTGATCGGCGACCAGCGCGTCAGCCTTCGCCGGATCGGTCAGCACCGCGCTGCCCGGCCAGTACGGCGGATCGCCGTCGATGATCGGCCCCGCGGTCACGATCGTCGGGCCCTGCAGCGCGCCCTTGGCGATCTGCGACCGCCACACCAGGTGCTGGTCGTTGCCGAACATGTTGCGGATCGTCGTGACGCCGGCGGCGAGGAACAGGGTCAGCTGATCCTCGGACCACGCGTGGACATGCATGTCGGTCAGCCCGGGCATCAGCCAGCTGCGGCTGCCGTCGATCGTCGTGACGCCGGCGGGGACCGTGACCGACTCGCTCGGGGCGACCGCCACGATCCGATCGCCGCGGACGATCACGGTCTGATCCGCGCGCTCGTCGGGGCTCGACATCGGCACCACGGTGACGTGGGTGATCGCGAGGTCACCGGGCTGCGCGGCGACCCGGGGCGCGGCCGGCCCCGGCGGTGGCGCCACGGCCACGGGGTGCGAAGACCCGCCGCCGCAGGCGACGAGCAAGACGAGGGCGAATGCACGGCGCATCATGGCCGGCAACCTAGCAGGCTGCGGAACAGGCAGCCGGCCGGGTCACCTACATTTGCAGGTCGCGGGGGCCCCGCCCGACGCGCCGACCGGAGCCGGCAACCCGGAGCGCTCCGCATGCGGCGCGCCGGCCGCTGACGCAGCAGCCCGTGCGGCGTTCACTTCGCGGCGTACACCATCGTGGCCGGCGGCTCGCTCGCGAGCTTGGCCTTCGCCGCCTCGACCCGCGCGAAGAACGCCAGGAAGTTCTCGCCGAGGACCTTCTTGATCTGCGCCTCGGTGTGGCCGCGGCGCAGCAGCTCCTCGGAGATCTTGGGGTACATCGAGACGTCCTCGAGCCCGGTCGGCGGATCGTCGATGCCGTCGAAGTCGGTGCCGAGCCCGACCGCGTCCTCGCCGCCGACCTGGATCACGTGCTCGATGTGCTCGACGACCTTGGTCCAGTCGGCGCGCGGCAGCCTGGGCTGCTGCTTGGACAGCTCCTGCATCGCCGCGCGCAGCTTCGCCGGCTCCTTGGCGTACTGCGCCTTGAGCTTTTGGTATTGCGGCTTGGCCTTCTCCAGCTGGGCGCGAAACGCGTCGTAGACCTTCTGGTCGAGGAACGCCGAGCCGATGTTGATCATCACCACGCCGCCCTTCGCCGCGATCTGCTTGATCTGATCGTCGGTCAGGTTGCGCGGCATGTTGGCGAGCGCACGGCACGACGAGTGCGACGCCATCACCGGCGCGCGCGACACCGCGAGCACGTCGCGGATCGTCGCGTCCGATACGTGCGAGATGTCGACGATCATGCCGAGCCGGTTCATCTCCTTGACCACGGTCTTGCCGAACTCGGTCAGCCCGTTGTGCACCGCCGACTGCTTGGGATCGAAGTCCGGCTCGTAGAACGGCCCCGACGAGTCGGCCCAGTGGTTGGTGTTGGTGTGGGTCAGCGTCATGTAGCGCACGCCGGCGAGGTACATCTGGCGCAGCACCGCGAGCGAGTCCTCGATCGCGTGGCCGCCCTCGATCCCCATCAGCACGGCGATCTTGCCCGCCTGCTTCGCGGCCCGGATGTCCGCCGGCGACACCGCGAGCATCGTGTCCCTGGGGTGGCCGTCGACCACGCGGTGCGTGATGTCGATCAGCTCGAGCGCACGGTGCGCGGCACCGTGGTCGGCGTAGCCCGCGGCGACGTAGATCGAGAAGAACGGCGCGGTCAGGCCGCCGGCCCGGGCGCGCGGGATGTCGAGGTGATCGGTGGCGCCCTGCACCGCGATGTCCGCCCACTTGCCCGACAGCTGATCGGGCGCATCGATGTGGGTATCGACGACGATCGCCTCGGCGTGGATCTGCTTGGCGCGCGTCGCCACATCATCGGCGTGCGCCACCATCGGGACGAGTAACACAGCGAGCAGCCAGGTCCGCATGCCGGCATCCTACCTCCAGCGGTCGCCCGATCCGGGGCGGGCCCCCGAGGTTCGTCCTGTATTCTGCCGCCATGTCCGATCTCGCGCAGCGGTTCACGGCCGCCCAGGCTCGCATCAAGCCGGTCACCGGGCTGGGCAACGACGTCCTCCTGGCGCTCTATGCGCTGTTCAAGCAGGCCACCGCCGGCGACGCCACCGGCAGCCGCCCCGGCATGCTCGACGTCAAGGGCCGCGCCAAGTACGACGCATGGGCCAAGCACAAGGGCACGACCGCCGACGCCGCGATGACCGCGTACGTCGCGCTGGTCGATCGGCACGCCCGCTGACCGCGCCGGCTACAGCGCGAGCGCCATCGCGACGTCGTCGATCATGGCGCCGTCGACCCGGTAGCGGTCGCGGGTGATGCCGACCTCGACGAACCCGACCGACCGGTAGAGCTTGCGGGCGCGCGGGTTGTGGGCGAACACGCCGAGGTCGATCCAGGCGAGCTCGGCGTTGCGCGCCCACGCGATCGCCGCCTCGAGCAGCGCGCGGCCGTGGCCCTGGCCGCGGAACTCGCGCTCGATGCCCATGCCGAGCATCGCGCGGTGAGACTCCGACGGCATGCGGCCGCCGTGCAGATCGAGGTGGCCGATGATCTGGTGGCCGAGGCCGACGCCCCAGGTCCGGAGCCAGAACGGCTCGTCGAGCGGCTGGGCCCAGCCGAGCTTGTGGCGCTCGATCGTCGCCAGGTCGTCGATCGGCGCGTTCGACGCGCGCGGCCGGAAGATCAGATCGCCGTCATTCCCCGACTCCGCGCTGTGACGCGCGATGTGGGCGACGAGCGCCGGGAGGTCGGCATCGTCGAGCTGCGCGATCATCAAGCTATAGTCTCACCATGATGCAACCAGCGTGGCAACTCGGTGGCCGCAATGCGCTCGTGACCGGCGGCACGCGAGGCATCGGCCGCGCGATCGTGAACGAGCTCGTCCACCTCGGCGCGCGCGTGACCTTGGTCGCACGATCGCAGGCCGATGTCGACCAGGTCGTCGGCGAGCTCGGCGAGCACGTGACCGGCGTCGCGGCCGACGTCACGACCGCCGACGGCCGCGCCCGGATCGTCGCCCACGCCCGCGCGCACGGCCCGCTCCACGTGCTGGTCCACAACGCCGGCGGCAACGTGCGCAGCCCGCTGGTCAACTACGACGACGCGACGATCGAGCGCCTGATCGCGCTCAACCTCACCGCCCCGATCCTGTTGTCGCGCGACCTGCACCCGCTGCTGCGCGACGCGGCCGGCGCCAGCGTGATCCACGTCAGCTCGATCGGCGGGTTGGTCGCGCTGCCGACCGGCGTGGCCTACGGCGCCGCCAAGGCCGGGCTCGCCCAGGCCGCGCGGACCCTGGCGCTCGAGTGGGCGCGCGACGCGATCCGCGTCAACACGATCGCGCCGTGGTACACGCGCACCCCGCTGGTCGAACCGGTGCTGTCGCGTCCGGATGTCTATGAGGCGATCCTCGCCCGCACGCCGCTCGGCCGGGTCGCCGAGCCACGCGAGGTCGCCACCGCGGTCGCGTTCCTGGCCCTGCCCGCGGCGTCCTACATCACCGGCCAGTGCCTCGCGGTCGACGGTGGCATGTCGATCCAGGGCCTCGCCGCAGGCACGATCTAATTCTGTTCGCAGATCTTCGAGACTGGCTCCTTGTCGACGTGGTGGCTCGCCACATTTTGCGGCACGCACCGACACAAGATTCATTGTAGCGTGCCCCTCGGATGCATGTACGCCGGGCTCGGGGAGCGCGTGGTTCGCCGCATGTCCAACCGGTGGCGCGGGAGCTGCGCCAGGTCGGGGCAAGCGCGCGACGAGCTCGCCCCGGGTGCTCGCTGGTCATCGCACTCGGAGTGTGGTTGGGTTTCAGCTGCACTCACCAGCCACCGGAGCCGGCCGGCACAGGCACCTCGGCGCAGCGATCCGGAGCAACAACTATGACCCTCGATGACCTGCTACAGCGCGCTTCGGGTTCTGACTTCACGGCCTACGATCCGACGGCGGTGATCGAGGCTGTGAACGCCTTGATACCGCTCGGCAAGGCTGGTGCGCTGGCAGCACTCGACAAGTTCATCGCCGGCTGCGATCTCACCCGCCATCCCCACGAGGGCCTGTTCCTGGTCATGCGCGTGATATTCGACGCCAATCCGCATCCGCCACTCCGGCTCGGCGGATCACGTTTGCAACCGCCGGACCTCGCAACCGCGATCCCGCGGTTCCCGATCCTGATGGTCGAAGAGGTCCCGCTGATGCTCGTCGACGCATACGAACTCGCCGGCCTTCCCGAGCAACTATCGACCCACCTCGACTACTATCGTCAGCACGGTCAGCTGGTCGCGCCGCTCCGGCCTGCAAAG
>DATBBB010000176.1:0-12045 GCA_036271215.1 Kofleriaceae bacterium | reverse complement strand
TCGAAGAAGTGCACTTATCACATGTATCTGAGCGACCGCGAAGGTCAACCGGTCATGGCGCCATTCTCTCGACGGCGCGACGATTCCGCGGAAACCTGTGCCGTCATCCCGCTCGCCCGAATCTGCGAAGGTACCGCTAGGACAGCGCAGATCGGTCGAGCAAGCGTTCGCCCAGGGGCGCGCGGCCGTCCGTCTCGACGATCTCCCGGACCACGATCGACCGCAACTGCGTGTCCGCGCCGACGTCGATGCCAAGCAGCTTGCCGTGGCGGCGATGCCATCGACGACGGCGAGCAGGCAGGCCGCGAGCCATGCAGGCCCGTTGCAGGCGAGGCCTCGGCAAGGCGACTCGTCACCCACCCAGGAGACAGGCATGACCCGTGAGGAACTGTTGTCCCAGCTATCAAAGCTCCTGTCGTCGCAGTTCGAGCAGGTGCTCTTTCTGGCCAGGATTCCGCACGAACATCTCCCCGCCGCGGCTGCCGCTCAGGCGAGTCGCGCTGTCGAGCTGATGCGATACGTCGAGCAGCAGAACCAGCTCGAGCAGCTGGCTCGGATCGTTCAGCAGATGGTCACCGGAAGCGGACCGGCAAGCTCGGGCCCTCGGTAACCCCGTCTGGTGCCAGATGTCGATCAGAGTTGCGAACGAGACCCCGGATCCCGCGCAGTGTGCAGGGATCCGGAAGCCGGCGCGGAGCAAATCAAGACGGTGTGCTCCGCAGGCTACGCACGGCCGGGCGCAGCCGGGCGCAGCCGCGCGGGCTGACTCAGAACAGCCGGCCCTGGGGGCCCTGGCCGCCCGAGGGCGCCTTGCTCGGGGCGGCGAGGCCCATGTGCTGGAAGCCGGCGGCGGTGGCGACCCGGCCGCGCGGGGTGCGCGCGATGAAGCCGACCTGGAGCAGGAACGGCTCGACGACCTCCTCGAGCGTGCCGCGCTCCTCGGACAGCGAGGCCGCGACCGCCTCGATGCCGACCGGGCCGCCGTCGAACCGCTCGCAGATCACCGAGAGGTAGCCGCGGTCGAGCGCGTCGAGCCCGGCGTGATCGACCGCGAGCCGATCGAGCGACGAGGACGCGATGTCGCCGTCGATGTGGCCGTCGCGCTCGACGCTGGCGAAGTCGCGGACCCGGCGCAGCAGCCGGTTGGCGATCCGCGGCGTGCCGCGCGACCGCCGCGCGATCTCGGTGGCGCCGTCCTCGTCGATCGGGACCCGGCTGAGCAGCGCCGAGCGCTTGACGATCGCCTTCATGTCGGGCAGGTCGTAGTAGCGCAGCTGCCAGTGGAACCCGAAGCGGTCGAGCAGCGGCGCGGACAACAGGCCCATCCGCGTGGTCGCGCCGAGCAGGGTGAACCGCGGCAGCTGCATCGTCACCGCCTTGGCGTGCGGGCCCTCGCCGATGAACAGATCGAACCGGAAGTCCTCCATCGCCGGGTAGAGGTTCTCCTCGACCACGGGCGCGAGCCGGTGGATCTCGTCGATGAACAGCGCGTCGCCCTCGCCGAGCGCGGTCAGGAGCGACGCGAGCATGCCCTTATGGTCGATCGCCGGGCCGCTCGAGACGTGGAGGTTGACCCCGAGCTCGTTGGCGATCACGTGGGCCAGGGTCGTCTTGCCCAGGCCGGGCGGGCCGGCGAACAGGAAGTGATCGAGCGGCCAGCCGTTCTGCTTGGCGGCGCGCACCGAGATCTTGAGGTTCTCGATCAGGTCGCGCTGGCCGATGTAGTCGTCGAACGACCGCGGGCGCAGCGCGGCCTGCCACGCCTTCTCGCCGGCGCGCTCGGCAGCGGTGATCTCGCGCGCGGCCTCGGGCGCCGGGACCGCGGCCGCTTCGTCGATGTGTTTCTTGCGGGCCACGGCGATCCTATCTTGGCATGGCGCGCAGCGCCTGGCGCAGCAGGGTCTCGATCGACGCGCCGTCGCCGACCTCGAGCTCGCTGACCGCCTGCTCGGCCTCGACCGGGCGCCAGCCCATGGTCACCAGCGCCGAGATCACCTCGCCGAGCAGCGGGTGGCGGCCGTGCACGCTCGCCCTGGCGCGCGCCGCGCCCGCCGGGGTCGCGGCCGGCCGGACGTCGCCGGCGGCGTTCCAGGTCAGCATCAGCAGCTCGCACTTCTCGTGGAGCTCGACGACCAGCAGCTCCGCGGTCTTCTTGCCGATGCCCTTGATCCGGGTCAGCCCGGCGACGTCCTGACGCGCGATCAGCGCCGCGATGTCGCGCGGGCTCGAGCCCGACAGGATCGCGATCGCCGTGCTCGGCCCGACGTTCTTCACGGTGATCAGGAGATCGAACAGCGCGCGCTCCGGCTCGTCGATGAACCCGAACAGCGCGATCTCGGTCTCGCGGACCTGGGTGAACACCCGCAGCATCACCTGCTCGCCGTGCGCCGGCAGCGCCGCGAGCGTGAACGCCGAGCACGTCACCTCGTAGCCGACGCCGCCGCAGTCGACGATCACGTGCTCGCCGTCGCGCACCAGGGTGCCCTGCAGCCGCGCGATCACGGCCGCACCACCGCGGGCACCAGCCGCGCCACCATCGGCCGCAGCTGCCGGCCGTGGGTGATCGCCACCGCGAGCGCGTCGGTCGCGTCGGCGCGCGGCAGGCTGCGCAGCCCGATCAGCGCCTGGACCATGCGCGCGATCTGCGCCTTGTCGGCGCGCCCCGAGCCCGACACCGCCTTCTTGACCAGCGCCGGCGCGTACGACGCGACCGACAGCCCGGCGAGCCCGATCACCGCGAGCGCCATGCCGCGGGCCTGGGCCAGCGCGAGCGCCGACCGCGGGTTCTGGTAGCTGAAGACGTCCTCGACCGCGACCGCCTCGGGCCGCAGCTCGGCGATCACCTCGCTCAGCCCGCGCGCCAGCTCGCCCAGCCGATGCTCCATCGGCCGGTGCTCGGGCGCGGTCAGGAGGCCGCACTCGACGTACGCCAGCTCGCCGCCGCGCTCGTCGATCACACCGTAGCCGCAGACACGGCTACCGGGGTCGAGGCCAAGAATCCGCACAGCCCGACGCTACCGCAACCGTCCGACACGCGCCTGTTTCGCGCCGATCCCGCCCCTGGGGCCCGGGCTGGCGGGACGGTCGCCGCCGCACCGGCTTGGTCAGCCGCGGCTACCGAAGATCGCGGTGCCGATCCGGACGTGGGTCGCCCCGCAGGTGATCGCGACCTCGAAGTCGTGGCTCATGCCCATCGACAGCACCGGCAGCGGCCGGCCGAGCTCGTCCTGCAGCCGATCGCGCAGCGCGCGCAGCCGCTCGAAGTGCGGCCGGCCGGCCTCGGGGTCGTCGGACGGCGGCGGCATCGTCATCAGGCCGTCGAGCGAGCCGCCGGCGACCGCGGCGATCGCGCGGGCGACCTCCGGGGCGGTCTCGCCGGTCACGCCGCCCTTGGTGGCCTCGCCGGCGAGGTTGACCGCGAGCAGCATCGACTGGGTGACGCCGCCGGCGCGCCGGGCCAGCTCCTCGGCGAGCTCGGCGCTATCGACCGCATGGACGAGCGCGACCTGGCCGGCGACCAGCTTGGCCTTGTTGCGCTGCAGCCGGCCGATGAAGTGCCAGCGCGGGGCTGGCCCTTGCCCGGCCGCCAGATCGCCGAGCGCGGCCTGCTTGCTGGCGAGCTCCTGGGCGTAGTTCTCGCCGAAGTCGCGCGCCCCGGCGGCGAGCGCCTCGCGCACCACCGACGCTGCGTGAGTCTTGGTCACCGCGACGATCGTGACCTCGGCCGCCGGCCGGCCCGCGCGCTCGCACGCCGCCGCGACCCGCGCGCAGACGTCGTGCCAGCGATCGGCGATCGTCATACCGGGTTCCCCGCGGCGAACCGCGGCAGCGGCCCACCGACCTCGCGCAGCGCGGCCAGCACCTCGGCGAGCGGCAGGCCGATGATGTTGGTCACCGAGCCGCGGACCTCGCGGACCAGCGCCGCGGCGATGCCCTGGATCGCGTACGCGCCGGCCTTGCCGCGCCACTCGCCGCTCGCGACGTAGTCGGCCACGGTCGCGGCGTCGGCGTCGATCATCTCGACCTCCGAGGCGACCAGGCCCTCGCGGACGACCCGCGCGCCGTCGCGCTCGCCGACCAGCGCGAACGCGGTCAGCACCTGGTGGGTCCGGCCGGATAGCCAGCGCAGCATCCTGGTCGCGTCGTCCGGCGTCTCGGCCTTGCCGAGGATCGCGCCGTCGAGCGTGACCGTGGTGTCGGCGGCGAGCACCCAGAGGTCGGCGCGGCGGGCGATCGCGAGCGCCTTGGCCCGGGCGATCCGCGCGACGTAGGCCGCGGGGACCTCGCCGGGCTCGGGGGTCTCGTCGAGGTCTGCGGGATGGACCTCGATCGCCAGCCCGACGCGCTCGAGCATGTCACGCCGGCGCGGCGACGCGGACGCCAGGAGCAGCGGTTGGAGCACGGCCATCCGTGGCACCATACCGCGATGCCACGCGCTGTGCCGGTGCTCGCCCTCGCCGCTGTGCTGGCCGCGGCCGCCCCGCGGCCGGCCCGCGCGCACGTCGCGCCCGCGATCGGCGACAACAACCGCTACCTGAAGCTGTCCGTGCTCGGCGACCGGCTGCGGCTCGCGTACACCGTGTTCTACGGCGAGCTGCCGGGCGCGGCGCTGCGCAAGGCGATCGACGGCAACCACGACGGCGCGATCGACGACGCGGAGACCCAACCGTTCGGCGAGCGGATCGCGCGCGACGTGGCCGCGGCGGTCGATCTGCAGGTCGACGGCGTCCGCCAGCCGATCGCGTGGACCCAGGTCGTCGTCGGGATGGGCACGCCGAGCGCCGCCGCCGGCGCGTTCTCGATCGATCTGGTCGCGGCGATCTGCCTGGCGGCGCCCCGCGGCCCGCACCACCTGTTGCTGCGCGACAGCTACCGGCTCGACCGGCCCGGCGAGACCGAGGTCGTGGTCGAGGACAGCCCGGGCGTCGCGATCACCGGCTCGCACATCGGCGGCGCCGACGACGAGGCCCACGACTACAAGCTGGTCGGCCCGAGCGGCGCGCTCGAGACCGAGGGGCTCGACGTCGCGCTGGCGATCGGCGACCGGGCGCTCGCCACCCCCGACGCGGTGTGCCCCGGCCCGGCCGCGCCGCCCACCATCCGGCCCGGGGTCGCGATCGGCGCCGGCGCCGCTGCCGCGATCGTGCTCGCCGCCGGCGGCGCGCTGGTGGTCCGGCGCCGCAGGCGCGGCAAGCCGCCGGGTCACGCGGGCGGCAAGCGCCGGTAGCAGTCGCCGATCACCTGCAGATCGGCAAACAGCTCCGCGCGCGCCTGCTCGCGCAGGTCGTCCGGCGCACGTAGCACCGACGCCGGGTGCACGGTCGCGAACGTGTGTGGCGCCAGCGGCGTCGCGCGCTCCACCCCGCGCTCCTTGGTCACGCGGAACGCCGCGCCCAGCAGCGCCTGCGCCGCGGTGGCGCCGAGCAGCACCACGATGTCGGGCGCGACGACCTGCAGCTCGCCGCCGAGCCACGGCTTGCACGCCTCGACCTCGTGGCGGGTCGGCTTGTCGTGGATCCGGCGCTTGCCCCGGCGCGTGAACTTGAAGTGCTTGACCACGTTGGTCACGTACGCCGCGTCGCGCGGGATGCCCGCCGCCGCGAGCCCCTCGTCGAGCAGCTTGCCCGCGGGCCCGACGAACGGCCGGCCTGCGAGGTCCTCCGAATCGCCGGGCTGCTCGCCGATCAGCATCACGCGCGCCGTCGCCGCGCCCTCGCCGAACACGGCCTGCGTGGCCTCGCGGTAGAGCGGACAGCCGTGGCACGCCGGGACGCCGGCGCGCATCGTCGCCAGCGTGAGGTGCTCGGGAAGATACCGATCGGCGCCGGGCATGTCCGGCGGACGCTGGCGCGCGCGTGCGACTGGCATGCAAGCGTTGCGGTGCATGCGATGTGCCGCGCTCGCCGCGCGCGCGCGCCCGGCGAACCTGTCACGCCTCGCCGTGGCACGCGCGATGCTCCTTTCTCGGGCATGAAGCCTCTCCTACTCATCGCGTTCCTCGCGCTCGGTCCGGCGTTCGCCGAGCTGTCGAGCGAGCCCAAGGCGCCGGTCACCGTCACGATCAGCTCCGTGGAGGCGCTGCCGAACGCCACGGATGCCACGGACGACAGCGATGCCGCCCTGGTCGGCACCCGCTTGATCGACGACGGGATCGAGCACGATCGCGTCGCCAGCCGCAGCTGCGTGGCAGGTGAGCCATGAAGCGGCACCCGCTGACCGCCGCGCTCGCCGGGCTGTTGGTCGCGGCCGCCGCCGCACCCGCCGTGGCCGGCCCCGACTTCATCACCCCCGACCGCTCCGTGCCGCTGGCCGCGTCCGATGCCCAGAACGAGGAGCAGCCGCAGGACGATCTCGTATTCGCATACGACTCCGCGGTACTGTCTGCCACCGGGAAGACCCAGCTGGAGTCGGTCGCGAAGTGGCTGCAAGTCCATCCGCATTACCGATTGGTCCTCGAAGGTCATGCAGATAGCTCCGGCCCGGCGGCCTACAACGCCAACCTGGCGAACCGCCGACTCGAGAGCGCCCGCGATCAGCTGGCGGCGCTCGGCGTGGCCTCCGATCGGATCCTGCTCGCGCTGTACGGCGAGAACGGCGCGCGGATCCCGGCCGACCGGGTCGACCACCGGGTCGTGATGTTCGCCAGCCGGGAGCCGCTATCGCGGCTGGTCTCGACCCAGCTGGACCGCTCGGCGATCGAGACGTCCTGGACCCTGCGCGGCAGCATCTACCGCGAGTCCCGCGGGATCACCCCCGTGGCGGTCGCGGCGCCCGTCCGGAACCGCTCCGCGGACCGGCACGGTGGATAGGTTTAGAGATATGATGCGCCGACGGGGCGCAGGTAATGAAGAAGTTTCCAGACTTCGTACCGCCGACGAAGGTGAGCTACCTCGATCGCGAGCGCGATCGCGTGACCACGTTGCACCTGCGGCGGTGCATCCTGCAATCCGTCGACGACCCGAGCCAGGAGTGGACGTTCGACAAGGACGAGATCCGGATCGGCTCGATGGAGGATAACGACGTCGTGCTCGGCGACGACACGGTGTCGCGCTACCACTGCAAGATCACGCAGGACGACAACAGCTACATCCTGTTCGATCAGCGCTCGACCAACGGAACGTTCATCAACAAGGTCCGGATCCGGGAGGCGTTCCTGAAGCCGGGAGCGATCGTCTCGGTCGGCCAGAGCCAGCTCCGGTTCAACGCGCGCGAGGAGGAGGTCCAGATCGTCCCGTCGCGCGCCGACCGCTGCGCCGGGCTGATCGGCGGCAACGCCCGGATGCGCGAGATCTACTCGATCATCGAGAAGATCGCGCCGACCGCGACCACCGTGGTGATCGACGGTGAGACCGGCACCGGCAAGGAGGTCGTCGCCCAGGCGATCCACTCGCTGTCGCCGCGCGCGAAGAACGATCTCGTCGTGTTCGACTGCGGCGCGGTGCCGCCGAACCTGATCGAGAGCGAGCTGTTCGGCCACGAGAAGGGCAGCTTCACCGGCGCCGTGATGACGCGGCAGGGGCTGTTCGAGCAGGCCGACGGCGGCACCCTGTTCCTCGACGAGCTCGGCGAGCTGCCGCTCGATCTGCAGCCCAAGCTGTTGCGCGCGCTCGAGCAGCGCGAGGTCCGCCGGGTCGGCTCGGCCAAGGCGAGCAAGGTCGACGTCCGGATCATCGCCGCCACCAACCGCAACCTCGAGGACGAGGTCCGCGCCGGGCGGTTCCGCCAGGACCTGTTCTACCGGCTCAGCGTGGTGCGGTTGCACCTGCCGTCGCTCCACGACCGCGCCGACGACGTCCCGCTGCTGGTCCAGCACTTCCTCGAGATCGGCGCGTTCAACCGCAAGCCCAACGCGCCGACCGTGCGCGGGGTCGCGCGCGACGCGATCACCGCGTTGCAAGCGTACCCGTGGCCCGGCAACGTCCGCGAGCTGGTCAACGTGGTCGAGCGCGCGGTGTCGTTCTGCGACAGCGACCTGATCGAGCTGTCCGACCTGCCCGACTACATCCGCAACGCCAAGGCGCCGCCGCGCGACCCGCCCCCGCAGCGCCGGCCGACCACGGTGACCGGCACCACGCCGGTGCCGACGGTCTCGATGAACCCGAACGCCCCGGCCCCGGCACCGCCCGAGGAGCTGCTCGCCGAGGGCGTCACGTTCAAGGACGCCAAGGAGCGCTGGGTCGCCTCGTTCGAGCGCGATTACATCCTGCAGCTGCTGCGGCGCAACAGCGGCAACATCTCGCACGCCGCGCGCGCCGCCGATATCGACCGCAAGTACTTCCGGAAGCTGATGAAGAAGTACGACATCGAGGCTGCCGGTGTCGACGAGTCCGAAGAAACCGAGTAGCCCGGCCCCGGATGAGGCGCCGGATGCAGCGTTCGATCCTGGTGACGCCGACGACCTCGGCGCGCCGCCCGCGATCGACGCCTTCAGCTTGCCGCCGGGCGCCGATCCCAGCCTGGACTGGGGGCTGCGCGCGCACCTCCACCCCGACGGCTCGCCGCGGATCATCGAGCGCCACCTGACCGTGCCGCCCGAGCTCGCGGGCCTGCGGCTCGATCACTTCGTCAAGACCCAGATCCCGCGGCTGTCTCGCACCCGGATCCAGGCGATCATCGGCGGCCAGCTCCGGCGCGCCGACGGCGGCATTCCCAAGCCGGCCACCATCGTCGGCGCCGGCGACCACTACCTGATCCGCCGCCCCGCCCAGCCCGAGCCGCCGTGCCCGCGGACGTTCGGCGTCCTCATCACCGACCCGCGGCTCTACGTCATCGACAAGCCCGCCGGCCTGCCGGTCCACGCCTCGGCCAAGTTCTACTTCAACACCCTGACCCGCGTGATGGCCGAGCGGTTCCCCGGCGAGCCCGCGCTCCAGATCTGCCACCGGCTCGACCGCGAGACCTCGGGCTGCCTGGTCGTCGCGCGCGACCGCGCCGCCGCCGCGACGATCAAGCAAGCGTTCGCCACCAAGCACCGCGTCACCAAGCAGTACCTGGCGGTCGTCCACGGCCAGCCGCCGTGGGACACCGAGCACACCATCGACCTGGCGTTGCGCGTCGCCGTCCCCGGCGATCCGACCAAGCTCCCCCACGTCCGCATGCTCGCCGGCCCGGGTGGCCTCCAGGCGATCACCCGGGTTCGCGTCGAGCACCGCCGCACCGCCGCCGGCCACGACTACGCCCTGGTCCGCTGCACCCTCGTCACCGGCCGCCAGCACCAGATCCGCGCCCACCTGGCGGCTCGCGGCTTCCCGATCGTCGGCGACAAGCTCTACGCCCACGGCGATGACGCCTTCATCCGCTACTGCGCCGAGGGCCTCGTCCCCGACTTGGCGCGGCTGTTCGTGCTGCCGCGCCACGCGCTCCACGCCGCCCGCGTGACCTTTCCGCACCCCGAGGGCCCGGCCGTCACCGCCGACGCCCCCCTGCCCTCCGACCTGGCTTACCTGGTAGGATAAGTGGTCCAAGTATTTGCAACGCAAACAGATAATAGCGATCCATCATGTGATGGAGGCGCGCGACTTGGCCACTCGCGGCCCCTCAGAGGCACAGACTGCGACTGCCCGACGCCTGGGAGCAAGCGGCTCCCCTCACGCAGGAGACAATTGAGATGTTGACCAAGCTACGGCTCAAAAACTTCAAGGCGTGGAAGGACTCGGGAGACATTCGGCTCGCACCGCTTACGGTGCTCTTCGGCACGAACAGCGCGGGCAAGACAAGCATACCGCAGCTATTGCTCCTACTAAAGCAGACGGCCGAATCTCCTGACAGGCAGCGCGCATTGCAACTCGGCGACGGTCGAACACTGGTGGACGCAGGCACATACGATGATGTGGTCCATGGCCACGATGTCTCACAGCCTGTGGAGTTCACGCTAAGTTGGCTTTTAGAGCGCAACCTCGAGATTCACAATCCAATTAGCGGCGTAGATTACTCTGGCAATGGCCTGGAGTTCTCGGCGCAGCTTGCAGCAGACGCCAAGCACCAGCCACGCGCAACTTGGTTTCGTTATGAGTTACGCGACGATGACCAGGCGGTACTAGATCTCACCATTGGTGGAAAGCCAGACGGAAAGAAGCAACGCAAGAACCCCGAGTTTGAGCTAACATCTTCTCAGTATCCTTTTACAAGACATGCCGGGCGCCCATGGGGCCTACCAGAGCCCGTCCGCTTTTACGGGTTTCCCGACGAGGTCGCAGCGTACTATCAAAACGCGGCGTTCTCGTCCGATCTCGTGCTCGAACTTGAACGCATGTTAAAGAGCGTATTTTACGTTGGCCCTCTGAGGGAGTATCCGAAACGACTATATCTCTGGTCTGGAGAAGTACCCGATCATGTTGGCGTCAAAGGCGAACGCGCGGTAGAAGCGATCCTCGCCGGAGGAGACCGTAGCTTCAACTGGAAGCCCAGGCAGAAGACGAAGCCTTTGTCTCAGCTTGTCGCTGAACGACTCAAATCGATGGGATTGATCCATGACTTTCAGGTCAAGCCCCTCGGCCAACATCGGAAGGAGTATGAGGTCCTTGTCCGAACGAACCCGAAGCTACCCGAAGTGAAGCTGACGGACGTGGGGTTCGGAGTGAGCCAGGTACTCCCCGTCATCGTCGAGTGCTTCTATGTGCCGCGGCGCTCGATCGTGATTTTCGAACAGCCGGAGATCCACCTGCATCCACGCGTACAAGCCGACCTTGCCGATCTGTTCGTCGATGCGATCCGCGCGAGGGAGGGAAGCGCTACACGAGACTGCCAGTTTATCATCGAGAGTCACTCGGAGCACTTCCTGCGCAGACTGCAGCGGCGCATCGCTGAAAACGAGCTATCGAACACAGACGCTGCACTCTACTTCGTTCACACCGATGGTGCCGAGGCCCATATCGAGGAGCTCGATGTAGACCTATTCGGCAACATCAGCAACTGGCCGGAAAACTTCTTCGGCGACGAGATGGCTGACCTCGTCGCTCGCACCGAAGCCCAGGCAAAGCGCGTACAGGCTGGAGATGACAAGTGAAGCCCCCGGTTCGCTGTGTGATCGACACCAACGTGATGACCACAGCCAATCGTGCCAATGCCGCTGCTTCCGAGTCATGCATCGCCGCGAGCGCGAGGGCACTTCAGGCGGTCATGGCGGGTGGCCATGTATTCATCGACCATGGAGGGCGTATCGTCGCTGAGTATCGTCAAAATCTTCGAGCGAGAGGCGAGCCTGGGCCGGGTGACGCATTCCTCAAGTGGCTCCTCACGCATGAGTGGTCCGGCAAGAAGGTTCCGCGCGTCACGATCACGCCAACCGATACTACCAACGACGATGAAGGCTTTGAGGAATTGCCCCCACCTCGCACGAAACGCGTTCGCTACGACCCCTCTGATCGCAAGTTTCTCGCCGTCGCCGCATCACACGCGGACCATCCGCCTATCTTGCAGTCCTTCGACAGCAAATGGTGGGGATGGACAACCTCACTTGCAGAAGCCGGAGTGACCATTCACTTCCTGTGTGCTGATGACATCGCCAAGAAGCACAAGAAAAAGATGCAGTGAGTGCCTTTTTTCGGTTCCCACGTACGCCCCACCTCGCATGGTTCGGTGCGGACCGGCCGCGGGATGACAAAGTGCTCGACGCGAGCGAAGTACGAGAGCTGCTCGCCCACGATATCCTCATTGAAGAGAAAATCGATGGTGCGAACCTCGGATTCTCTGTGGATGCACGCGGGACGTTGTGCGCGCAAAACCGAGGAGCGCACATCTCACTCGACGGCGATCAAGGGCAATGGAAGCCCTTGGAGCGCTGGTGCGCATCACATGCGCAAGGCCTCCAGGACGCGCTATCTCCTGATCTCATACTCTTCGGTGAGTGGTGCTATGCAGTCCACAGCATCCACTATACGAGGCTACCGGACTGGTTCCTTGCTTTCGATGTGTACGATCAGTCACATGGAAAATTCTGGAGCGTGGAGCGGCGAGACGCGCTCGCCAAGAAGCTTGGAGTCTCGATTGTTCCGATGCTTGGCTCGGGGAGGTTTGATCTTCCCGGACTCCGCGCATTACTCGGCA
>DATBBB010000175.1:0-4407 GCA_036271215.1 Kofleriaceae bacterium | reverse complement strand
CCCGGCAAGCTGACCCCGGTCGAGACCCGGTCGTGGATCTCGCCGCTGCCGCGCGAGCTACGCCACGCGCTGTCCGACGACCTGAGCCACGCGCTCGGCGTGCGCGACGTCGCCGGCGCGACCCCGGCCACCGGCGTCCCGACCTACCGGATCAAGCTCGTGGTCCAGCGCTTCGACTCGAGCCTCGGTGCGCGCGCCTCGATCGAGGCGATCTCGACGATCCGCGACGCCGGCGGCACGGCGCCGCCGCTGGTCTGCTCGCACCGCGCCAGCGAGGCCGCGGCCGCGGGCTACGAGCAGCTCGTCGAGGCGCACCAGCGCGCGGTCGCCGCGATCGCCGCCCAGATCGCCACCGCGATCCGCGGCCTCCAGGCCGGCCACGCGGCGTGCGGCGGCTGAGTCAGCGAGTCCTCGAGCCGACGATCTTTTTCGTGTAGGCGCGGCCGGCAATATGCCGGCAAGCCGATCGACAAGAGCGGCGAACGAATGTTCGACAGCTCTTGACCTGCGGGCTCGCGCCACGCCAGCCGCGCGGAATAGCCGGGGGACCTGGTGCGTTACTGTCTCCACGCCCGATGCGCCAGCCCGCGATCGCCACCCCGACCGCGACGCCGCGGCCCGCGCGCGGGCGCCGGTGGACCCGATGGCTGGCGCGCGGCGCCGGCGTGCTCGGCGGGCTCGCGCTCGGGCTCGCGCTCGCCGAGGGCACCTTCTACTGCCGCGACGGCGGGGCGTTCCCTCACCTCAACGTCTACCTCGCCGACCCCGAGCTCGGGGTCCGGCTGTCGCCGGGGGCCACCGAGCGGATCGCGTTCGGCGGCAACCCGGTCAGCCACGTCCGGATCAACGCCGACGGCTTGCGCGGCGCGGACCTGCCGCCGCCCGGCAAGGACGAGGTGCTGGTGGTCGGCGACTCCCAGGTGTTCGGGCTCGGCGTCGAGGAGGACGAGGCGTTCGCGGCGCGGCTCGCCGGCTTGATCGGCCGCCCGGTGGTGAACGCCGGCGTGCCGACCTACGGCCCGGCCGAGTACCGCGCGGTGATCGCCGATCAGCTCGCGCGCCGCCACCCGCGCACGGTGGTCCTGACGATCAACCTGGTCAACGATCTGTTCGAGGCCGAGCACCCGAACAACCAGCGCCACGCGGTGTGGGACGGCTGGGCGGTCCGCAAGGAGACCGCGCCCGCGGCCACGACGAGCTTCCCGGGCCGCGACCTGGTGTTCCGTCGGTCGCACCTGGTGTTCGCGCTGCGCCGCTGGCTCCACGCCGGCGATCCGATCGATGAGCGCGGCGTGGCCTCGGAGGGCACGTGGCGCGATCTGGTCGCGACCGGCGAGCACGTGCGGGACGATCGGCGCGCGCTCGATCGAGCGCGCCAGCAGCGGCTCGACGCGATGACCGAGGCCCACCGCCAGATCGAGGGCGCGGAGCGGCGGATCGACGAGCAGATCCAGCGCCTGCTCGGCGAGTCGATCGCCGACGGCCCGGCGCGGGTCGCCGACGGCTCGGCGCGGGTCGCCGACGACGCCGACCCGGACGATATCGTCGGGCCCCGCCTCCTGGTCGAGAGCTCGCGCGCGACGATCGCCACCGCGCGCCACATCGCGCGGGCCGCCGTGGCGCGCGCCACGCTGCGCGCCCAGCTCGCGCGCTGGGCCGAGGTCCATCGGTCCGCCGATGCCAGCGCCGCACGCGCGAACCTCACCGCCAGCGATCGGGCGCTCGCCGTGCTGACCGAGCTCGACGCCCAGCGGATCCAGGCGATGCTCGAGCCACCGCTCGGCGGCTACCTCGCCGACGTCCAGCAGCTGGTCGAGCGCGCCGGGGCCCGGCTGGTCGTCGTGGTGCTGCCGATCGACGTCCAGGTCTCGCCGGCCGAGTGGGCGAAGTACGGCGCCACGCCGATCGACATGGCGCCGGCCGCGGCGCTGACCGGCGAGCTGATCGAGCGCTGCCACGCGCTCGGCGTGTCGGCGCTCGACGCGACCGCGGTGCTCGCCGCGGCCGAGCCGGGCGCGTTCCTCGACCACGACATCCACATGACGCCGAACGGCCACGCCGCCGTCGCGGCGGCCCTGGCGCGCACGCTCGCCGAGCCGCCGCCGGCCCGGCCGGCCACCGCGCGCTCGCCGATCCCGTTGCCCGAGGTCTGGCGCCAGGCCCCCGAGGTCGCGGCCCGCGGCATGCGCGAGGCCGGGTGCGAGGCCAAGCAGATCCGCGAGTGGCTGCGCGTCCAGTGCGCCCGCACGCGGCGCGCCCGGCCGATCGATGTCGAGCTCACGCGCGACGATGGCCACGAGGCGATCGCGCTCGTCCTGCCGGTCGAGCTATCGCTGCTGGTCCCGGTGGCCGCGGGCCACGAGCTGGCCGCGACGCTGACCTGGAGCGATCAGACCCGCGTGCTCCACGTCGGGTGGCCGGTGGGGGCGAGCCAGCCCACGGTCGCGTTCGATCCGCCGATCGCGCGCGTCGCCCCCGGCAATCCCGTCGTCCCCACGTTCCGCTCGGCGACCGAGCGCGCGCTGTGCAACTGCTGGCGGGTGGTGTTCGGGGCCGAGCGCACCGTCGAGCGCGACCAGACCCTGGCGTGCCCCGGCGCGTACGGCGCGCCCGATCCGGCGTGCGTGCAGCGCTACGACCAGAGCGATGCCACGTGTCCCGCGCTCCTGGCGTGCACCCGGCGAGATCCGGCGAGCCCGCCCTGAGGCGCGCGGCCGATCTCGCGCGTCCACGCGCGATCGGCGTGCAGCGGGTGATCGTTGGATCGGGCGTGGGGCTGGTGGTGACCGGCGGGATGTGCCGTCACGCCCAGAGCGCGAGCGCGGCCGCCACGGTGCCCGCGAGCACGAGCACGATCGCGAAGCTGAGCCACCAGGTGCGGCCGCGCAGCTTGTGCGCCCGGCGCTTCGGCCGCACCGCAAGGCGTGGCGCGGCGTCCGCTGGCACCTGAAGTCGCGGCGCGGCGTTCGCCGGCACCTGCTGCGGATCGACGTCGGGCAGGTCGGCGCGCGCGCTCGCCGCGCGGGGGGAGCGCCCGCCGGCGTCGCTCGCGACCAGACCGTCGACGGGCTCGGTGGCCGGCGCCGGCACCACCGGCGGGTCAGGCTCGACGCGCACCGCGCTGCCCACCGCCCACTTGCGGGTGGTCGCGGCGAGCTTCGCGCCGACCCGCGCGCGCGTCAGGTCGTCGAGCACCGGCCGCGCCTCGGCGAGCGCCGTGACCAGCCGGTCGAGCCGCTCGTCGCGCGACAGCGGCTCGGCGCGCGATGCTCCCCCCCGGCGCGCCGCTTCGTCCGCGCCCGTCGTCCGCTCGTCACTCATATCGCCCCCCGGTTGCCATGGCGCTCGGCGTCATCCATCAGCGCGATCAGATCGCGCCGCGCGCGCAGCACCCGCTGCTTGACGGTCTCGGCGCTCTCGCCGATCTGCTCCGCCGCCTCGGCGAGCGACAGACCCTCGACCGCGACCAGCACGAATGCGATCCGCTTGTCCGGCTTGATCAGGTCGAGCAGGTGGAAGATCTGCCGCAGCTCGGCACGGCGGCGCGCGCGGTCGTCGGGCGTCGGGGCATCGTCGATCAGCGCGTCGAGCGCCGTCGGATCGTGGTCCACCGAGCGGCGCCCGCGTGCGCGCAGGTGATCGGTCGCGATGTTGGTCGTGATCTTGTGGAGGAACGTCGAGAGCTGAGCGTCGCCGCGAAACCGCGGCAGCGCCCGGAACAGCGCCGCGAACACCTGCTGGAGCACGTCCTCGCAGTCCGGGCCCGGCCCGATCATCCGGGTCACGCGCACGAACACCCGTTCGGCGTAGCGCGCATACAGCTCGGCGAACGCGCCGCCGTCGCCGGACACCACGTCGGCGACCAGCTGGTCGTCGCTGGACGGCGGGGAAGGGCGCACGTACACCTTCACCGGGTGCCCGGACTCCGCTGCTGGGTTGCGCTCGTGGCCATATAGACTCCTTAGTCGTTCGCGCGGCGAATATGGAACACGCTATGCGAACAAAACATTGATGCACCCAGTCGTGTGCGGTCATGTCGACCTGTGCGCACACGGCATCCTCGGTCGGCATGGCAAAGCTGCGATCGGTCGCGGCGCCGCCTGGAATCAAGATCAGCAAAACCTGTAGTGAAGACCATTTTCAGGCCACGGCGCATCGGCTACCGTGCGCGCGGGATGAGCGGTAGTCGTGTCGATAGTGAAGCGACGCATTCGCTCACGATCCCCGTCGCGGCGCAGGTTGCCCCGGAGGCGCCGTCGTTGTCGTCGTCGTCGTTCGTTGCGGCTGGCCGCCCGATCCTCCCGGCGCAGCTGCGCGATCCCGGGCGTTACGAGATGCTCGGCGAGCATGGCCGCGGCGCGCTCGGTCGGGTGACGCGCGCGCACGACCTCGAGCTCGGCCGCGACG